>NZ_JAZDRP010000020.1:0-800 GCF_036330345.1 Hyphobacterium lacteum
ACGAACTGAGCGTTCGTGTTGAAGATGTCGAAGGTCGGACCCGAGTAATCGATCGAGAAATCGACACCCGACGTCTCATAGGTCGACAGGTTCGCGTTGGTCAGCAGCACACCGGCCACAACACCGACAGCCGAACGGCGAGCACCACCCGGTCCCGGATACGGAGCCGCCAGCGCAGAGCCGGTCACACCCGTATAGCCCGGACCTGCGATGAGGGCGCAGAGCGGATCGGAGAAGTTCGGAGAACCGTAGCACTGTGACACGATCGTGTTCACGTCGGCCGAGCCCACGGCACCGGTCACTTCAAACGAGAAGTAGTCGGCGCTGAAGGTGAAGTCCTCGAGGATCGGGGTACCCGACGGCGTGAACACCACACCGACCGTGAAACCTTCCGATTCTTCCGGCTGCAGGTTCGGGTTACCACCCACAACACCCGACGCCTGGGTCGAGGTCAGGGTGAAGGTCGGCGGCAGGCCGTCAGCCTGACAGTTGGCGACGACCGTCGCCGAAGCACCCGACGTACCGTAGTTCACACACGGATCGGTGTACTGAACAGCCGTCTGGGCCTGCGGAGCGAACAGCTCGCCGATCGACGGAGCCCGGAAGCCCGTCGAGAACGAGGCACGGACACGAACCTGATCGTTCGGAGCCCACTCACCCTTGATGGCATAGGTATTGGCATCGAAGGACGATTGAACACCGGTGCCCGTCACGTCATAGGACGAGGAACGAGCCGAGAGTTCGAAGGCCAGCAGCTCGGCAAATTCCGAACCGGACAGGACCGGCAGACGGACCTCACC
>NZ_JAZDRP010000021.1:0-800 GCF_036330345.1 Hyphobacterium lacteum
ACGAACTGAGCGTTCGTGTTGAAGATGTCGAAGGTCGGACCCGAGTAATCGATCGAGAAATCGACACCCGACGTCTCATAGGTCGACAGGTTCGCATTCGTGGTCAGAACACCGGCCACAACACCGACAGCCGAACGGCGAGCACCACCCGGCCCCGGATACGGAGCCGCCAGCGGCGTACCGCCAACACCCGAATAGCCCGGACCTGCGATAAGGGCGCAGAGCGGATCAGTGAAGTTAGGCGAGTTGTAGCACGAGCCGACGATCGTGTTCACGTCGGCCGAACCGATGGCATCCGTCACTTCAAACGAGAAGTAGTCGGCGCTGAAGGTGAAGTCCTCGAGGATCGGAGTACCCGACGGCGTGAACACCACACCGACCGTGAAACCTTCCGATTCTTCCGGCTGCAGGGTCGGGTTACCACCGGTAACGGCCGAAGCCTGCGTCGAGGTCAGAGAGAAGGTACCCGGCAGGCCGTCAGCCTGACAGTTGGCCACAACCGTCGCGTTCGCACCCGACGTGCCGTAGTTCACACACGGATCGGTGTACTGAACAGCCGCCTGAGCCTGCGGCGCGAACAGCTCGCCGATTGCCGGAGCCCGGAAGCCCGTCGAGAACGAGGCACGGACACGAACCTGGTCGTTCGGAGCCCACTCACCCTTGATGGCATAGGTATTGGCATCGAAGGACGATTGAACACCGGTACCCGTCACGTCATAGGACGAGGAACGAGCCGAGAGTTCGAAGGCCAGCAGCTCGGCAAATTCCGAACCGGACAGGACCGGCAGACGGACCTCACC
>NZ_JAZDRP010000022.1:0-660 GCF_036330345.1 Hyphobacterium lacteum
CGACTGTTTGCGTGAGGGTGGTTACGGGCGAGCGGGCAAACAGTCCTTCCGCGTAAATGAACTGGGCTGAGATGTCGTTTTCGCCCTCAGGCAAGTTGTCGAGTGTCAGCGAGACTTGGTTGCCGCCATTGAAGTTAAGGACGCCAATCAAAACGCCGTTATTTCTAAAGATGATGCGAGGCTCATTAGCGCCATTATTGTTAGTCAGGTCGATATTATCCCACGTGGGTGAAGTTACCGTGGCGGTAAAGGTGACATCTTCTAGTAAGCTGCTGGGGTTGTTGTTGGAGGTCAGGGCGACCACTGTCTCGTTCATCTGAACGATAACGGCCTGCTCATCTGATTGACTGGCTGAAAACGCCTGATCACCCAGATATGTGGCTCTGAAACGATGAAGGCTTTCGATGTTGATGTCGTAGTGGCTGCCATTCACGATGAGCGCTGATGTATCGAATGTGGCCTGACCATTGGTTAGGTTGAGCGTGGTTAAAGCCTGATAGTTACAAGCAGCATATGTGGGGCCGTAGCCCTCACTCGAACAGCTTTCGATCCGAACCTGGCCGGTGGGTGTTCCGCCATCGCTGGATACATCAACAGTCAACGTTACCGGCCGCCCCGCACGGATAGATGAAGACGACACCGATAAACTCGTCGACGTGT
>NZ_JAZDRP010000023.1:0-648 GCF_036330345.1 Hyphobacterium lacteum
GAGATCTCCGTTGGCAATGGTGCGGCTTCCAACCTCTCTGGATCCGGCACCACCTACACCGCCACCATCACACCCGCGGCTGACGGCCAGGTCACGATTGAGGTTGGCGCTGGATCTGCACAGGACTCTGCCGGCAACCAGAATACGGCCTCTAATCAGTTTTCGGTCATCAACGATCAGACCACACCGACCGTGTCGATTATGGGTCCGGCAGGACCGGTCTCTGGCGCCTTTACCGCAAGCTTCACCTTCTCTGAAGTGGTTTCGGGCTTTGCACTCGGTGACATCTCGGTGGGCAATGGCGCCGCCTCGAACTTGTCTGGCGCCGGCACCACCTACACCGCCACCATTACACCGGCCTCGGACGGCCAGGTCACTGTCAATGTCTCCGCCAATATCGCCCAGGACACAGCTGGTAATGGCAACATAGCCGCCACCCAGTTCTCAGTGACGAATGATAGCGACAGACCCACGCTGGCCATTACCGGTCCAGCGGGGCCGGTCTCTGGCGCTTTTACCGCCACCTTCACTTTCTCTGAGAGTGTCACGGGCTTTGCGCTGGGCGAGATCTCCGTTGGCAATGGTGCGGCTTCCAACCTCTCTGGATCCGGCACCACCTACACCGCCACCATCACACCCGCGGCTGAC
>NZ_JAZDRP010000024.1:0-630 GCF_036330345.1 Hyphobacterium lacteum
GTGTTGTCGTTGCCTGCGGCGTCTTGGGCGCTGTTGGCGGGGACATCGACGGTAACCTGGCCGTCCGCTGTGGGTGTGATGGTGGCGGTGTAGGTCGTTCCTAAACCAGAGAGATTAGAGGCGGATCCATTGCCGACGGCGATATCGCTCAGCTCAAAGCCTGTGACGCCTTCAGAGAAGGTGAAGGTGGCGACAAATGCCCCCGAAACAGGACCCGCCGGGCCGGTAATGGTAAGCGAGGGTGATGTCGTGTCGCTGATTACAGAAAACTGGTTGCTTGCAGTGCTGAGGTTACCCGCGGCGTCCTGAGCAGCACCAGCTGCGACATCGACGGTAACCTGGCCGTCCGCTGTGGGTGTGATGGTGGCGGTGTAGGTGGTGCCAGAGCCAGAGAGGTTAGAGGCGGTGCCATTGCCGACAATGATATCGGCAAGCGTGAAACCGCCGACACTTTCTGAAAACGTAAAAGCCGTTGCGAATGCACCAGAAGTGGAGCCGATTGGACCGGCAATATTCAGTGTCGGTGAGGTTGCGTCGACTGTTTGCGTGAGGGTGGTTACGGGCGAGCGGGCAAACAGTCCTTCCGCGTAAATGAACTGGGCTGAGATGTCGTTTTCGCCCTCAGGCAAG
>NZ_JAZDRP010000025.1:0-624 GCF_036330345.1 Hyphobacterium lacteum
GTCTATTCCGGCTTCTTCGATGCTGAATATGACGTTCTGTCCTCGGATCGCTTCGGTGATGTGACGGCGTTTGGTGAATTCATGTTCGCCCAGCGCTCCTCGCAGCAGCAGCTGGCTCCGGTGGGTACCTTCTGGTTCCCGCTTGTTCCGGCCTTCCACCCGAACAACCCGACCGGTGAAGATGTCTTCGTCGCCCGCCGTCTGGCGGAACTCGAATCGGGCCGCTTCTTCACGCAGGACGCTTCGTCCTGGCGTGGTATCTTCGGCTTCGAAGGTACGCTGCCGGCCGGTATCTTCTGGGATACCTCGCTGTCCTATGGCCGCTATGTTGATGCTCAGGTTGTTGACGGTCAGGCCAACCCGGTCCGTGCCGCACAAGTGCTCTGTAACGACCCGGCCTCCATCGCTGCCGGTGCCTGTCAGACGCCTGCCAACCTGATCTGGGACCCGTTCCGCACCGGAACGCTGTCCGACACGATTGCGAACTACTTCCTGGTTCGCCACTCGCCGGTCTCGCGTCAAACGCGGATGTCCTTCCAGGCCAACATGTCGGGTGATCTCGGCGGTCTGGCTCTGCCGGGCGGTCCGATCGGCTGGGCTGTCGGTTATGAGCGCCGCCGTGAT
>NZ_JAZDRP010000026.1:0-624 GCF_036330345.1 Hyphobacterium lacteum
GTCTATTCCGGCTTCTTCGATGCTGAATATGACGTTCTGTCCTCGGATCGCTTCGGTGATGTGACGGCGTTTGGTGAATTCATGTTCGCCCAGCGTTCCTCGCAGCAGCAGATGGCTCCGGTGGGTACCTTCTGGTTCCCGCTTGTTCCGGCCTTCCACCCGAACAACCCGACCGGTGAAGCTGTCTTCGTCGCCCGCCGTCTGGCGGAACTCGAATCGGGCCGCTTCTTCACGCAGGACGCTTCGTCCTGGCGTGGTGTCTTCGGCTTCGAAGGTACGCTGCCGGCCGGTATCTTCTGGGATACCTCGCTGTCCTATGGCCGCTATGTTGATGCTCGCGTCGTCGACGGTCAGGCCAACCCGATCCGTGCTGCAGAAGTGCTCTGTAATGACCCGGCCTCCATCGCTGCCGGTGCCTGTCAGACGCCTGCCAACCTGATCTGGGACCCGTTCCGCACCGGAACGCTGACCGACGAAATTGCGGACTACTTCCTGGTTCGCCACTCGCCGGTCTCGCGCCAGTCGCGTCTGTCCTTCCAGGCCAACATGTCGGGTGATCTCGGCGGTCTGGCTCTGCCGGGCGGTCCGATCGGCTGGGCTGTCGGTTATGAGCGCCGCCGTGAT
>NZ_JAZDRP010000027.1:0-623 GCF_036330345.1 Hyphobacterium lacteum
TCTGACGTGCTTGGGAGGAAGTTGGGCTCATTGGTTTGGAGCCTTGCGGTGATGTTGTGTGTTCCGGTCGGTAGTTGATCGGTCGTCAGGATAGCGACATTGCCTGAGCCGAACTCGTTGGCTCCATTGCTGATCCCGGCGGAGCCGATGGTTGTGTCACCATTGAAGAAAGTGACGCTGGACGGCGCAGAGCTGCTTATGAAGGCAGGGCCCGTCTGCGAGGTGACGGTAGCGGTGAAAGTGACCGCTTCGCCCAGGGAGCTGGGGTTGATGTCGGAGGTAACGACCGTCGTGGTGGCGTTAGGCGTGGCGGTAACCTCAACGAGACCTGACTGGCTCTGCGAGTAGTTGTCATCCCCCAGATAGGTGGCCCGGAAGGAATAGGTCCGGCTGTCATCGGGATAGTTCGGTCCAGTCAACGGGTTCGTTGTGAAGCTGGCCTCACCATCGATAAGTTCAACTGTCCCAATCGTCGTGAAGGGGCTGGTGTCGCAGTTGCGATCACATTGTGCGATCGAGACCGATCCCGTTGGTACGTCGCCTTCGCTCGACACAGTCACGGTCAGTGTCACCGGCAAGCCCGCATAAACCTCACTCGCAGAGGCCAACAATGCCGTCGTGGT
>NZ_JAZDRP010000028.1:0-462 GCF_036330345.1 Hyphobacterium lacteum
CCCACGCTTTCGATATCTGGTCCTTCGGGTCCGGTTTCTGGGGCGTTTACGGCCAGCTTCACTTTCTCTGAAGATGTCACAGGTTTTACGCTGGGCGAGATTTCCGTGGGCAATGGGTCAGCCTCCAACCTTCAAGGGTCGGGCTCATTCTATACCGCCACCATCACGCCCACAGCTGATGGCCAGGTCACCGTCAATGTCGCGGCCAACGTCGCCCAGGACGCCGCCGGGAATAGCAACACAGCGGCTACCCAGTTCTCAGTTACCAATGATGGTGACAGACCCACGCTGGCCATTACCGGTCCAGCGGGGCCGGTCTCTGGCGCTTTTACCGCCACCTTCACTTTCTCTGAGAGTGTCACGGGCCTTGCGCTGGGCGAGATCTCCGTTGGCAATGGTGCGGCTTCCAACCTCTCTGGATCCGGCACCACCTACACCGCCACCATCACACCCGCGGCTGAC
>NZ_JAZDRP010000029.1:0-413 GCF_036330345.1 Hyphobacterium lacteum
GTCGAGCTGTTTGCTCAATATGATGTGACCTCGGAAGGCGACGGCCAGATCTACCGTTATGGCGCGACCTTCGGCCGCTCCTTCGACGGTGGCCGTTTCACCGGTAACCTCGAATATTTCGACCGTGGCACGATCCGCCAGGGCGACCGTCCGTTCTCGGCTTGTCCGTGGGCAGAAGTCGGTGGCCAGCTGATCTGTGGTGGTTCGGGTACGGCCTATCCGGGTCAGATCTTTGCATCGGGTCCGGGTGTTGTGGCCGGCATCAATGGTGGCGGCGGCGTCATCCTTGATCCGAACACGAACACGCTGCGTGCGTTCACGCCGGCTGACGGCTATAACTTCGCGGCGCGCTCCTACATGGTCACGCCGATGGAAGTCTATTCCGGCTTCTTCGATGCTGAATATGACGTTCT
>NZ_JAZDRP010000002.1:0-482876 GCF_036330345.1 Hyphobacterium lacteum
AGCGGAGGAGGACGCCGGACGGTCGGTACGCTTCCCAATGAAAGCGGTGGTTTCAGCCGTCATGAAGGCCGTGGCGGTGGCGACGGACGGGGCGCACGCGGCGGCAATCGCGGCGGTGCCGGTGGCCCCGGCGCACGCGGCGGCAATCGCGGTGGACGTGATGGCCAGGGTGCCCGCGGTGGAAATCGCGGAGGCTATGGTGCCCGTGGTGGTAATCGCGGCGGTAACACATTCCGCGGCTCCGGCGCGAACGGCGGACGCAGGGATGCCTATCGTGACGGATGGCGCGATGGCCGCACCGGTCAGCGCAATGGAATTCGTGACCAGCGCAATGGTCGCGGCACGGCTTACCGCAACGGTGTACGTGATGGCCGAGATGCCCGGCGTAGTCGTCACAACGGCTACCGGGGCTATAATGGCCGTCGGGATGCCTATCGGAATGGTTATCGCAATGGCCGCTATACCAACAGGGGTGGCCGCGCCGGTGCCTATCGCCGCGGCTATGTGAACGGCCAGTACGATGCCCGGTCCTATTACCGGAACTATCGCCGGCCGGCCCGTACGTCATGGCATTACCACACGCGCTATTACGATGCCGGCTATAACCGCTACAATAACTGGCACTATTATGACCGGGGCTGCCGTTCCAACGGTGATCAGGTCCTGGCCGGTGCCATTCTCGGTGCCCTTTTCGGTGCCGCTGTAGCAGATGATGACGCCGCAGGCGCACTGATTGGCGGCTTCTTCGGAGCCGGCCTGGGTTCGGCCCTGAATGATTGTGACCGCGGCCAGCTTCATTATGCGGTCAGCTACTCCTTCACCAACGGCTCGCCCTATTACTGGCACAACCCGTACACCGGTGTGCGCGGTATCGTGACCGCCCGTGATTATTACAATTACGGTGGCCGCCGTTGCCGCTGGGGTGATGCCGAAATCTACATGCCGGACGGCAGCTACGTCATCGACGAAGTCCGCATGTGCCAGGATGCTTACGGACGCTGGCAGGTCGCAAGCCGCCAGTAGGTCTCAGCCCTGAGCGAGCAGAAAGCCGGTTCCTGAACAGGAGCCGGCTTTTTGTTCATGCTGGGCTCATCACGACTGGCATAGAAGTTGAAGCAACGCCGGAAATGTCCGGCTTTGAAATCGGAGAAGTCAAATGATCGGTATCCGCACCCTCCTCGTTTCTGCCGCTTCGGCGATCGTGCTTGTGCCGGCTGCCCAGGCGCAGACCCAGTATCAGTCCCAGGCCGATTGCGAGAACAACCGTCAGGGCCGTCAGGTCGCCGGCGCCATTGTCGGAGCCATTATCGGTGGCGTGCTCGGCGCCGAGATCGAAGACGAGATCGATGATCGCGACAATTACCGCGGCCGCCATCATGGCGGTTATCGGGGTTATCGCGGACGTGGTGGCCGTGGCTACCACCGGGGCCGCCGGTATGAACAACGCCATGACAATGATGTCGCCGTTGTCGCCGGTGCCGGTCTTGGCGCGCTCGTCGGTGCAGGCGTGGCCGGTGGTCAACCCTGCGGGCCGGACTATCGCAATCGTGATACCGGTTATTATGGCGACAATTACGGCTATCAGGACCCGTATTACGACAATAGCTACAGCCAGACGGATTACGGATATAACCAGCCCTACAGCAACAATGACGGCTATTATCAGGATCCGTACAATTACCAGGATCCGTACAATAATAACGTCTATTACGGTAATGAGGGCCTGGCCGGAGCTCCGGCAACCCAGCCGCGTGTCTACCAGACCGCTACGCCGCAAACCGGCAATTGCCGCTGGATGACCACGCGCAGCCAGAACCAGTATGGCTCGGTAACGGCCAACGAGGTCTATATGTGCCAGGGCATCGACGGCATCTGGCGTCCGGCCCGGTAACTATCCCTTGCGGGCGTGGATGAGAAACTCACGGTTTCCATCCCCGCCTTTTATCGGACTGTCGGTCACCTTACGAATTTCAAATCCGTAGCGGCCGTTCAGCCAGATACGGAACCTTTCCAGCGCCGCCTGCAGGGCGGCGTTGTCCTTTACAATACCGCCTTTTCCGACGGCTGACCGTCCGACCTCGAATTGCGGTTTGAACAGGGCGATCAGGTCACACGGATCGGCTGCCAGAGACAACGGAATTTCAATGACCTTGGCGAGGCCGATAAAGCTGGCATCGCAGGTGATGACCGCCGGTCTCCCGACCATCGATTCTGTCAGATCGCGTGCATCCTGAGCTTCCAGCGAGGTGACGCGTTCATCCTCGCGAAGACGGGGATGCAACTGGCCGGATCCGACATCAACGCCGATGACACGCGCCGCCCCCGCTTCCAGCAGGACCTCCACGAAGCCACCAGTTGATGTGCCGATATCCAGACAGTGCTTTCCAGCGACCGCGACATCAAATGTCTCCAGCGCTTTCTTCAGCTTCAGCGCAGCACGGCTGACAAAGGGATGCAGAGCTTCGGCCTCGACCCGCGCCCCGCCGGTAACCGGCGTGGACGCCTTGCGTACCACCTTGCCGTCAAGCCTGACAAGGCCCGCCTCAATGGCTTCGCGGGCACGTGCACGGCTTTCGAATTGGCAGTGTTCGACCAGATAGACGTCGAGGCGGGACTTGCTCACCGCTATTGGGCGGCACCGATGACCGCCGCAGCCTCTTCATTTCGGCCCAGCGCATCCAGTGCACAGGCCACGATGTGCGGCGCGTTCAGACCGGCCTCGTCATACATGCGCTCGGGCGTGTCCTGATCCTGGAAAACATCCGGCAGCGTCATGGTCCGTATCTTCAGACCCTGATCCAGAGCACCGCGTTCGGCATAGAAGTGCAGAACGAAGGCCCCGAAACCGCCGCGGGCGCCCTCTTCAATGGTAATGACAACTTCATGTTCGCGCGCCAGGCGGGTCAGAAGGTCTTCATCCAGCGGCTTGGCGAAGCGGGCATCAGCCACCGTCGTCGAGAGGCCTCTGGCCGCCAGTTCGTCCGCAGCCTTCAGCGCTTCCTGCAGGCGCCCGCCCAGCGACACCAGCGCAATCTGAGTACCTTCGCGGACAATCCGGCCCTTGCCGATTTCCAGCGGCGCGGCAATTTCCGGAATATCAAGGCCGATGCCGGAGCCGCGGGGATAGCGGAATCCGCTCGGCCGGTCATCGATTTCAACCGAAGTGGCAACCATGCGGGCGAGCTCGGCCTCGTCCGCGGCAGCCATCAGCACAAAGCCCGGCAGCGCGCCCAGATAACCGATATCGAAGGATCCCGCATGGGTCGCACCGTCAGCGCCGACAAGACCTGCCCGGTCGATGGCAAAGCGCACAGGCAGTTTCTGGATCGCCACATCATGGACGACCTGATCATAGCCGCGCTGCAGGAAAGTCGAATAAATGGCCGCAAACGGCTTCATTCCTGCTGCTGCGAGACCGCCGGCAAAGGTTACAGCGTGCTGTTCGGCGATACCCACATCAAAGGTCCGCTCCGGAAACGCTTCGCCAAACAGGTCAAGCCCCGTGCCACCCGGCATTGCGGCGGTGACGGCGCAGATACGCTCATCACGCCTCGCTTCCTTGATCAGCGACTGGGCAAAGACCTTGGTATAGCTGGGTGGCCCGCCAGCAGACTTCTTTTGCTCGCCAGTGATGACATTGAACTTGGAAACGCCGTGATACTTGTCGTCCGACGCTTCCGCCGGCGCATAGCCCTTGCCCTTCTGTGTCACCACATGGACGAGGACAGGGCCCCGATCGAATTCCTTCACATTCTTCAGCACCTGGGTCAGGGCTTCCAGATCGTGACCGTCGATCGGGCCGACATAGTAAAAGCCCATTTCCTCGAACAGAGTGCCACCAACCGCCATGCCATGGGCATATTCCTCGGCCTTGCGGATCGTCTTTTCGAGGCCCACAGCCTTGGCGACTGCTTTGCCCATCTTGCGGAAGGAACGATATCCGCGCGACGAGACCAGCTTCGCGAAATAATGGCTCATTGCACCAACGGGCGGTGCAATCGACATGTCGTTGTCATTGAGGATGACGACCATTTTCTTGGCCATCGCCCCGGCATTATTCATCGCCTCATAGGCCATGCCTGCCGACATCGAACCATCACCGATGACAGCGATAACATTCTGGTCTTCGGACTTCAGATCGCGCGCTACGGTGAAACCCAGCGCTGCAGATATCGATGTAGAGGCATGAGCCGCGCCGAAAGGATCGTATTCACTTTCCGACCGCTTCGTGAAACCCGACAGGCCACCGCCCTGCCGCAACGTCCGGATCCGGTCACGGCGTCCCGTCAGTATCTTGTGCGGATAGCATTGATGGCCGACATCCCAGATCAGCACGTCCTTGGGTGTATCGAAGACATGGTGCAGCGCGACGGTCAGCTCGACCACGCCTAGCCCGGCGCCCAGATGGCCACCCGTGGTGGAAACGGCATCAATGGTCTCGGCGCGCACATCATCAGCCAGAAGCCGCAAACGCTCGAGCGGCATCCCCTTGAGGTCGTCGGGCGTGTTCACGCCATCGAGGATCGGGGTTTCTACAGCCATTCGAATTCGTTTCCTTCGTTCACGAGCGCCGTTCAAGCACATAATCGGCCGCGCGTCGCAAAAGCTTTGCACTTTCACCGAAAGGTTCAAGGTGATCCTTGGCTTGCGCGGCAAGACGACGCGCCCTGTCTCGCGCGCCTTCAAGGCCAAGAATGGTCACAAAAGTGGCCTTGCCTTGATTTTCGTCCTTGCCGACCGCTTTGCCGGTTTCATCCAGACTGCCTTCGGCATCCAGGAGGTCATCGCGGATCTGGAAAGCAAGGCCAACATCGTGCGCATAGCCTTCGAGAGCACGCCGGTCATCCTTTGTCGCTCCAGACAGTATTGCCCCTGCTTCCGCCGCAAAGGCGATCAGCGCACCGGTCTTCATACGCTGCATGCGCGTAATGATATTGATATCGGCATCGATCCGGTCGGCGCTCATATCAATCATCTGCCCGCCGACCATGCCTTTTGCACCGGACGCCTGAGCCAGTTTCGTTATCAGCTCGAGGCGACGGTTGGGATTCGCGTCCGTATCCGGATCGGCCAGCAGTTCAAAGGCGAAGGTCTGCAGCGCATCGCCAGCCAGTACCGCAGTTGCCTCATCATATTCCTTGTGCACGGTCGGACGGCCACGCCGGACATCATCATCGTCCATGCAGGGCAAATCGTCATGCACCAGCGAATAGGCATGAATGCATTCAATCGCCGTTGCAACGCGCAAAAGACCCGTCTCGTCAGCGCCAATCATCCGGCCAGCCTCGATCGCGATGAAGGGACGCAAGCGCTTGCCCGGCCCCAGCGCGGCATATCGCATCGCCGAGATAACACGCGCTTCCGGCCCGTTTGCGCGCGGCAGCAAAGCGTCCATGGCGACAGTGACGCGGTCGGCGGTCTCAGCCAGCAGCGCGCGAAAATCGTCCATCAGGCAAGATCTGCATCTTCGGTGCGCGCATTGCCGCTATCGTCGAGAACGATCTTTTCGACCTTCAATTCGGCTTCGCGGAGCTTCTTCTCGCAATGCGCTTTCAACGCCGCACCGCGCTCGTAGATGGCAATGGATTTCTCGAGCTCGACATCACCGGATTCCAGCTGCTGGACGATCGTTTCCAGCTCGGCCAGTGCGGCTTCAAAGCTCATGTCTTCTATTTTTGGGCCAGCATCGGACAAGGGTCGGCTCCTGTTAGACGGACGTCACATTAGGCAGGCGCTATGCGGACCGCAATCCGGCGCACCTAGCGAATTTTTTCATAGCGGCGGTTGGACCAATAGGTGTCTCCGCCATCCTGCACGCATCTCCAGCCACGCCGTTTCAGAGCCGGACGCAGCATCCGGTTGAACCAGCCATGGGCACACAGGACAACATTGCCCTCTTCGGCGGCAATCACCAGCTTGTCAGCAGCACGTTCAGCCCGCAACTCGGCCTCACGCCGCGTTTCAAGCCCGCGTGAGAAACCCAGCCACCAGAATATCCGGGCATAAACGCCCCAGGTTCCGGGCTTCAGCGTTCCCGACATTTGCGGTGGCGGCAATGGCGCCTCGACAAAGTCCGGATCAATCACCAGCCGGCGATCGGGTGCGGCGGCGCGGGCGGTCTCGATAGCCCGTGGCAGGGAACTGGCAAACACGACGCGGGCCTCGGCAGCGGCCTGCACCAGCTCATCCGGTGGCTCCTGGCCCGGCGCCAGGCCCGCCGCATCATAGCCCTTCCACCAGTGCTCATAACCTTCCCAGTCAATTTTCACCGTGCGATCAGCATCGGGCATGCCGTGCCGCGCAATGGTGATGGAACCGCAAACCGGTTCGGTTGGATGATTCGGATCGGTCATAAGTTCAGATCGGGGGGCGGACGGGCCGTTACCGGCAAGCCCCCTAACTCGCCAGCAAGGTTTCGACAAAGGCCGTGGCGGAACGCCCCAGCGCGCCAAGTTCGTAACCGCCCTCCAGACAACACACAAGCCGTGAAGACGCTATGCGTTGAGAAAGCTGTGCAAGCGAGCGGGCCGCATGGGCAAAGTCCGCTTCCTCCAGCATCAGCCCGGCCAGCGGGTCCGCCTCGTGTCCGTCGAAACCGGCGGACACCAGGATCAGTTCCGGCTGCTGCGCTTCCACCGCAGGAATCAACTCTTCATCCAGCCTGCGCTGCCAGATTTCGCCTCCGGTGCCGCCGCCGACCGTGACGTTGATGACATTGCCGTTCAGCCCCGTCTCGTGCTCATGGCCAGTCCCCGGATAGAGCGGCGATTCATGAATGGAGCCGAAGACTACACGCGGTTCGGTTTCGGCCAGCTCCTGGGATCCGTTCCCGTGGTGCACATCAATATCGATAATGGCGACGCGCGACAGCCCATGCCCGTCCAGCGCATGCAGGGCAGCAATGGCGATATTGTTGAAAAGACAAAAGCCCATCGGCCGGTCACGTTCGGCATGATGGCCCGGCGGGCGCGTTGCGCAAAAAGCCGCTTCGGCCTCGCCCGCCATCACCTTGTCTACGGCCTGGACCGCGGCTCCCGCGCCGCACAGCGCGGCCTCCAGCGATCCGCGCGACATGAAGGTGTCAAAATCAAAACCGTGAAAGGCTTCATGGCTGGCGGGTTCACCATTGAAGACCATGTCGACATGCGCCGGGCTATGGAAACGGGAGATTTCCTCACGCGTCGCGCGACGGGCGTCGATCCTCGGCAAGCCGCGGATTGCCGCACTGGCTTCGAAAGCATCCAGTACAGCGCCCAGCCGCTCCGGAGATTCGGAATGCGGCGGCGGAACACGGTGCTGGAAACCGGCATGCGAGGTGAGGATGACCGTTTTCATGACCGCTGATCTAGCGGTCCTGCCGGTCAGGTCAAAGCGCTTTAAAGGCGTTTGGCCTGAAAATCCCCGACCCGTGACGGGAGGATCACCAGCTGCGGCATGAATTCACTGTAATTGCAGGTCAGTTCCTGGCCGCGGCGGATGGCCCGGCGAGCATATCCGTCGCCATCGCTGCGAAACTCGATCAAGGCATCATCGCTGTGATTGAGGAAGCGGGAATGATCGCCATCCAGCAGATATCCGCCAAGGCCGGCATCGAAATAGGCATAGCGCTCGACGAATTTCTGGAAGACCGGGCTGGCCCGTTCCAATTCCTCTGCAGAGATCAGGCGATCAATGCCGAGATCCAGGGTCCAGACACGCGCGCCTTTTCGGACAGGCTGGGCTGCAAAAACGCCAACGCCCTCAATATGGCTGGGGCCGGCATAGGTATCAATCAGTAACATGTCAGGTCGAACGCCAGGGCGTCTGCGTCGACAGACCCATAATGACCAGCGGACTCAAACGTCCGCAGAGTACGACGCTCCAGCGTCCATATTGACGGTTTTACAGAAAACGCAAATCACATTTTTGGACGGCAGATCAGTGCGTCAGCTGAATGTCCATGATCTTCACCCCCGGCGGCGCCGGCGGGTTGTCCGGTACGAAAAAGTCCGGCAGCAATTCCTCTCCGGGAGACACCGAATACTGGTCCAGATTGGTGACGCCTTCCGACACCAGGAAGCTGTCATCAATCAGGAAATTCCCGGTGAATTCCGCCGCCGGCTTGTTCAGCACATGCCAGGCCGTATCCGCAAGAATGTCCGGTTTACGGCAGTTCTTGAAGGCTTCTTCGCCTGCCAGCACATTGGCGATGGCGGCGGTTGCAACAGCGGTGCGCGGCCAGATCGCATTGGCCGCGATTTTCCCCTTGAACTCGCCGGACCAGCCCAGAATACACAGGCTCATCCCGTATTTGGCGCTGGTATAGGCGACATGCGGGGCAAACCATTTCACCTGCATGTCCAAGGGCGGTGAAAGGGCCAGAATGTGCGGGTTGGACGATTGTTCCAGATGCGGCAGGCATTTCTGGGTGACCAGATAGGTACCGCGCGCATTCACCTGGTGCATCAGATCCCAGCGCTTGACCGGCGTGTCCTTCGTGCTCATCGGGAAAATCGCCGAGGCATTGTTGATCACGGCATCAATACCGCCAAAGTGCTGGGCCGCCTTGGCCACAGCTTCCTCGACATTCGCTTCATCGCGGATATCGACCACCAGCGGCAGCGCCTTGCCGCCGGCCTTCTCGATGGCCTCGGCAGCCGTGTAGATCGTACCTTCCAGCTTGGGATGGGGTTCGGCCGTCTTGGCCGCAATCACCACATTCGCACCGTCTCGTGCGCAACGTTCGCCGATGGCCAGGCCGATACCGCGGCTGGCCCCCGTAATGAAAAGCGTCTTGCCTTCAAGTGACATGCGATCCTCCCCTGGGATTGGTTACAGCCCCCGCCAGATCCGTCCTGTCGGGCAGTAAAGCCCTGCATCATTGCGGCAACGATTGAAGGTGAACATCACGGTTTCCGCGCGGCCCACCACTTCCGTCAATCGGATATCGCCCGGTCCACCCCGGTAGCGGTCCACACGGCTGTCAGTCGAGCTGTCCCGGTTATCGCCCATGGCGAACACATAGCCGTCCCGAACCGTGACCGGTCCGTAATTGTCCAGACTTTCCTCGTCGGACCGTTCGTAGATTTCGTGCTGAACCCCTTCAGGCAGGGTCTCGACATAGGCTGTGACTTCCACGACCCGGTTCGGCTGGGCATGTGGACGGTAGCGCCGCTGTTCGATCTCTTCACGCTCCACCAGCTCGCCATTGATGTAGAGGCGCCCTTCCTGAACCTGGATGACATCTCCGGGCAGGCCGATCACACGCTTGATCAGGTTGCGGCGCTGGTCTGGCGTGCGAAACACGATCACATCTCCGCGCTCCGGCGTCCGCGGAAAGAGACGGAAATCGACACTGTCCGGCACGTAATAGCCCAGGCCCAGCGGCAGCGAATGCCGCGAATAGCCATAGGCCCATTTCGACACCAGAACGCGGTCCCCGACTTCAAGTGTCGGCTGCATGCTTTCAGATGGAATGTGAAAAGGCGCAAACAGGAAGGTAATGATGGTCAACCAGACGCCGGCAACCCCGGCAAAAAACCTGATCGTATCCATGACTTCGCCAGCCGCGCCGCCAGCCATCCGTTTCAAAAAAGACATCACTTGAGCTTGACCGCCGTTCCGTATGCGAGAATTTCCGACGACCCTTCCATAATGGCCGACGTCGAAAAACGAAAGCTGATGATGGCATCAGCGCCGAGGCTTTGCGCATGCGTCAGCATTCGCGCATAGGCTTCCTCGCGCGATTCCTCCAGCAAGCGCGAATATTCATTGACCTCGCCTCCGATCAGGTTGCGAAGCGCTGCAAAGATATCCCGGACGAAAAACCGCGCCTTCACGACGCTGCCGCGGGCAATGCCGATAATTTCCGCCACTTCGCGGCCCGGGATTTCATGCGCCATGGTCACCGGAATGCTCAACGCGGTTTCTCCCTTTCAACCGGCCGCTCCTCGATGGCTGTCAGGAAGATCAGCGCGATTCCAGCGGACGGGATTATCGCCAGGAAGAACCAGATAATTGACAGCGGAAAGCCGAGCATTGCCCCGGAAACAGCGTCGATAATCAGCGCAAGAGCCAACAGGACGGCACCACCGAAGACCAGCCCGTAACCGAGCCACAAGCGCCTCTGGATCCTTTGCATTGATACCCTTTCCTGCTGACCTTTTCTGGCCATACTTTCATGGTGCGGTGACACCGCAACGAAAACAAGCCGCTAAAGGCATGAACATCGATTGAGGCTGAAATGAAGAACGTCACCCCTGCTGCCGAAACCGGCAGCGAATCCAATGAGCGCCTGCTCGCTGTGGTTGGCTACGTGCTTTTCCTGATTGGACCGGCCAACTTCCTGACCATGATCATCGCCGCGCTGATTGCCTGGTTCCGCCGGGAAAATGCGCCCGAATGGATCGCCAATCATTATGAGTTCCAGCTGCGCACCCTGTTCTATGCGATTGTCCTGCTGGTCATTGCAGCCGCATGTGCGCTGACAGTTATCCTGTTGCCGGTAGCCTTCCTGATCTGGCTGCTCTGGACGCTATGGGTCATCATCCGTGTCGTGGTCGGCCTCATCCGCCTGATCGACGGACGCCCCAACCCGGACCCGAAGACCTTCTGGGTCTAGGCGCCCAGCGCTGTATCATCGGCCAGAAGTCCGGCACCGCACTGGATGCCGGACAGAGCGGTCGGTGCCTGCGACAGGACTGTTTCGGCGAAATGCCGCGCGAGGGTGATTTTGCCATGAGCAAAGGCCGGGTCGCCCTCACCCATTTTCAGGAAGCGTTGCGCCGACACTGCGCCCACGCATAAAAGCCAGCCGCCAGTCACTTCGCCGGCAAGCTGCTGGAAGGCCGTGGCACCTGCCAGCATGTCTGACCGGTCGCGGCCCGGCTCGATCAACCATTTCGCCGCCGCTTCCAGAGCATCAGCGGCCGGGCCCAGACGGCGCGCCAGCTTGGGAAGTTCCGGATTGGACGAGGTCGAACAATCCTCCACCGTCTGGCGGATATCCTCCAGCAACTCGGCTAGCGGCGCCCCGCCAGCCATAGACAGCTTCCGGCCAACCAGATCGATGGCCTGTATACCGTTCGTGCCTTCATAGATCGGTGCGATCCGGGCATCGCGGTAATGCTGGGCCGCACCTGTTTCCTCGATGAAACCCATGCCGCCATGCACCTGTATCCCCAGCGACGACACCTCGACACCAATGTCTGTCGACCAGGCTTTAGAGATCGGCGTTAGCAATTCCTCACGGCGCTTGGCATAGGCCCGGTCTTCCTCGTCTTCCTCATATTCCGCTTCGTCAGCGGCGACCGCGCAGCAATAACAGACCGCCCTGGCGGCCTCGATCTTGGCCTTCATCGTGGTCAACATGTTGCGGACGTCCGGATGGTGGATGATGGCGTGTGGCGGCTCTCCGTCTGCACCCGGCGCGCGGCCCTGCTTGCGGTCCATCGCATAGGCCAGGGCTTGCTGATAGGCGCGCTCGGCAATACCGACGCCCTGCACGCCCACAGCCAGACGCGCCGCATTCATCATGATGAACATGGCGGCCATGCCGCCGAACTCCTCACCGATCAGCCAGCCTTTCGCATTCGTCATTTCCATCACGCAAGTCGGACTGCCATGGATGCCCATCTTGTGTTCCAGCCCGATCGCCCGGATCGAATTGCGCTCGCCCAGCGAGCCAGCCTCATTCACCAGGATTTTCGGAATCAGGAACAGGGAAATTCCCTTCGTGCCCGGTTGCCCGTCCGGGGTGCGGGCCAGCACACAGTGAATGATGTTCTCGGCGCAGTCATGCTCACCCCAGGTGATGTAGATTTTCTGGCCCGAGATTGACCAGCTGCCATCGCCATTCGGTTCCGCCTTGGTGCGCAGTGCCCCGACATCGGAACCGGCCTGCGGTTCGGTCAGCTGCATGGTCGCGGACCATTCACCCGTCATCAGCTTTGGCAGATACATCGCTTTCTGTTCGTCGGAGCCCTTTGCGATCAGCGCCTCAATCGTGCCGAAGGTCAGCATCGGGCCCAGGCTGAACGCCATGTTCGCCGATTGCAGGGTCTCCATTACGGCGGCGCCCAGAGCGCGCGGCAAACCCATCCCGCCATGCTCTGCCGGAAATTGCAGGCCCTGCCAGCCGCCTTCGACAAATTTTGCGTAGGCCTCCCTGATCCCCGGCGGCGTGGTCACCACACCGTCTTCCAGCTTGCAGCCTGCCAGATCGCCGGGGCGGTTCAGCGGCGCCAGCTCGTCATTGGCAAACTTGCCGGCTTCCTCGAGAATCGCCGCCGTCAGGTCCGAAGACAATTCAGGAAAGGCGCCGGTCGTCTTGAGGCCGTCCATGACGGCAATCTCTTCCAGAGCGAAACGGATATCTTCGATCGGTGCGCGATACATGCAATTCCCTCCAGGCCCACGGCGAACAAAGATAACGCAGCATTCCGGGGCGTCGAGCATCATGGTGCATCTATTGGCGGGCCTTCTGTCGCACCTTACGGCGCCACTTTGTTCTGCATGGGAAATACCGCACTTCCCGGGAATGGGGATGCGTCAGCCGCGGAAAGAGATATTATCCATTCAAACAATGCGAATGCGGAGCCAGGAATATGAGTGCACAGAATCGCTATTCCACTGTCGCCCTGACCCTGCACTGGATTCTCGCCATTCTTCTTGTGGGAATGGTATTTTTCGGCTGGCAGGCTGACGATGCCCGCGCGGCCCTGCTGGCCGGCGACGAATCGGTGACGCTCGAAGAGGTCCTTTTCCTCTTTAACTGGCACAAGACGGTGGGCCTTCTGGTTATTGTGCTGAGTCTTGGGCGGCTGGGCTGGCGTCTGACGCATCCGGCGCCGCCCCTTCCCGACGGCATGAAGCCCTGGGAGCGGGTGGTCGCGAAGGCCACGCACTGGGCATTCTATGCTCTGATGATCGGCCTGCCGCTCGGAGGCTGGCTCGCAGCTTCTACCGCTTCAGACGCCGATACAGGCCTGTTATTCAATATGGCATCTCTGCCCATTCCGGCCTTGACCGGCGAGAATGAGAGCCTGCACGAGATCGTCGCCTTCATGCATTCCAAAGGAGCATGGGCACTACTCATCCTGTTGGGACTGCATGTGCTGGCTGGCCTGAAACATCATTTTGTCGATCGCGACGACGTTCTCGCCCGCATGGTGCCATTCCTCAAGGTCAAGGGATAAAGAATGAAACTCCTCCCCCTGGGGCTCGCCCTTCTGGCGACAGCTCCTGCCATCGCTTCGGACTGGACGCTAGATCCTGCCGCAAGCAGCGTGACCTTCACCACCGAGGTCTTCAGCCGCCCTCTGACGGGTTCGTTTGGCCGCTTCGACGCCGACATCACTTTTGATCGGGCCGACCTCGAATCGGCGCGGATCGAAGGGCGTATCTTTGTCGCCAGCGGTGCAACCGGCAATGCCCAGTATGATTCGGAAATGACAGGCATTGACGGACTCGATGCAGAGCATCACCCGGTCGCCGTCTTTGTTTCGACACAGATCAGCGAAAGCGACCTCTGTGCCGACGCTGAAGGTGACTGCTATGTTGCAGATGGAAGATTGACGATCGCCGGAACAACGAAAGCCGCCCAACTGCCGTTTCGTCTGGTTATCGATGGCGATCGGGCAGCGGCGGACGGCCATTTTACGATCCATCGCGGTGATTTTGATGTCGGATCCGGTCTCTGGGGATCGGAAGGCGAAAATGTCGAGGTATGGCTCCATATCGAAGCAATCCGCTGAGCGCTCTTGATCGATCCGCCCTTGCGGCGCTAGCTGACATCATGCTTGCGCCCATTCTCTCCGGATCGTCCAGCTCGACGCTGGACAAAGCGGTTCAGACCCTGTCCGACGGTGGTCTCGTCGCCATCCCGACGGAAACCGTCTACGGGCTGGCCGCCGACGCGACCAATGGCACGGCGGTTGCTGCGCTTTACGCTGCCAAGGGCCGGCCGGCCTTCAATCCGCTGATTTCGCATGTCAGCGGACTGGCCATGGCGGAACAACTGGCCGAATTTACTCCGCTGGCGCGCCAGCTGGCCCAGCGTTTCTGGCCCGGCCCGTTGACCCTGGTCCTGCCACGCAAGCCCGATTGCCCGGTCAGCGAGCTGGCGAGTGCCGGGCTCGACACGATCGCTTTGCGCTGCCCCGGGCACGACATGGCGCGCGAACTGATCAGCCGCTTCGGCAAGCCGCTGGTTGCGCCCAGCGCCAACCCGTCCGGCGGTGTCAGTCCGACCACGCCGCTTCATGTGGCCGACGGTCTGGGCGAGAAAATCCAGCTCATTCTTGATGGCGGACCCTGCCGGGTCGGCGTTGAATCCACCGTCGTGGGCTTTGACGGCGAAACGCCCCTGCTTTTGCGCAAAGGCGGGCTGGCGCGAAGTGATATCGAAGCCATCACCGGCCCGCTGGCCAAACCGCCTGAAGGTTCACCGAAAGCCTCACCCGGCATGCTGAAAAGCCATTACGCGCCGCAGGCACCGCTGCGCCTCAATGCGACCACCGCCTATGATGGCGAAACGCTTTTGGGCTTTGGCAAGGTCAGGGGCACGGATCTCAGCCTCTCGCCGGATGGCGATCTGGCCGAAGCAGCCGCCAATCTGTTTGCCTATCTGCGCAAGCTGGACAAACCCGGCATCCGGCGGATTGCCGTCGCGCCGATTCCCGACGAAGGTTTGGGAGAAGCCATCAATGACCGCCTTCAGCGCGCTGCCGCACCGCGAGACAACACCTCATGACCAGCGACGCCATTGCCGCCCTCAAAACCGCACTCGGCCCGAAAGGCTGGAGCGAGGATCCAAACGATATTGCCGCACACACCCGCGACTGGCGTGGCCGCTGGCAAGGTGAAACACCGATCCTGCTGAAACCGGCCAATACCGAAGAGGTGTCGCAAGCCGTCCGCATTTGCGCCAAGGCCGGCATCGCCATCACCCCGCAGGGCGGAAATACCGGCCTTGTCGGTGGGTCCATCCCGCGTGGCGAAGTGCTGATCTCGATGAGCCGCATGCGGTCCATCCGCGAAATCGACACCGCGAATGATTCCATCACCGTGGATGCCGGCTGTATTCTGGAAACCGTGCAGGAAACGGCGGCGGAACAAAATCGCCTTTTCCCGTTGAGCCTCGGTTCACAGGGATCAGCCAGTATTGGCGGGCTGATCTCGACAAATGCCGGCGGAGTACACGTGCTGCGTTATGGCATGATGCGGGATCTGATCCTCGGCATCGAAGCTGTCCTGCCCGACGGGCGGATCTGGAACGGGCTGCGCGGCCTCAGAAAAGACAATTCAGGCTATGATCTGAAACAGGTCTTCATAGGTGCCGAAGGCACGCTGGGCATTGTCACGGCTGCCACGCTGAAACTCTTTCCGAAACCGGCCGAGATGTGCGTGGCCTTTGCCGGCATCCCCTCACCTGAAGCCGCAGTGGACTTGCTGGGCATCGCCAAGCAGGCCTCTGGCGGCAGCCTGTCAGCGCTGGAAATCGTACCGCGCAATGCACTGGAACTGGTTCTGGCGCACATTCCCGGAACCCGTGACCCGCTAGAACGCCCGCATCCCTGGTATGCCCTGCTGGAAATCGGCGCCGGCCGCATCGGCGAAGGCCGCACCGCCATGGAAGCCGCACTCGGCGAAGGCTTCGAGGCCGGACTGGTCCAGGATGCCGTGATTGCCGAAAACGAAACGCAAGCGCTGGCCCTTTGGCAATTACGGGAACCGATCGCAGAGGCTGAAAAGGCCCATGGCAAGGCGGCCAAGCATGACGTCTCCATCCCGGTTTCGCGCATCGCCGCCTTTATCCGCGAGGCGACTGACGCCTCCGAAAAACTGGTCGATGGCGCCAATGTCATCGCCTTCGGCCATGTCGGCGATGGCAATGTCCACTTCAACGTCGCTCACAGAAACGAGGGCGCCGGAGACGATTTTCTCAAGATCTGCGAACCGGCGACAGAAGCCATTTACGACCTTGTCCAGAAATACGGTGGCTCCATCGCTGCCGAACACGGTGTCGGCACGCTGAAATCCGGTGATCTCGCCCAGCGCCGGCCGCTGGAAGTCGAGCTGATGAAATCGATCAAGGCCGCGCTCGATCCCAAGGGGATCATGAATCCGCGCGTGCTAATCCCGGTGCGCTGAAGCCGGGGCCTTTAAACGCCGCGCCAATCGACCTAAGTCTGGGCCTCAGGAGGTCACCCATGCTCGTTCTGCTTTCGCCTGCCAAGCTGATGAATTTCGACGATGTCGCCTCGCCGATGCCGACCCAGCCGGAATTGCTGGACAGAACCGCGACGTTGTCGAAAACCACCCGCAATCTGACCAAGACAAAGATCCAGCAGATGATGGGACTGTCAGATGATCTGGCGCAGCTGAACTATGAGCGGTTCAAGGCTTTCGACCCGGAAAACCGCCATGGCAAACCCGCCGCGCTCACCTTCGCCGGAGATGTCTATCGCGGGCTGAAGGCGGAAGAACTGGAAGCGAACGATCTGGAATGGGCGCAGGATCATCTGCGTATCCTGTCGGGTCTTTATGGCGTGCTGCGTCCGTTGGACCAGATCCAGCCCTACCGGCTGGAAATGGGCACGAAGATCCACACACGCAAAGGCGAGACCCTTTATGATTTCTGGGGCTCCGACATCGCCAAGGCTCTGAACGCTTCACTGGAAAAGACCGGGTCGGATACAATCCTGAACCTCGCCTCGAACGAGTATTTCAAGGCCGTCGACAAGAAAGCGCTGAAGGCCAACATCATCGATGTCGCCTTCAAGGAAGAGAAAGACGGCAAATCCCGCCCGCTCTTCATGTTCACAAAGCTGGCCCGCGGCCTGATGGCGCGCTGGATCATCGAGAACCGGATTACCGATCCGGCCCGCCTGCGCGAGTTCGATGTCGAGGGATACCGCTTCGATCCGGAGGCTTCGTCGGGCGGCAAACTCGAATTCCGGCGTCCGCAACCGGCCCCGAAGAGCGCGAAGAAAGCCGCCTGACCCGTGAGAAGGCGGATGGTGCATCGCAACAAAGTTTGCTAACGGCACCAGCATGAATGCGATTTCGACAGATCTTGGCGGCCAGACGGCCGTTATTACCGGTTCGACCAGTGGTATCGGCGCGGCACTGGCCGATGGGCTGGCGGCGGCCGGCGCCAATATCGTGCTGAACGGTCTGGGCGACGAGGGCGAAATTGAGGCCCTGCGGGCATCACTCGCTGAAAAACACGGCGTCGAGGTCCGCTATCACAGCGCCAACATGATGAAGCCGGACGAGATTGCCGACCTTGTTGCCTATGCGCACAGTGAATTCGGCCGCCTGGACATTCTCGTCAACAATGCCGGAATCCAGCACGTTGCAAAGATCGAGGACTTCCCGGTCGAGAAATGGGATGCGATCATCGCGATCAACCTGACCAGCGCCTTCCACACGATTCGGGCCGCTGTGCCGGTGATGCGCGGACAAGGCCGTGGCCGGATCATCAATCTTGCCTCTGCCCACGCCCTGGTCGCCTCGCCATTCAAGGCCGCCTATGTCGCAGCCAAGCATGGCATTCTGGGCCTGACCAGAACCGTCGCACTGGAAGTCGCGGAAGCCGGGATCACGGTCAATGCGATCTGCCCGGGTTATGTGAAGACCCCTCTGGTCGAGGGACAGATTGCCGACACGGCGAAAGCGCGCGGTATCAGCGAGGAAGAGGTCGTCCGCGACGTCATGCTGAAAGCCCAGCCGACAAAGAAATTCGTCGAATATGACCAGCTGGTGGGCCTCTTGCTGTATCTCGCCAGCGATGCCGGCGCATCCTGTAATGGCGCAGCCTTCCCCGTCGATGGCGGCTGGACCGCAGCCTAGGCAGCGTCCACCTTCAGAGTTCCATCAGGGGCAGGCGCTGCCAGCGCCAGCAGGAATTGCGGATCCGCCTCCGGATCCAGCCAGATCTTCTGGGCATTGTCATCGAGGATGACCGGCATGCGGTCGTGATAATCGGCGGCATCCGCATTTGGCGTGGTCGTCAGGATCGTAAAGGTCAGCTGTTTCTGGCCGTCACCCCGGTCACGCGCCTCCCAGAGACCGGCGAAGATCAGAAGGTTGCCGTTCGGCCGCGAAAACCGCCACTTTGTCTTGCTGCCCGGCTTGCCCGTCCATTCATAGAAAGCCCGCGCCGGAACCAGCGCCCGCTTTTTCCTGAAGGCCGAGCGGAACATCGGCTTTTCGGCCACCGTTTCCGCACGCGCATTGAACATGGGCCGGGTTGGCTTTTCCTTCATCCAGCTGGGTTCCAGCCCCCAGCGCATCAGCACCACTTTCGTCTGGCCATCAGCGCCAACCGCAATCACCGGACCTGTGTCACCCGGCGAGAAATCCGCATCTGCAATAAAGTCCGGAACCTCCAGCCCGAGCATGGCGCTCAGCGTCTTGGGATCGATCTCGATGTCATAGCGTCCGCACATGAAAGCTGCCTTTGACCGGTTTTCGCTCTAGCTTTGCTGCAGAATGCGCAAGGTCAAGGAAACGCGATGAGTAAACAGGAACGCCCGATTGCCTGCGTGGGAGTGGTCTGCCGCCGGGGCGATGACGTCCTGCTGGTCAAGCGGGGCCGTGAACCCCTGAAGGGGAAATGGTCAATCCCGGGTGGGAAGATGGACTTTGGCGAGACCGTCCGCGAGGCTGCCTTGCGTGAACTGAAAGAGGAAACCGGCGTCGAAGCGCGGATCACCCGTCTGATTGATGTTGTCGATTCGGTCATGGGTGACCGGCATTATGTGCTGATCGATTTCGAGGCGGAATGGATCAGCGGCGAACCCGAGGCGGCCGACGATGCCGACGCCGCTGAATTCGTAGCCGTCGAGGAGGCCATGCAAAGGGTCAGCTGGGATGAGACACGGCGTGTCATCACTCCCGCCTAGACCTCGCCGCAATCATGGGACATGAACCGGCCATGCGATTGATCCTTCCTATCCTGTTGTTGATACTGGCCGGGCCGGCTCTGGCTCAGACCAAGCCAGATACGACACAAGTGCAGGAAATGCTGGAAGAGGATGCCGAGGACCGGATCGACCCCTACCGTGATCCGGGGCGCACCCTGCCCTATCTTGCCTATACGATGGGGCAGCTGCACTTCCTCGATTATGCCTGCGGCGGCAATGAGCAACAGGACTGGCGCAACCGGATGATCGAGCTGTTACAGCTGGAAGCGCCAATTTCCGGTTTCCGGCGAGACCGGCTGATCGACGCCTTCAATGATGGCTATCAGGCCGAACAGCGTGCGCGGATCCGGTGCGGCGCGGAAGCCGAGGCCGAGCGGCGCAATCTGGCCCGCCGCGGTCAGCAGATGAGCCAGGCCCTGCTCAACGAAGTGCTGGACTAGCCGTAATAATCGCCCTCGGCGGCCCGCAACTTGGATTCATCCTTGTGCGGCGGGAAGACTTCAAGCTTCACATGCTGGCGGCGATTGGTCGAAATCACGAAGAAGCGCTTGTCCGGGTAGTCGATCTTGCATTCCAGCATGGCCGACGTGATGAGATCGACATTCTTCGGATCATCGTCCGACATTCCGAAACTGTGCGGCAGTTCGCGGCCATAGGCATCGAGCCCGCGTTCCACGCACTGGCGGATGGCTTTCCGCTTCAGCCCGGCCGTCGTCAGATGCGGGCCCAGCTCGTTGCGCACATCCGGGTTCGACACACCGAAGATCGAGACATAGTTCGGGTTTTCGGGAATCTCGCCCGCCTCGCAAAGAAGATTGATCCCGGCCTTGATCGTGCTGCGCGAATGCTGACGCGCCGTGATCACTGCAATCGGACGCTTTTTCAGCACGGCATAACGGAAAATATCCCAGGACGGGCCCTTCCAGCTATCGCCCTTCAAGGCCTTGCGGATATCGCGGTGCAGATATTCCTCGCCATTCCGGTCCTGACCATCGGCGAACTCGCGGAAGGCCCGCTCGGGCGGGGCAGCCCAGTCTTCCCAGTCGCCAGCAACACCCAGATAGGCACGAATGCCTTCAAACTCGCGCTGTGACATGGATTTTTCTTCGCCCGTCACCGTGTTCAGCAGGTGAACCTTTGTCGGGAGGTGCAGGATGTTTTCGTCGATATCGAAGAAATAGAAACTGGTCCGATCGCTCATCAGACGGCCTCCTCCGGCAAGGTCTCCATAAAGCGGACCGGTTTGCCGGCGCCTTCGGTCACCAGCTCATCATCGCGCATAACGGTCTGACCGCGAATGATCGTCGCCATCGGCCAGCCTTTGACGGTCATGCCGGTAAAGGGCGACCAGCCACATTTCGAGGCCACCCAGTCCTCGGTGATTTCACGCTCGGCCTTAAGGTCGACAATCGTGAAGTCGGCATCCCAGCCGATCGCCATACGGCCCTTGTTGGCGATCGCGAAGACGCGTTGAGCGCCATGGCTGGTGAGATCAATGAAGCGCTCCAGGCTCAAACGGCCTTCCGCCACATGGTTCAGCATGATGGGCACCAGTGTCTGCACGCCGGGCATGCCGGACGGGCTTTGCGGATAGGGTTTGGCCTTCTCCTCGCGCGTGTGCGGGGCGTGATCCGAACCCAGCACATCGAACAGGCCCTGCTCGACGCCTTTCCAGAGGCCGGCGACATGATCGGCCGAACGGATGGGCGGGTTCATCTGCGCGAAGCCCTTCAGGCTTTCATAGGCTTCTGGCGCCGTCAGCGTCAGATGCTGGGGTGTTACCTCGCAGCTGGCAATGTCGCGGTGCTTTTGAAGGAACTCGACCTCTTCCTTGGTCGAGATGTGCAGCACATGGATGCGCTTGCCCGTTGCCCGCGCAATCCGCACCAGGCGATGCGTCGACATGATCGCCGCTTCGGCATCCCGAACGACTTCGTGGCTGGTCCAGTCGCCATCGACAGCAAGGCCACGGCGGTCGGCCAGACGATATTCGTCCTCGGAATGGAACGCCGCGCGGCGCTTGATCGCGCGCAACACACGCTCGACGCCCGCATCATCCTGCACCAGTAGCGAGCCGGTCGAAGCGCCCATGAACACTTTCACACCGCAACAGCCCGGCATCTGCTCCATGATGGTCAGAAGTTCGGCATTCTCGTTTGTGGCACCGGCATAGAAGGCATGATCGCAATGCATGCGCCCGGCGGCCCGCGCCAGCTTGTCATTCAGCATGTCGGGATTGGTGGTGGCCGGCTCGGTATTGGGCATTTCAAACACAGCGGTCACGCCGCCCATCACCGCTGCCAGCGAACCTGATTGAAGGTCTTCCTTCCACTCCAGACCCGGCTCGCGGAAGTGGACCTGGCTGTCGATCACGCCCGGCAGAACGGTCAGACCCGTGGCGTCGAAAACCTCGCCGGCATCGGCCTGGGACAGATCGCCAATCTGCGCGATCTTGCCGTCTATGACGCCGATATCGCCCTTGCCGCGCCCTGAATGGTTGGCGATTTCCCCGCCACGAATAATGAGGTCGAATGTCCGGCTCATTCCGTTTCCGTCCGTTCCAGTAATTGGGTCGCCGCCCCGATCACGGCTTCAACGCGCAGATCATCAAGCAGGCTCGAAGGATGCTGCCGCCAGTTCGGGAATTCCTTCTTGATCGCCTCAAGGCCGCGCGGCCCCCTGACCGTGGCGCATTGCTCGCCATAGGGACCATACAGCATTTCATCCGATGGCCCGAACAGGCCCAGCGTCGGCGTTCCCATGGCCGCTGCGATATGCATGACCCCGGAATCATTGCCGATGAACAGGCGCGCGCGCTCAACGACTGCGGCCACGTCTGACAGGTAAAGCTTTCCGGTCAGATCCAGAATGCCCGCATCGGGCAGGCAGTTGAGGATCGGCACTGCATGGTCTTCATCGCCCGGCCCGCCGACAATCACGACACCGGCCCCCGCCATTGCGCCATCCGGCGAGACCAGCGCTTTCACCATGTCGGCAAAATTAGTGGCCGGCCACATCTTGAACGGCAAGCTGGCCGACGGGCAGACCACCAGATAGTCCCGGCCGGGCGGCATCCATTCCATCGCCCGCTCGCGGGCATCTTCAGCCAGATAGATTCGCGGCGCAGGTGGCGGATCCAATCGCAGAACGCCAGCCGCCTCGCGGACCTTGTGCATCTTTACCTTGGTGCTCTTCAGCACTTTCCGCTCGCGGGCAGGCAGCAGGTAGACGATGGCCGACCCACGCAGATCAACGACCATATCCCAGTAGGTCGTCACAACACGGCGCCAAAGGCCCAGCCAGTGGAGGCCGAACGGCTTCTTGCGGACAATGATCATCCGTTCCAGACCCGGCGTATTTTCCAGCATGGGCTGGGCCAGTGGTCCGCAGGCAATGGTAATCCGGGCTTCCGGGTATTGCCGTACGAGATGATCCAGGACGCCGGAATTGATCACGGCATCCCCGATTCGCGTCGAGGTGATGAAGAGAATGCGCTTCATTGTCTGCGGATTAGCCCATGCCTGCCCCCTTGGCCAGCGGCAGGCTCAATGCCATATGGCAGGCATGACACAAAAGCCTTCCATTCTGGCCGACCGCGCCGTGATCTCTGTCCTCGGTTCCGAGGCCCATGAATTCCTGCAACGCGTGATCACGACCGACATGAAGTTGGTGACCCCGGGAATCATCCGGCCTGGCGCCTTGTTGACCCCGCAGGGCAAGATTATCTGCGATTTCCTGATCCACGGAACAGACGACGGCGTCATGATTGATATCCACGCCGATGCGGCCGAAGCGTTGGTGAAACGGCTAACGCTTTATCGTTTGCGCGCCAAAGCCGAGATTGCCTTGCGCCCGGATCTGAAAGTGATCGCCGGTGACGGCGCCACGGATCCGCGCTCCCCAGACCTGCCCTTACGGAAGATTGCTTCGGCAGACGGTGACGAGGCGGAAATTCCGAATCTTGCCAGTGACGAGATTACGGCGGGCATTCCCACCTTCGGCCGCGATTATGGTGAGGCCGAGGTCTTCCCCACCGACGTCAATCTGGACCTTTATGACGGTATTGGCTGGCGGAAGGGCTGTTTCATCGGCCAGGAAGTGCTCTCGCGCATGAAGCGCCGCGGTACGATCCGAAAACGTTCGGTCCGGGTCACAGCAGACAATAGCCTCGAAGCCGGTCACGACATCCTCGCTGGCGACACGCCGATCGGTACGCTGACCTCGGCCTCCGGCAATCAGGCGGTCGGGCGCATCCGGACAGATCGTCTGGAAACAGCGCAGGCGACGCCCACGGTCAACGGCCAGCCGGTCACGATCATTGTGCCAGAGCGCGACTGACTTCCACCACTCGCCAATCCGGTTTGCCGCCGTTAAAGCGGTGGGAATGTCATCCACGACGCTGACCCGCTGCCCCTGGGCCCCCGATTCAGACCCGCTCTATGCCGCCTATCACGACACCGAGTGGGGTGTGCCGGAGTATGATTCCCGGGCGCTCTGGGAAAAGCTTGTCCTCGACGGCATGCAGGCCGGGCTGGCCTGGATCACCATCCTCCGCAAGCGCGACACGATTCGCGAAGCCTTCGACCAATTCGATCCGGAAAAAGTCGCGAGATACGGCGACGCCGATATTGCGCGACTGCTGGCCAATCCCGGTATCATCCGCTCGCGGGCCAAGATTGACGCTGCTATCGGAGGCGCCCGGATCTTCCTTGATATGCGCGATGCAGGCGAGGATTTCTCTGATTATCTCTGGGCTTATGTCGACGGCCGGCCACTACAGAACCGCTGGAATTCCATGTCCGAAGTCCCTGCAAAAACAGCGCTGAGCGAGACCATCGCAAAGGACCTGAAGAAGCGGGGTTTCAAATTCTGCGGACCTGTTATCGTTTATGCCTTCATGCAGGCCGTGGGCATGGTGAACGACCATCTGGTAGATTGTCCTCGTCACGCGGCTGTCCGCGAACCGGGAGTTTGACCATGCGTCGTGTCCTGATGATCAGTCTGATCGCGCTAGGTGCTGCTTCCTGTTCCACGCTCGAATGGCCCACCAGCCGTGATGACGATCTGACCGCGCAGGAACTGGGCGAGCGGCATTGCCGCCAGTCCCGGCCCGGCGATCCGGTGGCACGAGGCGAATGGGTTTGCGAAAATCCGAGAACCGGTGAGGTCGAGCGCCAACGTGACAATCCGATCCACGATCCAGACAACCGCCGATAGGAACATCCGCGACATGAACACTGCCATTATCCGTTCAAGCGGCCTGTGGACGCCTCCCGAAAGCGTTTCCAACGATGAACTCGTCGCCTGCTTCAATGCCTGGGTCGAAAAATGGAACGCCGAGAATGCCGATGCCATTGCCGCTGGCGAACTGGAAGCGAAAGCGCCCTCCTCTTCCGGCTTTATCGAGAAGGCATCGGGCATCAAGTCCCGCTACACGATCGACAAGGCCGGCGTGCTCGACATTGGCCGCATGCGGCCGGAAGTCCGTCGGCGCAGCGATGACGAGGTTTCCGTCATGGCAGAGGCCGGCATCGCCGCCGCGCGGCAGGCACTGGAAGCGGCCGGCCGGGATGCGGCAGATGTCGACGGCGTGATCTGTTCCGCCACGACCATGCAACGCACCTATCCCTGTATCGCGATCGAAATTCAGGACGCGCTCGGGATTGACGGTTTCGGCTATGATATGAGCGTTGCCTGTTCATCCGGCACGTTCGGCCTGATCAATGCGATCAATTCCATCCAGACCGGTCAGGCGGATTCCATTTTGCTGGTCACGCCGGAAATCACCACGCCGCAACTGAATTTCCGCGACCGCGACAGCCATTTCATCTTCGGTGATGTGGCGGTCGCCCTGCTGATCGAGCGCGATGATGGCCAGGCCGATGGCTGGTCTATCGTCAATGCCCGGATGAAGACGTCCTATTCGAACAATATCCGGTCGAATTTCGGATTTTTGAATGCCTGCGAGACCCCCGAGCCGGTGTTCGAGGACCGTTATTTCGTCCAGGAAGGCCGCAAGGTCTTCAAGGAAGTCTGCCCCATGGTGGCCGAGTTGATCCTTGATCAATTGCAGGCGAACCAGCTAACAGCAGCAGACATGAAACGTCTCTGGCTCCATCAGGCGAATATCAACATGAACATGATGATTGCCCGGAAAGTCTACGATCGGGATTTCACCCCGGACGAAGCCCCGGTCATTCTCGATGAATTTGCCAATACGGCGGGGGCCGGGTCGCTGGTGGCCTTCCACCGCCACTCGGACGGGTTCGAGAATGGCGAGAAAGGCCTGATGTGTTCCTTCGGCGCCGGCTATTCGATAGGCTCGGTCATTCTGGAAAGACGCGCAGCATGAGAGATTGTATTATCCGCTCGGTGGGCTGGACGGTCCCTGACAATACCATTTCCAACAAGGAACTGGTCGAGGCGTTCAACGCCTATGCCGACAAGTTCAATGCCGAGAATGCCGCCGCCATCGCGGCCGGCACGCTGGACGCCAAGCCGCATTCCAGTGAGCAATTCATCGAACAGGCCTCCGGCATTCTGAATCGGCATGTTATCGACAAGGACGGGCTTCTCGACATCAACCGGATGCGCCCGCGCCTGCCGAGCCGCGGCAAGGACGCCATGGGGTTGCAGGCCGAATTCGGGCTGAGCGCAGCGAAAAAAGCACTCGCCAAGGCCGGGCGCACTGCCGCCGATATCGATGGTGTCATCGTCGCCTCATCGGCCCAGCAACGGAATTTCCCGGCGGTTGCCATCGAGATCCAGGAAGCCCTCGGCATCGAAGGCGGCTGGGCGTTCGACATGACCATGGCCTGTGCCTCGGCGATTTTCGCCATGCAGCAGTCGCGCGAGCTGATCCGCAACGGTCAGGCGGATGCGATCCTTATCGTCTGCCCGGAAATCATGAGCGCCATCAATGATTACAAGCGTCGCGATGTGCATTTCATCTTCGGTGATGCGGCAGCGGCCGTCCTGCTGGAAGCCGGCGATCGTGAGCCCGGCGGCTGGGAGCTGAAGGGCGTCAAGCTGCAGACCAAATGGTCGAATGCGCTGCGCTCGGATTTCGGCTTCATGAACCACACCGAATTCGAGGATGGTGAACATTTCGAAGCGCTGGTTGACCAGGATGGTCACCGCGTCTTCCGCGATGTCATCCCGATGGCATCCGCCCTATCCTCTCAGCTGATCAGCGAACTGGGCTACACGCCGCAGGACATTCGCCGCGGCTGGCTGCACCAGGCCAATATCCGCATCGTCCAGGCCGTCGTGAAAAAGGCCCTGGAACGCGAGCCGGATGCCGATGCGGCGCCGATCATTCTCAACGAGTACGGAAATACGTCCTCTTCCAGCGTGCTGATGACATTCGATCTGAATTCGGATGATATGGCCGCCGGGGAACGGGGACTGATGTGCGCCTTTGGTGCCGGTTATGGCTGCGGAGCTGCCATCGTCGAAAAGAGATAGGGGCTACCATGCGTAATCTGCTTTTGTGTTCGACCATTCTGTTGGGCCTCGCCGCCTGTAGCGCGCCGGAAGCCGCGGATGAGGCGATGGATGAGGCGGCGGAGAACGCAGCCGGAACACCAGCGGAAGACACCGCACAAGCCGATACCGGCGACGACGATGCCGCCGGTCTGCCGGATACCGATATCGCCGTTGCGCGTATCAGCTGGACAGACGGAATGCCGGAGATCACCACGCCGGTCGTGGTCACCATGCAGGGCCTGTACGACAACCAGCCCGCCTATGATGCCGCTGGCGGTTTCTATTTCACGACCGAGAGCGCGGATGGGAATACCGACATCCGCTACATGGATCGCTCCGGTTCGGTAAGTGTGATCACCAATACGCCGGGTGAAAGCGAATATTCACCGCGCCCCTCGCCGGATGGCCGCTCGGTCACCTATATCCACCAGCCGCCCGGTCAGGTCGGCGGTCAGGCCTGGCGCCTGATGCTCGACGGATCGAATTACGGCCCGATCCATGGTTATGGTCCCGCCGGCTATTACGCCCTGTCCGGTGACCAGACACAGATGCTGCTCTTTGCCCTGACCGATCCGTTCAGCCTGCTCTGGCTGGACCTGGAAAACGGTATCGAGGGGGAAATCACCACAGGCATTGGCCGCGCACTCTATTCAGCGCCTGACGGGCAATCAGCCTATTTCACCCTGCAGAACGAAGATGGCAGCTGGACCATCCATTCCTTCAGCTTTGAAGGCAATGGCGTCGGCGAAGTCATGGAACTGCCCGGTGAGACCGAGGATTATGCGGTCTTCACCACACCGGCTGGCGAGCTCGGCTGGTTTGCGTCATGGGATGGCGAATTGCTGTTCGCGACCGGCATGGATGGCAACTGGAGGCCGGTGGCCAATCTGTCCGGCCTCGGCGATGGCGGAGTTTCCCGCCTCGCCGTAGCCGCTGATGCCGATCACATGGCGATCGTCTTTACCGAATAGGCTCAGACTTTCACGACATCCGTGATCTTGTAAGTCAGGTCCTCGCCATCGGCTTCGTGGATGGTGAGATATTCACCCTGCCTGAGCAGGTGATCGCCGAGACGGAAGACCGGTTCATCCGGACCTTCATCCTCCTCGTCATAGCGGAAATACCAATGGCTGCCGCGATGGGTCAGCCAGCCATCAGCCTTTTCATCCTCATCGGGGGAAAAGCGCAGCACAGTGCACTTTTCCTTTTCCGCTCTCCAGAGTTCCAGATCGAGATGGCCTGAAGCATCAAGCGGCGCCACGACCGTATAACCGCGGTGATCATCACCGTCGGGATGGCTGGTACCCGGATTGCGGGACAGGCGCATGACAACGCGATAAAGGCTCATTCAATCCTCCCAGAATTGTCGTATGATTTAAGGGCGTTCCAAATGCCGACGTCAATGCGCCAGCAACATTGCCGGACCATCTGACGCAGACAACAGCGTGCGCGTCACCCCGCCAAAGACAAACTCTCTCAGCCGCGAATGCCCGTAGGCACCGGCGATCAGCAGATCCATGCCTTCAGCGCCCTTCAGGAGCCGCTCGCCGACGGTACCGTCGAACTGGTCGATATCCACCGTGTCCGACCTTTTGCCGCGCACCGACAGCCAGTCATACAGCCGGTCGACGGAAGCTGCGCGGCGGTCCCGGTATTCGAGACCGCGATTCGATTGCAGGATTACGACTTTCTCGGCTGCCGAAATCAGGGGCGCGCCGGCATAGATGGCGCGGGCTGCCTCGCGCGATCCGTCCCATGCGATCGCAACACTGGCCGGGGGCTCGTCATTGTCGCTGGCGATATAGACCGGCGTCTGCTCGTCTATCAGGACCGACGTCACCAATTCCGCCAGCGGGCCATTGCCCTCTGCGGCAAACCGCGACGTCACAACCAGTCGCGAGAGCCGGGTTTCCGCGGCTGCATCAGCGGGTTGGTCGGAGATCCGCAAAAAGCGTCCACGGACCGCCGTCAGTTCGGCATATTCCAAGGCATCAACAAACGTGTTCTTCGCCCGTTCGGCGCACTCATCCGATTCCTGCTGGATCGTGGACAGGGCGCCCGCCATGACCGATGCAGCGGCCCCGCTGGGGCCGGCCCACATCATGAAATCGCTGGGGTCGGGTTCGAGAAGAACGGCATCCAGCGTCGCATCAAATCGCGCTGCCAATCGTGCAGCCACACGCGCAGGAACAATATCAACCTCATCACCTTGTAAAGTAATGATAATTCGCTCTTTAGCCATCAAATTTCCTCAAACCCTACCGCTTTACCCCGCTTGATATGAGCACTATCAGGCGTAGGACTTAAAACTGTTCATAGCGACACTTAAATCAGGGATAAAGGGAATTGACCAAGCGGACACCCGTCAAGGATGCAAAGCCGCGCGCCTGGCAGAGAATGCTGTCAGGACGCCGGTTGGACTTGCTGGATCCATCACCGCTCGACATCGAGGTCGAGGACATTGCTCATGGCCTTGCCAGAGTGGCGAGGTGGAACGGCCAGACCAGGGGTGCGCACGCTTTTTCGGTGGCCGAGCATAGCGTTGTGGTCGAGCAGATTGTCGGCATTCTCTATCCCAAGTTGCCGGTGAAATGGCGGCTGGCGGCGTTGCTGCACGATTCTTCGGAATATGTGATCGGCGACATGATCAGCCCGTTCAAGGCCGCTCTCGGCGTCAATTACCGGGCCTTCGAGGACCGGCTGGAAGGTGCCGTCCACATCCGTTTCGGCCTGCCGCCGAAAACGCCTGTGGAGGTCAAGCGCAAGATCAAGAGGGCCGACCGGATCTGCGCCCATCTGGAGGCAACGCAGATCGCCGGCTTCAGTGAGAAGGAATCCCGGCAGTTCTTCGGGCCGGTACCGCCAGAGATCGATATCTCCATTGCACCGCTACCGCCGCGCAAAGCCCAGGCTCTCTTTCTCGAGCGCTTTAACACGCTGCTGGAGGAATTTGACGGCGCCAAAGGAAAGAAGGCCGCATGAGCCTGCCACCCGTCGCCGTCGGTCTGAACGCCGTCGTCATGGCGGCGGGTGAAGAGGCGCCTCAGGTTCTGGTCGTCTCGCGGAAAGGAGAGTCCCCGGCCCTGCCCTTCGGACCATTCGATCCGGCCCGGCACAGGACGTTCGAGATCGGCCTTCGGGAATGGGTCAACGAGCAGGCCCGTTTCCAGCTGGGATATGTCGAACAGCTCTACACCTTCGGTGATCAGGGGCGCGAGGCACCGCTGGCCGACCTGCCTGCGTCTGATGAAGCGCGGATCATCTCGGTCGGCTATCTCGCCCTGACCCCGGAAGCCGCAGAATTGCCATCCGGTGGCGGAGACTGGCAAAGCTGGTACAGCTTTTTTCCCTGGGAAGACTGGCGTCAGGGCAAGCCGGCAATCGTCAGCGAGATGATCGAACCCGCGCTGCGCCGCTGGATCGATGAAGCCGAAACCGAAGGACGGCGCGATTCCCGCCGCGACCGGGCGCGCATCGTCTTCGGACTTGATGGCCGCGGCTGGAATGAGGAGCGCTGCCTTGATCGTTATGAATTGCTCTATAGCGCGGGCCTGATCGCCGAAGCCGCACGTGACCGGGGCGACGCGCCGCCCGAAGCCGTTCCGGGGCGTACGATGGCATCCGATCACCGGCGGATCATGGCCACAGCGATCAGCCGGTTGCGCGGCAAGATCAAATACCGGCCTGTTGTTTTCGAACTGATGCCGGAAACCTTCACCCTCTCCCACCTTCAGAAAATCGTGGAAGGCATTGTCGGTTTCTCCCTGCACAAGCAGAATTTCCGGCGTGCGCTGGATCGCACCGGCTTTGTCGAGGGGACCGGCAAGATGCTGGCCCAAACAGGCGGTCGGCCTGCCGAGCTGTTCCGTTATCGCCGCGAGGCACTGCGCGAAGCCCAAGCGGCCGGCATTTCCACACCCCGCTCAAAATAACGTGACAGCGTGAGGTAGCAGCTTGACGATCGTCATGCCCACACCTATTTAGGCTCATATGGAGCAAAAGGTGGCCATCCTAGTTGGTCGCCTTTCTCTGGCCCCTATTAATGCTCATTTTGAGCATATATGGAGAAGTGTCATGGACCGCATGGATTGGACGAGCCCCACCTGGACAAGCGAAGGCGGGGTGACCACCTCGCCGGCGAACGACACGCTGGTCTATGATGATGCCGTAAGAGCCGAGACCGATCATCTCTATGAACGCGTGAAGGACGTCATCCTTCCGGAAGAATGGCCGGCGCATGCACCGCTGATCGCAGCCATCAACCGTCTGAAGAAAGAGCGCGGTGCCATCATTCTGGCCCACAATTACATGACGCCGGAAATCTTCAATTGCGTCGGCGATCTGTCGGGCGACAGTTTGGCCCTTGCGCGCATGGCGGCCGATGTCGAGGAGGACATCATTGTTCAGGCTGGCGTCCACTTCATGGCGGAAACGGCCAAGATCATGTGCCCGGACAAGACGGTCCTGATCCCCGACATGCAGGCCGGCTGTTCACTCGCTGAAAGCATTACCGGCGAGGATGTCGCAGCCATCAAGGCGAAATACCCTCACCTTCCAATCATCACCTATGTGAACACGTCGGCGGCCGTGAAAGCCGAGGCTGATGTCTGCTGCACCTCCAGCAATGCCATTCAGGTCACCGAATGGGCCGCGAAGGAATGGGGCACCGATACGGTCATCCTGATCCCGGATGCTTTCCTCGCAAAGAATGTCGCGGCCAATACCGATATCCGCATTCTGACCTGGAAAGGCAGCTGCGAAGTCCATGAACGATTCACCGCCGAAGATGTCGACGCGTTACGCGAAGGTCATCCCGGTGTCGTCGTTTTGACACACCCGGAAAGCCCGGTCGATGTGGTGCAAGCTGCCGACTTTGCCGGCTCCACCGCTGCCATGGCGCAATACGTCCAGGACAAGCAGCCCGAGAAGGTGGTGCTACTGACCGAATGTTCGATGAGTGACAATGTCGCCGTCGAGAATCCGGGCGTGAATTTCATTCGTCCCTGCAATCTGTGTCCGCACATGAAGCGGATCACCCTGCAAAACATTCATGACGCGCTCCGCTACAATCAGTTCGAGGTCGAGGTAGACGAAGACACCGCCGCTCGTGCGCGCGTCTCTATCCAGCGGATGCTGGATCTGCCCAAGCCGGATAAGCCGGCACACTTTGATCGTCACCAGCCGGCAGTCACGGTCGACTGGGTCTAGCCCGCCCATGACCGCGCCTGTCATCATCGTCGGGGCCGGCATTGCCGGCCTCTGGACAGCGCTCGAGCTGGCGCCGCATCCGGTTACCCTGCTGACCGGTGCACCGCTGGGGACCGGCGCCGCAACCGGCTGGGCGCAGGGCGGGATAGCCGTTTCGGCAGGTGATTCAGACTCCATTCATTCACATACGAAAGATACGCTCGCCGCGGGCGCAGACCTTTGCGATCCGGCTGCCGCAAGAACGCTGGCAGCGGATATCGAACCGCAGGTCCGCGCCTTGCAGACACTGGGCGTTCCCTTCGATCTGGATGGTCAGGGCGCGCTTTCGCTCGGCCTGGAAGCGGCCCACAGCCATGCCCGTATTGCCCATATCAGCGGCGATCAGGCCGGGGCTGAAATCCTCGCCACGCTGGTCAGAGCCGTCAGAAAGTCCGCTCACATCGACATTCGTGAAGGCTGGCGGGCCGTAGCGCTGCTTCCTGACGCCACAGGTGGATGCGCCGGTGTCCTGGCCCGTAATCACAACGGCATCGTGCAGGATATCTTGGCCTCCCGGACCGTTCTGGCTACTGGCGGTTTTGGCGGCATATTCGCGGACACGACCAGCCCGCCGGGTGCTATCGGATCGGCGGTCGCCATGGCCCACCGGCTCGGCGCCGAGATCGCCAATCCGGAATTTGTCCAATTTCATCCGACTGCCATCCGCACCGGCGCTGATCCCCTGCCCCTCGCCACTGAGGCGTTGCGCGGCGCCGGCGCAAGTCTTGTGAACAAGAACGGCCAGCCCATCACCGACGATGATCTGGGTCCGCGAGACAAGGTTGCCCGCGCCGTGCATCGTGCGGCCCGGTCGGACGATGGCGCCTGGCTGGACTGCCGGGAGGCGGTCGGTGATCGTTTCCCGGAAGCCTTTCCCGGAGTGTTCGCTGCCTGCATGGCTGCCGGAATTGATCCACGGACTACACCCATTCCGATCGCGCCAGCCGCGCATTACACGATGGGCGGCATTGCCACCGATCTGGAGGGGCGCACCAGCGTGGACGGGCTCTGGGCCGTCGGAGAATGTGCCTGCAACGGGCTTCACGGCGCCAACCGGCTGGCCTCCAATTCGCTGGCAGAAGGCCTGGTCTTCGGCCATCGCGCAGCAGCGGCGCTGGCTGCCGCACCCGTGCGGCGTGTCCGGCCCGGCCGGGCAGAGATCCCGCCGGCCCTGCCACCGATAGTGCTGCAGGGGCTGCGCCTTGCCATGTCACAGCTCGCCGGCGTGGAGCGCAATGCCTATGAGCTTCAGGATTTGCTGGCGCGGATTGACCGGCTGACGCGCCGCTTCGGGGAGTCAGACGCCATTCTAACGGCGCGCTTGATTGCCGGAGCCGCGCTGGATCGCCGGGAAAGCCGGGGCAGCCATTTCCGGACCGATTACCCGGATCGCTTGCCCAATGCCCGGAATACGATTATCCGGCAGACCAATCCGCAAGAACTGGTCGCCGCCGAATGATTCCGATCCTGCCCGCCCAACTGGTCCGCGACATCGTCCGCCGCGCCTTCCAGGAAGATATCAGCGGCGCGGGCGATATCACCTCGCTCTGTGTCATCCCGGAAGGGGCGACTGGTGAATTCGAGATCCGCGCCCGCGCCAATGGCGTGGTTTGTGGCATGCAGGCTGCCATTGAGGCCTTTACCCAGGCCGGCCCCGGCCTGTCGCTGGATGTCCTGGCCAGTGATGGCGATCCGGTTGAACCGGGCGAAAGCATTCTGGGCGTATCCGGCCATGTTCGTGACATCATGCTGGCGGAACGCACGGCATTGAATTTCCTGGGCCGGATGAGCGGTATCGCGACGCTGACGCGCCGCTATGTCGATGCCGTTGTCGGCACGAAAGCAAAAATAGTTCACACACGAAAGACAACGCCCGGTCTGCGCGCGCTGGAGATTCAGGCGGTGCGCGCCGGAGGCGGTTCAGCCCATCGCTATAACCTCTCCGATGCCATTCTGATCAAGGATAATCATATTGCCGCTGCCGGCAGTCCGGCGTCGGCCGTCCGCGCCGCCCGCGCCGAAGCCGGCCACATGGTCCGGATTTCCTGCGAGATCGACCGGCTGGAAGACCTTTCAAGCGTCATGAAGGCGGGCGCAGATGTGGTGCTGCTGGATAATTTTTCGCTGGATGATCTGCGCGCCGCTGCCGTGCAGGCCGCCGGCCGCATCACCCTGGAAGCCTCAGGCGGTGTTACGCTGGACAGTGTCGCCGACATCGCTGCCACCGGAGTCGACATTATCTCGGTGGGCGCGCTGACCCACTCGGCGCCGAATTTCGATTTCGGACTGGACGCGGCCTAGTCCGGCGGGCTGACCGTTGTTACGGCGATCGAGGTCATGCCCCTATTGTCGCCCTGGCTATCGATAAAGTCGACAAATATCCGGTTGTTGGCCGGATTGTCGGCAATCTCGCTGCCATTGCCCTGCACAAAGATCGAATAGGTTCTGACGTCATTGCTGGCGAACGCCGATTGCACCGACGCTGACGGTGCCGCCAGACAGGTACCGGCAATTGAGTTGGTGGTTTCGCAGATCAGCACGCTGGCATCGACGGTTTGGGCGGATTGGGGCGCTGACAATTCGGGACTGCTGGCGGTGGTTGCCAGTCCGGCCCGTGGCTGAACGGTGACGGTCCCCGCCGCACCGATGTCGAGGCCGGCCACCCCGAATGCTGCCACACCGTCTGCATCACCGAGCCGCACATATCCGTCGCCGGATGCGCTCGCTGTAATCGCAATCACATCAATGGCCTGCGTGGTGTCCGCCGAGAGAAGGAGCGTATTCACGCCGGGATAGGTCGGCGCCGGTGTTGCACCGGTGCAGGAGAAAAGAAACTCCACTTCAATCGGCGGGAAGGCCTGGGCATCACCAAAGAAGGTCTCCTCGATGGGTGTCAGCGCGATCAGGAAGCTCTGCGATCCACCCGCCGGAATGCTGACGGGCGTATCAATGCTTCCCGTCAGCGCATTCGTGGACGGATCTGTTGTCTGATAGGACAAGGTTGCGGTCAGCGAGGAGGCCGGGCTGATCCCGCAACCGTTCAGCACGCTGGCACCGCTATTGCTGATCGTTGCGAAGGCCGTAGCTGGCTGGCCAAAAACCACACTCCGGCTGGTCGGCAGCACCGCAGCTCTCAGGGGCGAGTTGGCGATCGACAGGGTTTGCTGGACCTGCAGCATTTCAGGACCTTCGCCGGCATTGTCATTGGCGCCATCCGTATCCGGGTCCACCGAGGTGAAATCAGCCGTCACCACATAGTCGCCAGCTGTGCCAGGGTTGGTCAGAAAGCCACTGAACAGCGAAAGTATGATCCCGGAATCAAAGAAGGCGGTAATGGTACCAGCCGATCCGTCCCCACCGAGCGGGATAGTCGCCGTCAACAAATGGTCGCCGTTCTGGGCCTGGGAATAGTCGATCACAGCGTCGGTATCGGCCTCATATGCTCCACTCAGGTCTGTGTCGGCATAAATCTGCGTCGCATTGACCGACCGGAGCGGAAGCACACGGTCCGGTACGCCGGGCGTCGAATTGTCAAAATCGAAGCCATAAGAGCCAACCCGGCTTCCAGCGGGACCCAGCGCATCGAACCCGTTGAAGGTAAAGGCCTGCGGAATGGTCAGAACAATCTGGTAGGTCTCCAGCTGCCCGAATGTCATTTGCGTGGTCGCACGAAAGCCCGTCGGTTGACCGGGCGAGTAATTCGTCAAAGTCAGCGTCCGCTCTGCCGGCAGATCATAGGGCTGTGTGGCCTGTGGTGGGGCCGTGTCACCATCCCTTGGCAAGCGCCTCTTGGGCGCATCGGCACAAGCGTTCAGCAAAAGCAAGGACGACAGGACCAGGGCCTTGCGCATGGCATATCTCCAGCAGACGAGCGCTGGCAGGGTAACACTTCAGGCTTGGAATTTTGAGTCTGGTCCCGAAACGGGTCTAGAGATTGCTCTCGCGCTCACGCATTTCCTGGCGTTCCCGGCGGTTCGGGAAGCGGTAGAAAACGTGGGTGCCGATCTGGCCGGTCTGGACCAGCGAGTCATTCCAGTGCGGATCAACCGCCGTGGTGTGATAGTGGGTGGCACGGCGCGTGCGCGGCGGGGCAAAGCCCAGCGCAACGTGCTCAGCAACCAGTTGCGAGCGGCGCCAGGCGCGGCCACGCGGGGCACGATCCATGGACCCGTCGCAGGTAAAGCTGAACTGACAGCCCGTCGTGCGTTCGGAACCTTCATAAACCACGCCACAGATCGTATCCGGATAGACCCGGTGGTTCACGCGGTTCATGACGACTTCGGCTACAGCCGCCTGACCGGAAAAACTCTCGCCGCGCGACTCGTAATAGACAGCTTCCGCGAGGCAGTTCACTTCCGCCGCACTGAAGCGCGCGCGGGTGATATGTGAGGCATCAAAGGTCCGGAGGTCTTCGCTGATCGGACGCATAAGCACCCGAGCACCTTCCAGCTCGTCTGACGCCACGCTCAGCGAAGCCGCCTTGAGACCGTAAGGTGCAGACCAGCCGAGCAGATCATCCGCCTCGATATGGCGCTGTGCCAGTTCCTGCCAGTAGGCGGCGTCGTTCTGCACGCTGGCGCGCATACCCGCCATCGGCAACAGGGCAGCAAACAGGACAAGACACGCCACGGCAAATCCGCCGCGCGCAATCTCCGGCCAGCGGCCGGTCAGCCTGTTTGTCTTCATGGCGCTCATCAATCGCCCCTGAATAACTTCGTGCCGTCCCGGAAACCAGCGGAACAGTTGAACTGCTCCGTTAATGCAAGTTCCAGACCGGGCGCGCTCGATTATAGGCCCCTTATGAGGCCGTCAAGTAATAGTCGCGATTACAAATGGGTTAGCTATACGATACTTTCAATATCGCATCAGTATTCCAGCCTTGATTCAAATGCTTAGCCCCGGGCGTTCAAAGCCGCCTGGGCCGCCGCCAATCTCGCAACAGGCACGCGGTATGGCGAACAGGACACATAATCGAGACCGACCGAATCACAGAAGTGGATCGAAGCGGGATCGCCACCATGCTCTCCGCAAATACCCAGCTTCAGCCCATTGCGGGTTCCGCGGCCCCGCTCGGCGGCAATGCGGACCAGATCGCCAACACCGGACTGGTCCAGCGTCACGAACGGATCCTTCTCGAAAATGCCCTGCTCGATATAGTCCGGCATGAATTTCCCAGCATCGTCACGCGACAGGCCGAACGTGGTCTGGGTCAGATCATTCGTTCCGAAGGAGAAGAACTCCGCCTCTTCGGCAATCTCGTCGGCACGCAGCGCGGCGCGCGGCAGTTCGATCATGGTCCCGATCAGGTATTCCGGTGCCTTGCCGCTCTCGGCCTCGACTTCGGCTGCCACTTTCGCAACGGCGGCCTTCAGGATGGCCAGCTCCTTCGGCATGGCCACCAGCGGGATCATCACTTCGGCGACCGGCTTGATCCCGGTCTTCTTCTCGACATTGACCTGCGCCTCGAAAATCGCGCGCGCCTGCATCTCGTAGATCTCCGGGAAGCTGATGCCCAGACGGCAACCGCGATGGCCCAGCATCGGATTGGACTCAGCCAGTGCGCCGGCGCGCTCCATCAGCGCAGCGGCAGACAGGCCTGTGGCCTCGGCGACAGCGTGAACATCCTCCTCGGTATGCGGCAGGAATTCGTGCAGCGGCGGGTCCAGCAGGCGGATCGTGCACGGCCGGTCCTCCATGATCTCGAAGATCGCCTCGAAGTCCGAGCGCTGCATGGGCAGGATTTTGGCCAGCGCCGCAACACGGCCCTCTTTGGCATCCGACAGGATCATTTCGCGCACGGCGGCAATCCGGTCGGCATCGAAGAACATGTGTTCGGTCCGGCACAGCCCGATGCCTTCCGCGCCGAAATCGCGCGCGGTCTTCACATCCGCCGGGGTTTCGGCATTGGTGCGGACCTTCATGCGGCGCACCTTGTCGGCCCATTCCATCAGGCGGGCGAAATCGCCGGTCACTTCCGGCTGGATCATCTTCACTTCGCCCGACAGCACCTCGCCGGTCGCGCCATCAATGGTGACGAAATCGCCTTCCTTCACCGTGCGGCCACCGGCGGTGAACTGCTTGGTCGCGTAATCGATCCGAATGGATCCGGCTCCCGACACGCAAGGCCGGCCCATGCCGCGCGCCACCACGGCCGCGTGAGAGGTCATGCCGCCGCGTGCGGTGACAATGCCTTCGGCCGCATGCATGCCGTGAATATCTTCCGGGCTGGTCTCGATACGTACCAGGATGACCGGATCGCCCTTGGCAGCGCGCGCTTCGGCATCATCGCTGTCGAACACGACAACGCCGGCCGCCGCGCCGGGCGAAGCCGGCAGGCCGGTTGCCAGCACGTCGCGCCTGGCGTCCTCGGCGATCATCGGGTGGAGAAGTTGGTCCAGCTGGGACGGATCGACCCGCATTACCGCTTCTTCCTCGGTGATCAGGCCTTCGCTGGCGAGATCGACCGCAATCTTCAGCGCCGCCTTGGCGGTGCGCTTGCCATTGCGGGTCTGCAGCATCCACAGCCGGCCGCGTTCCACCGTGAACTCGATATCCTGCATGTCGCGATAATGGCGCTCCAGAATGTCGAACACCCGCGCCAGCTCGTCATAGCTGTCGGGCAGGGCTTCCTGCATGGAGGGCTGGGTGTCGCCCATCTCCTCGCGCATCGATTGCGTCAGGCATTGCGGCGTGCGGATGCCGGCGACCACGTCCTCGCCCTGCGCATTGATCAGGAATTCGCCGTAATAGCTGTTCTCGCCGGTCGACGGATTGCGGGTGAAGGCCACGCCGGTGGCCGAGGTTTCACCCATATTACCGAAGACCATGGCCTGCACATTTACCGCCGTGCCCCAGCTTTCCGGGATGTCGTGCAGCTGGCGATACTTGATCGCGCGCGCCGTCATCCAGCTATCGAACACGGCGCGGATGGCGCCCTGCAGCTGCTCGCGGGGGTCGGACGGGAAGTCGCGTCCCAGCGCTTCGGCCGCCGCGCGCTTGTACTCGCCGACAATCTCGACCCAGTCATCGGCCGACAGCTCGGTATCGAGCATGTAGTCGCGCTCTTCCTTGAAGGTCTCCAGGATTTCCTCGAAGATCGAATGATCGAGGCCCAGCACGACATCGGAATACATCTGGATGAAGCGGCGATAGCTGTCATAGGCAAAGCGCTTGTCACCCGCCAGCTCAGCGAGGCCCGCCGCGGTCTCGTCGTTCAGACCCAGATTGAGCACCGTATCCATCATGCCCGGCATGGAGGCACGCGCGCCCGAGCGCACCGAGACCAGCAGCGGGTTGGCCGGATCACCGAATTTTTTATCCGTGGTGGCTTCCAGCGCGCCCAGCGCCGCCTCGATCTGGGCTTCCAGGTCCGACGGCCAGGTCTTGTTGTTGGCGTAATACGCCACGCAGACCTCGGTGGTGATGGTAAAGCCCGGAGGCACGGGCAGGCCCAGCTTGGCCATCTCGGCGAGATTGGCTCCCTTGCCGCCGAGCAGATCGCGCATATCGGCATCGCCTTCGCTCGATCCGCCGCCGAAAGCATGGACCCACTTGGTTGCGCTCATGGCCTGTCCCTTTTTCTTCCTATCCTTCGAGGCATTCGTGCCGAATGCACCTCAGGATGAGGTAGAGCCTGATTTCCTTTTCACCTCATCCTGAGGAGCCCGCGCAAGCGGGCCTCGAAGGACGAGGTGCACTATCCCTCGATGCGGCTGAAATCCGCCACGGTGTGCGCTGCCTTGCGGATCATCGCCAGAAGGCGCAACCGGTTGCGGCGCAGCGTCTCGTCTTTATCGTTCACGGTGACTTTGTCAAAGAAGGCATCAACGGGTGCGCGCATTTGCGCCAGGGCCGCCATCGCGCCTTCGAAATCCTCAGCCTCGACGGCTTTCGATGCGGCAGGCCGCACCTGATCCAGTGCCGCGATCAACGCCTTTTCCTCGGCCTCGACCGGTGCGTAATCACCGTCGAGATCGCCCTCGAACGCGCCCTCGCCGTCTTTCTTTTCTTCCGCTTTCAGAATGTTCGCCGCGCGCTTGTAACCTGCCAGCAGCGCCTTGCCGTCTTCCGTATCGAGGAAGCCCTGCAGGGCGCGAGCGCGGTTGGTGACACGCACCAGATCATCATCGCCGAGAGCGAACACGGCATCGATCACGTCATGCGAGATGCCATCATCCTTGAGATGGACTTTCAGACGGTCGGCGAAGAAGGCGAGGAGGTCGCTAGTTTCGTTTATTTCAAAAGAGAACTTGGCCTTTACAAGGCCAACTTTCCGCTCTTGCGAAGAAACTGCTATCTCTAAATGAACAATACCATTGTCGATCGTCGAATCTAACAAGGTGATGTTCTCAAAAGCCGCAAAACGCGACGCGATATGTATGTATTGCTTTCTGAAACCTTCTAGCAGGATTGTTCTCAAGCTGATCGCTGAATCCGTGCCTGATACAATCCGGATCACCCCCAACGCCGCCCGGCGCAGGGCAAACGGGTCTTTCGAGCCGGTCGGCTTTTCATCAATCGCCCAGAAGCCGACCAGCGTGTCCAGCTTGTCGGCGAGCGCCACGGCGGCACTGACCGGCGCGGTGGGGACGGCATCGGACGGGCCCTGCGGCTTGTAATGATCGCGGATCGCATCGGCGACTTCCGCCGGTTCACCCTGTTCCAGCGCGTAATAGCGGCCCATCACGCCCTGCAGCTCGGGAAATTCATAGACCATTTCCGAGACCAGATCGGCCTTGGAGAGACGCGCGGCCTTCTCCGCCAGATCCGGATCAGCGCCGACCGACGGCGCCAGTTCGCGTGCCAGGGCGGCGACGCGCTCCACCTTGTCGGCGACCGTGCCGAGTTTCTGGTGGAAGGTGACCTTGCCCAGCTCACCCGCCATATCCGACAGCGGCGTCTTGCGGTCATTGTCCCAGAAATGGCGTCCATCCGACAGCCGCGCCGAGAGCACGCGCGCATTGCCCGCGGCAATCGCCGCACCGCCATCGGGCGCTTCCTGGTTGGCGATGACCACGAAGTTCGGCGCCAGCTGGCCCGTCTTCGGATCGCGCACCGCGAAATATTTCTGGTGCGTTTTCATGGACAGCTGGATGACTTCCGGCGGCAGGTCCAGGAAGTCCGGGTCCATCTGGCCCAGAAGCGGCACCGGCCATTCCGCCAGCCCGGCGACTTCGGTCAGCAGGCCCGCATCCTCGATCAGTTCCAGACCGGCTTCGGCGCAGACCTTTTTCGCCCCCGCCAGAATGATCTCTTCGCGGCGCTTCCGGTCGAGCAGAACATGCCCCTCGCCTTCCAGCTGCGCGGTGTAATCGGCAAAATCATTCACCGTGAACGGGCCCGGCCCGTGAACGCGATGGCCCTCGGTGACATTCCCGGCGGTCAGGCCGAACACTTCGACGGGCACCACCTCGCCGCCGAACAGGCAGACGATCCGCTGCAGCGGCCGCACCCAGCGCTGGGCCTTTTCATCCTCGCCGAATTTCATCGATTTCGGCCAGGGGAAGTTCTTCACCATGTCGGGCACGACATTGGCGATGACATCGGCGGTCTTCACGCCCGGCTTTTCAATCACCGCGACGTAGAAGGCGCCCTTCTTGTCCTCGCGCACCTCGCATTGATCGATGCTGTCGATCCCCGCCCCGCGCATGAAGCCGGCCAGCGCCTGTTCCGGCGCATCGGTGCGCGGACCCTTGCGTTCCTCGCGCACGGCATCGGTCTCGGCCGGCAGGCCTTCGATCACACAGCCCAGACGGCGCGGACCGGCGAAAGTCCTGAAGCTGTCCCAGCCCAGCCCCGCCTCTTTCAGCGCAGCCGACAGCAGGCGTTCGAGGTCAGCCTCGGCCCGCGGCTGCATCCGCGCCGGGATTTCCTCGGAAAAGAATTCAAGCAGCAGCTGGGGCATCTTATCCTAACCGGCAAAGACTTTCTGGAAGGCCGGGCGCGATTGCACCGCCTTGAGGTAATTTTCAAATCCCGGACGCATCTCGAACAGGCCGAACTGGACCGCCCAGCCCAGCGTGCCGCCGACCAGCACATCCGCCGCGGTGAACCACTCGCCCAGAAGATATGGGCTGGCCTCGGCCAGACGCGTATCCAGCACATCCATAACCAGCTCGACATTGCCCCAGCCAGCCGACTGGCGCGGAATGTCGACCTTGGTCGAGGCCTGCATCATTGCCGGATCGATCGCCCCGGCCTGGAAGGCGATCCAACGCAGATATTCCCCGCGTCGCGGATCATCGATGGCGGGCGCCAGATCGTGCGGTGTCTTGTATTTGTCAGCCAGATAGATCGCGATGGCGGTCGATTCCGTAACAATGGTCTCGCCATCCCTGATGGCCGGGATCTTGCCCATCGGGTTGATCGCCAGGAATTCCGGCGAGCGCATCGAACCGTCATCATAAGCAACCGGCTTGATGGTGTACTCACAGCCGATCTCTTCCAGCAGCCAGTGCGTCATTGCCGCGCGCGATTGCGGATTGTGATAGAATTCAAGCGCCATCAGGCCGCCTCTCCCTTTTCCTGGGCAACCCAGGCTTCCGCGCAGCCCTTCGCCAGATCGCGCACCCGCGCAATCCAGCTGGCCCGCTCGGCAACCGAGATCGCGCCGCGCGCATCGACCAGATTGAACAGGTGCGAGGCCTTCAGGCAGTAGTCATAGGCTGGCAGCGGCAGAGGTTTATCCAGCGACAGCAACGCCTTGCACTGGTTTTCCGCGTCCGAGAACTGGCGGATCAGCATGTCGACATCGGCATGCTCGAAATTGAAGGCGGAATACTGGCGCTCGGCTTCCTGGAAGACATCGCCATATTTCAGACCGGCCCCATTGAAGTCGAGATCATAAACGTTTTCAACGCCCTGAACATACATGGCAAGACGTTCCAGACCATAGGTCAGCTCGCCTGAGACCAGGTCCACATCCAGCCCGCCAACCTGCTGGAAATAGGTGAACTGGCTAACTTCCATCCCGTCACACCAGACTTCCCAGCCCAGCCCCCACGCTCCGACTGTGGGGTTCTCCCAGTCATCCTCGACAAAGCGGACATCGTGTAGCTTGCGGTCAATCCCGATCGCATCCAGCGAGCCGAGATACAATTCCTGCAGATTGAACGGGCACGGCTTCAGCAGGACCTGAAACTGGTAATAGTGCTGCAGGCGATTGGGATTTTCGCCATAGCGGCCATCCGCCGGGCGGCGCGAGGGCTGGACATAGGCGGCGCGCCAGGGCTTCGGACCCAGCGAACGCAGCGTCGTCGCCGGGTGCAGCGTGCCGGCGCCGACCTCGACATCATAGGGCTGGAGAATCGCACAGCCTTGCTCGCCCCAATAGCGTTGCAGGGTGAGGATCAGTTCCTGGAAGGAAGGTGCGCGCTTGGCGGTCATGGAATTGTCGGCCCCGATGGCCGGGAAATCGGCCGGAAATCTGTTGGCCGGACACTAGAAAAGCCGCCTTGCGCAATCAAGCAAGGATGGCGGTAAAACTGGTTTCTTCTTGGTCCTTCGAGGCTCCCCCGGATCAAGTCCGGGGTCGCACCTCAGGATGAGGTTTAATTTGAATCATCTCAGTTACCTCATGGTGAGGCGCTTTCCGTCAGGAAAGCCTCGAACCACGCAATCAAATTACCGCAACTCGATCCGGTCGGACCCGCGCAGGATCGATTCGGCTTCCTCGGTGTATTTGCGGTCCGAGCCATCATGCAGGACCAGCGGCGGCAGGATTTTCATGTCGCCAAACGTGCCCTTCTTCGCCGAGACCAGGATCCGCTTGGCGGGCCGGTCGGCATAGGGGCTGATGGGCTTGATCACCACATCGCCGAACCATTTCTTCGAGATACCCAGAATATCGCCCAGCCGGTCGGCCCGGTGAATCAGGGTCATCCGCCCCTTCGGGGTCAGCACCTTGTTGGCCAACCTGATCCAGACTTCCAGCGGCGCATCGCCAGACATGTAGGCGGCATGTTTCTGGAATTTTGGCGGCACCATCTTTTTCGGGTCGTCATAGAAGGGCGGGTTGAAGAAGACCTGATGCGCCATGCCCAGATGACCGGGATTGCCGACATCGGCCTGGAAGGCGACCACGCGGTCACTCCAGCCATTGGCTGCAATATTGTCCTCGGCAAAGCCCACCAGCGCCGGCATCTTGTCGAAGCCCTGAAAGCGGCTGACCTTGTTGTGATGCGCTGCCACCAGCATGGCCGCGCCCGACCCGCAGCCGAATTCGATACCGACATGCTCGGGCTTGATATCGATGGAGGCGCCCAACAACACCGCATCCAGACCCGAGCGGAATCCCGCATCGGCCTGATTGGCAATCACCTTGCCATCCAGCAGCGTGACCGGCTCACTCATCCGGCAAATCCTTGAAGGCTTCTTTCAGGACGGATTTGGCCAGATGCGCCTCTTCATCAATCACCATGATCCGCCGCTTGATGAAGGGCAGCGCGCCGCCATACATGTTGGCGGTCTCGCCATCCAGAATGATCGGCTCCAGCCCCGCCTCGCGCAGCACGGTCTCGGCGAAATTCAACTGGATGGGATCATTTGTACGGAAGACCTCGATCACGGCAGGCTTTCTCCTATCTGGTGCATGTGCGACGATCAGCGCAGCGCTCTTGGCTTGCAGCAGCATCGGCGCGTTTCTATTGTCGCTCAAGTCTTCGAGTGACAAGGGCTGTCAGAGGAAAACGGCTTGGATATCAGCGCCATTGCCAACCGCGCGCTCAAGAGCGCAGGCGAAGCGGTCGCGTCCGAACCCAATGCGGCCGAGAAACTGGCCCATCTGGCGGCGGGCGAGATGCGCGCCGTCAATGCGCTCATTCTTGAGCGTATGGGCAGTCCCGTCCCGCTGATTCCCAAGCTCGCCAAGTATCTTGTCGAGGCCGGCGGCAAGCGCGTGCGCCCGCTGGTGACAATCGCGGCCGCCAAGATGATCGGCTATTCCGGAGATGCGCATCTGAAGCTGGCGGCGGCCGTGGAATTCATCCACACCGCCACCCTGCTGCACGATGACGTCGTCGATGAGAGCGATCTGCGCCGCGGCAAGAAAGCGGCCAATCTGGTCTGGGGTAATGCACCCAGCGTGCTGGTCGGCGATTTCCTCTTTGCCCGTGCCTTCATGCTGATGGTCGATGCCGGTTCGATGGATGCGCTGCATTCGCTGTCGCGCGCGTCCAGCATCATCGCCGAGGGCGAGGTGCGCCAGCTGGCCGCCAAGGGTGACATCGCCGCTTCGATCGGCTCCTACATGGAGATCATCGAGGCCAAGACCGCTGCCCTGTTTGCGTCCGCTGCCGAGGTCTCGGCCATTGTCGCCGACCGACCGCAGGCAGATATCACCGCGCTGGATACCTATGGCCGCGAACTGGGCCTCGCCTTCCAGCTGGTCGACGATGCGCTTGATTATGGTGGCCTTTCCAAGGATCTCGGCAAGAATACCGGCGATGATTTCCGCGAGGGCAAGATCACCCTCCCGGTCGTGATCGCCTTGCAGAATGGCGACGAGACTGAAAAGCGCTTCTGGTCGCGCGTCATGACCGACGGCGAACAGGACGACAGCGATTTCGACACGGCGATGGAATTGCTGGAGAAACACGGCGCACTGAAAGCCACGCTCGCCATGGCGGAAGAGAAAGCGCAGATCGCCAAGGACGCGCTCTCAGGTTTCCCGGATAATGAGTGGAAGTCCGCGCTGGAAGAACTGGCCGACTTCGTCGTCAGCCGCGCCAGCTGATCAGTTTTTCAGATCGATCCCGGAGGCCGCCGCCCGGCGGCGCACCAGCGTATGTAGCACGGTCAGTCCGATGACCGCGCCCCAGAACGCCGCGAACGCGTTCAGCCAGCCAGCGGGTCCCGCGAGGATCACCAGAACCGCGCAGACCGACGATAGTCCCAGATAGACCAGCGCGACCTGCCAGTGCGGCCATCCCATCCGTACCAGCAATTGGTAGGCATGCGTGCGGTGCGGGGCGAGAAAGCCGATCCCGTTGCGCAGCTTGCCGGTCAGCGTCAGCAGCACATCGGCCAGCACCGGCAGGATCAGCAGTGGATAAAGCCAGACATCCAGCCCGTCCTGAATACCCATAAGCGCGGCTGCGGCGAACACCGCGCCGATCGCCAGCGAGCCGACATCGCCCATGAAGAGTGAGGCACGCGGAATATTGAACACGGCAAATCCGGCCAGACCGGCCGCCAGAGCCAGCCCCGTCAGGGCGACCGCTCCGGGCTGAAGCACCAGCAGCGCCAGTCCTGCCGGCAGGAAATTCGCAATGGTCAGCCCGTCCGACCCGTCCATGAAATTGGCAGAGTTCGCCACCACGAATATCCACAATACCGATCCAGCAAAACCGGCCCAGTAAGGCAGGCTGGCCGACAGGCCGTCCGTCATGGCGATGGCGCCGACCGGCCCGGCCAACCAGGTGATCACGCTGCCCAAAAGCACGACAGTCAGGAATTTGAGTTTCGTACCCAGCGCCAGCAAATCATCCGCCAGGCCCAGAAGGCCGAACCCCATCGCTGCCAGCACGACCGGGCGCGCATCAATATTGAACTCCGGCACCAGGGCCGGCGTCAGTCCGATCCCGATCGCCGCCAGAATACCCAGCCCGCCGCCTCTTGGCGTGGGTGTGGAATGGCTGGAGCGCGCATTGGGATGATCCAGTATCGCAGCGCGGCGGACCATCCAGCTGACGCCGGCGGCCGCGATAAAGGCTGCGAAGACCAGGACGATGATCATGTCGGCGTTATCGCCGATACACCCCGGAAAACAATCGGAAAGACGTGCCAGCCAGGCTGGACCTGCCTGATAGCGCCTGCGGCGGCATCCCGCGCAGCCTCATCGGGATAGATCGCAAAACAGGTCGCGCCTGAACCGGACATGCGAACCAGCTGGGGGTCTTTCGTCGCCGCCAGCGCGGCCAGCACGTCGTCGATAACCGGGGCAATCGCACAAGCCGGCGCCGTCAGATCATTGGTCGCAACCTGGAGCGCTCCGATCAGATCGCCCTGCGGCCGGAAGGCAGCACCCGTCTGTGGCGCTTCATCGAATTTCGCAAATACCGGCCCGGTCGCCACACTGACCCCCGGATTGACCAGCAGGGCCGGAAAATCCGGCCAGTCATCAATCAGGCGGATGCGCTCACCCCTGCCGGTCATGCGCAAGGGCTGCGACCAGACGCAGGCAGCGATGTCCGAGCCGATCTGCGATCCCAACCCGGCCAGCATGTCCAGCGGCCAGTCGAGTTCCCAAAGCCGGTTGAAGGCCCGCAGCGCCGCAGCAGCATCGGCAGAACCCCCGCCCAGACCGGCGCCCGCCGGAATTTCTTTCACAAGCGAAATATTGCCTTTGGCATCCTGCCCGGAGGCTTGCGCCAGCAAGCGGACGGCGCGCAGTACGAGATTGTCTTCACCGCCGGGAATGGCTTGCGACATAGGGCCGGACACCTCCAGCGACAGCGCATCAGACGGCGTAACCGTGAGCGCATCACCCCAGTCCGCGAAAACGACGATGGAATCGACGGGATGATAGCCATCCTCGCCCAGGGCTCCGACGCGAAGGCTCAGATTGACCTTCGCGGGCGCAAATTCCGTGATCAATTGGCGTCGGCCGCGTCAGCCATCTGCGTGGCAGGCGTTTCCGGCTCTTCCCCTGCGAGGCGCGCCATCAGGCCGACGCGCTCGTCTTCATCCGGATCAAGCGTCAGGGCTCTTTCCCACTGGAAACGGGCTTCAAGGTGCCGGCCCACCATCCAATAGGCATCGCCCAGATGGTAATTGATGGTCGGCGCTTCCGGCGAGTATTCAACCGCCTCCTCGAGATACTGGACAGCCAGCTCGTAATTGCCGCGCACATAATGCGCCCAGCCCAGACTATCGAGGATATGCCCCTGCTCCGGTGACAGGGCGGCCGCCCGTTCGATCATGTCGAAGGCTTCGGCGATATGCTCGCCGCGGATTACCCACATATAGCCGAGATAGTTCAAAACCTCGGCCTCATTCGGCGACAATTCCAGCGCCGAGCGGAAATCCGCTTCGGCCAGCGCCCAGCGATTGGTCTGCTCATAGCTGATGGCGCGGAAATAATAATACCGCCAGTCCGGGACCATGCCCTGAGCTTCGCGGGCCGCCAGCGCTTCGGTGTAGACTTCTGCAGCCCGGCCAAACTCACCCGATGCGCGCAACAGATCGGCATAGACCAGCTGGGCTTCGACCGCGTCATTGGTCTGGTAGAGCTGGCGGGCTTCAGCCAGGGCTGCCTCGAGCTCGCCCTGACGGGCCTGCAGCCAGATCCGGTCGATCCGGGCCGGCAGCCGGAACGGGCCGGAGGGCACGGAGTCATAAGCCTCGATCGCAGCATCAACCAGGCCGGTCCGGTCCAATGACCCTGCCAGCAGTACAACACCCGGCGCGTACGCCTCGTCCAGCCGCTGGGTCAAGCGGAGATAAACGACAGAGAGGTCAATATCGGCTTGTGAAGCCAGCGCCGCAGAAGGGCCGAACACAGCCCTTGCTGCCATCTGGCTGACCGATGGCCGGCGTGGGATCCGCCGGGTTTCGGCGGCAATCCGGCGCGCTTCGGTAATGCTGCGCTCGAGCGGTTGTTGTTGCAGATAGCGGTCATAAAGCGCGATCGCATCTTCACGCCGGCGCTCGCGCAGCAGGAAATCGCCATAAAGGGCGATCGCGATCCGGGTGAACGGGCTTTCGCTGACCGCGGCCTGATAGGCGGCATCAGCCTGCACGGTTTCACCGGCAAAATCGGCCAGAAGCGCACGATGCACTGTCAGATACGCGGCGGCATATCCCGGCACCGAAGCCGCTCTTGCGCGTTCCAGCGCTTCGGCGGCATTGCCCTGTCCTGCTTGCGCCCAGTCCATCAGCAACTCGGCGATGAACTCGTTGAACGGGCCCAGCTGATCACTGGACAGATAGGTTTCAGCCTCGGAATAGCGGCCGCGCGCCATGGCGTCGGCTGCCAGGTAAAGCCCGGCCAGTCTGGTTTCGTCACCGGCAGCAACCGACACGCGCCCGGCATTGACGGCCCGTTCGACATCGCCGGACAGAACAGAGGAGAGAAAGGTGCGCTCGGCCAGGATGGCGCTGTCCGGGCTCTGCTCAAACGCCGTCGCGAAATAATCCGACGCCCCGTCCGCATCCCGGGAAGTTCCGGCGAACCGCCCCGCAAGGAAGGCGCCATAGGCGGACGGACCTTCATCCTCGGCATTGATGACCGGAAGAGACGGGTCGCCGGACGTGGTCTGGCAGGCCGCCAGCAGCAGGGCTGACAGGAATAGGAGGCCGAGACGAACAATCATGCAGACAACGATACGCCTCTATGTCTTACGAACAAGTCAGCACAACTGTTACATATTGGAATAGATCGGCCCCTGCCCGCCTTCCGGCGTGGTCCAGTCGATGTTCTGGTTCGGATCCTTGATGTCGCACGTCTTGCAGTGAACGCAGTTCTGCGCGTTGATCACGAAGTTCCGCTCGCCGGAATTCTCATCCTCGACCCATTCATAAACGCCGGCCGGGCAATAGCGGCTGGACGGGCCGGCAAAGACCTCCCATTCGCTGGATTTCTGCAGCGCGGGATCCGCCAGTTTCAAATGGATGGGCTGGTCTTCCTCGTGATTGGTGTTCGAGATGAACACCGAAGACAGCCGGTCGAACGTCAGCACACCGTCCGGCTTGGGATAGTCGATCTTCTTGTACTTGTCGGCAGGCTCCAGAGAGGCGGCATCGCTCTTGCCGTGCTTCATCGTCCCGAACAGCGAGAAGCCGCCAAGGATGTAATTCATCCACATGTCCATCCCGCCCAGCATGATGCCAAGGAAGGTGCCGAATTTCGACCAGAGCGGCTTTACATTGCGGACCAGCTTCAGATCCTTGGCCACCCAGGAATTCTCGTAAGCTGTCTGGTATTCGGACAGTTCATCGCCCTGACGGCCTGACTGGACGGCAGCAAAGACACTTTCCGCCGCCAGCATGCCGGTCTTCATGGCGTTATGACTGCCCTTGATACGCGGCACATTCACGAAGCCGGCCGAACACCCGATCAGCGCCCCGCCCGGGAAAGCCAGTTTCGGCACCGACTGGAACCCGCCTTCGGTAATGGCGCGCGCACCGTATTCAAGCCGCTCGGCGCCTTCGAACAGGTCGCGGATTTCGGGGTGGGTCTTCATCCGCTGGAATTCCTCAAAGGGCGAGATCCAGGGATTCTTGTAGTTGAGGTGCACCACAAAACCGACCGACACCAGATTATCACCCCAGTGATAAAGGAAGCTGCCGCCACCGGTATTATTGTCCAGCGGCCAGCCCATTGTGTGCTGGACCGTGCCCGGCTTGTGCTTCTCCGGCTTCACGCGCCACAGCTCTTTGAGCCCGATGCCGAATTTTTGCGGATCACGCCCCTCGCCCAGATTGAAGCGATCCATCAATTTCTTGGCGACCGACCCGCGCGCGCCCTCGCCGATCAGCGTATACTTGCCACGCAGCTCCATGCCCGGCTGATAGCCATCCTTGTGGCTGCCATCGCGGGCAACACCGAAATCGCCGGTGACCACGCCTTTGACGACGCCATCTTCCTCGATGAAGTTCGCCGCCGGGAATCCGGGATAGATCTCCACGCCCAGCGCCTCGGCCCGCTCGCCCAGCCATTTGCAAACCGCCCCCAGCGAACCGGTGTAGCAGCCATGATTGGTCATGAAGGGCGGGAAGGCGAAATTCGGGAAGCGGAAGCTGGAATGTTCCGATAGCGCCAGGAAGATATCGTCCTTCACCTCGGTGGTCAGCGGACAACCCTGCTCCTTCCAGTCCGGAATGAGCTCGTTCAGCGCCTTGGGATCGACAACCACGCCGGACAGGATATGCGCCCCGACCTCGGCGCCCTTCTCCAGAACGGCGACCGATATCTCGGCCCCGGCCTCAGCGGCCAGCTGTTTCAGCCGGATCGACGCGGCCAGTCCGGCCGGCCCCGCTCCGACGATAATGACGTCATATTCCATCGACTCGCGCTGAATATCGTCTGACATTTCCTGGCTGCTCCCTTGCCCCGCAGTCTTTCGCTTTGTGATGTTTCTGTCTTAGCTTAGCTCTTCTGTCACAGCTAGGGCGCGATGAAGCGCCATCCAGGGTCCACACCGAATGCCTGCCACCGATACGCGATCCGAGGCGATGAAAGCCCTCACCTCCTGGTGGGAGGATATGGGTATCGAGGCTGAATCTGTGGTCCCGGAAAAGAAGGCGGCAAAGCCGGCCCTGCGCCAGCCCGACCCGCTGAAGGACCAGCCCAAGCCCGCCATCGCCACACCGCAGGCGGCCCAGGCCGCCGGCTTCGGTCAGGCCGAGGGCGATCCGATGGATGCCCGCAAAGCGGTCGCCAAGGCCAATTCGCTGGACGAGCTGAAAGCCGCAATTGAAGGCTTTGATGGCTGCGCCCTGAAACGCACCGCTCGCAACACCGTCTTCGCGCGAGGCAATCCGCAGGCCCCGATCATGATTGTCGGCGAAGCCCCGGGCCGTGACGAGGACGAGCAGGGCAAGCCTTTTGTCGGCAAGTCCGGCCAGCTGCTGGACCGGATGATCCGCGCCTCCGGCCTCGATCCGGAAACCGATGTCTATATCTCCAACATCCTCAACTGGCGCCCGCCGGGCAATCGCACCCCCTCGACCGAGGAGATTGCCGTCTGCCTGCCGCTGATCGAGCGGCATATCGCGCTGGTTCATCCCAAGGTGCTGGTCTTTGCCGGCGGCGTCTCGGCGCAGGCGCTGTTGCGGGCCACCACCGGCATCATGAAACTGCGCGGCCGCTGGTCGGAATACCGCATCAAGGATGCCGAGGGAGAACCGGGCGAGCATGTCGACGCCATGCCCCTCTTCCACCCGGCCTATCTCCTCCTCCGCCCGCAGGAAAAGGGCCGCGCCTGGCGCGACTGGCTGGAAGTGGTGAAACGCGTGGAGGGGGCGTAACCCCCTCACCCTGACCGCTCATCGCTTCGCGAATTCGCGCTCCTCCCTCTCCCTCGAGGGAGAGAGAAAGGGTGCGAGGCAAAGCGAGACAAACCAAAAAGGCCGACCCCGCCTTACAATCCATGCCGGCCAGTCTTTCGTGCGCGCAATCGGCGTGGCGGTGACGCTTGCGGCTGATTGGCTCGGGGCGTGCCGGTGGAAATTGCGCAACTGGGTCCCTGCTTTCGCAGGGATGACGGGTGTGTGGATATCAACATCACAAGTTCTTGATTTGTTCTTTTCCTAGGAACATAATCCTGAGCATGACCAAAGCCCCCCGCACGCCCCCTTGCATTCACACCGATCTGGTCGGTGATCCGCTGCCCCAGCCCTTGCAACCCAGGGGCAGAGGCGCGCGCTCGAACCGGACCAACCGCTTCGAGGACAAGGCCTATGAACCCTTCGACGATGGCTGGCGCGACAGCGACCCGGAACCGCAGCAGCTGCGCACGGTGACCCTGATCGATGCGTCCCGCTCCATCGTCACACGCAATCATTCGCCGGACATTTCCTTCAATCTCTCGATCAATCCCTATCGCGGCTGCGAGCATGGCTGCGTCTATTGCTATGCCCGCCCCAGCCACGCCTATTGGGGCTATTCGCCCGGCCTCGATTTCGAGAGCGTGATCTTCAAGAAGCCCGAGGCCGCGCGCCTGCTGGAGCGCACCTTCCTCGACCGGCATTACCGGCCCGAACCGATTGTCATCGGCGCCAATACCGATTGCTATCAGCCGATCGAGCGTACCGAAGAGATCACCCGCGACCTCCTCAAGGTCTGCGCCGCTTTCAGCCATCCGGTCAGCGTGATCACCAAGTCGGCCCTGATCCTGCGCGATCTCGATATCATTGCGCCTATGGCCAAGAAGGGCCTGTTCCGCGCCGCGATCTCCATCACCACGCTGGACCGCCGCCTGGCGAGGGACATGGAGCCGCGCGCGGCCACGCCCGGCCGCCGGCTGGAGGCAGTCAAGCAGCTGGCCGAAGCCGGCGTGCCCGTCACCGTCATGGCCGCCCCGATGATCCCGGCGCTGAATGACCGCGAACTGGAAGCGATATTACAGGCCGCCGCCGAGGCCGGTGCCATCTCTGCCGGCTATGTGCTTCTTCGTCTGCCGATGGAGATCAAAGGCCTGTTCAAGGAATGGCTGGCAACCACACGGCCGGATGCGGCCTCGCATGTCATGTCGCTGGTGCGTCAGACCCGTGGCGGCGAGGAATATGATTCAGCCTTTGGCAAACGCCAGCGCGGCGATGGCCCCTATGCCCGCCTGCTGGCCAGCCGCTTCCGCAAGGCGATCGAGCGTTTCGGCCTGAAGACAAAGGGCCCCGGCCTGCGCTGTGATCTGTTCGAACGCCCCCTCGCCCGCGGCAATCAGGGGAGTTTGTTTTGACTTTTCTTCCCCTCACCCTGCACATCCACCTTCCTGTCGGAAGCTGAATGCGCTTCCCTCTCCCTCGAGGGAGAGGGGGAAATGGCAAACACCATCGCCGGCATCGATGAAGCAGGCCGCGGGCCGCTGGCCGGGCCGGTCGTGGCGGCAGCGGTCATCCTGCGCGAGCCCATCGACGGGCTGAATGATTCCAAGCAATTGAGCGAAAAGCGCCGGCTGGCCCTGGCCGCACAGATCCGTGAGACCGCACTTGTCGGCGTCGGCATTGCCGAGCCGGAGGAGATCGACCGGATCAACATCCTGCAGGCCACCATGACCGCCATGCGCCGCGCCGCGCTGAATCTTGGCGAAGTACCGGCTGAATTCCTGATCGATGGCAATCGCACACCCGAAGGCCTGCCGGCAGCCGCCCGCTTCATCATCGGCGGCGACGCGCTGGAACCGGCAATTTCCGCCGCCTCCATCATCGCCAAGACGCTGCGCGATGATCTGATGATCCGCGCTGCCGAGCGCTATCCCGCCTATGGCTTTGAAGGGCATAAGGGCTATGGTGCCCGCACCCATCTGGACGCGATTGCCGCCCACGGACCCTGCCCGATCCACCGCATGAGCTTCTCGCCCATGCGCCAACCCGCACTTGTTTAACCCGTCATTAGGGCTGCACAGGCGATTCTTGGCTGCTAAGGTGGTCCTATGGGTGGAGTATAGCGGTGCGGGAAAAGCTACCGGTCAACCAGATTTTGCAAGGCGAATGCGTGGAAATCATGCGTACGCTGCCGGACGAGTGCATCGATCTCATCTTTGCCGATCCGCCCTATAATCTGCAGCTTGGCGGCGATCTGCATCGCCCCGACAATTCAAAGGTTTCGGCTGTCGACGCCGAATGGGACCAGATCGGCGATCACGACGATTACGACCTCTTCTCCTGTGCCTGGATGGAAGAGGCGCGCCGCATATTGAAGCCGAATGGCGCCATCTGGGTGATGGGCGCCTATCACAATATTTTCCGGCTCGGCACCTTCCTGCAGGACATGGGCTTCTGGATCATGAATGACGTGATCTGGCGAAAGACCAATCCGATGCCGAACTTCAAGGGCACGCGCTTTACCAACGCGCACGAAACCCTGATCTGGGCGGCCAAGACCAAGGATGCCAAGCCGACCTTCAACTATGCCGCCATGAAGGCGCTGAATGATGGTGTGCAAATGCGCTCCGACTGGGTGCTGCCAATCTGTTCAGGCGGCGAGCGCATCAAGGCCAGCGATGGCAAGAAGGCGCACCCGACCCAGAAGCCGGAAGCCCTGTTGCACCGCGTCCTGCTGGCAACCTCCGATCCGGGCGACATCATCCTCGATCCCTTCTTCGGCACCGGCACGACGGGCGCGGCGGCCAAGCGGCTGGGCCGGAAATATATCGGCATCGAGCGCGAAACAGACTATGTGCAGGTGGCGACCGAGCGGCTGGAAGCGATCCGCCCTGCGGCCGATCAATCCCTCGCCGTCACCCGTTCCAAGCGCGCCGAACCACGCATTCCCTTTGGAAACCTGGTCGAGCGCGGCATGGTGAAGCCGGGCGACATGCTCTACGATTCCAAGGGCAAGCGTACGGCACGCGTCCGCGCCGATGGCTCCATCATTTCCGGCCGGGTCGAAGGCTCTATCCACAAGGTGGGCGCCGAAATCCAGAACGCTCCGTCCTGCAATGGCTGGACCTTCTGGCACGTCCGCAAGAAGGGTGGTCTGATGCCGATCGACACGCTGCGGGCGGAAATCCGCGCCGCGATGGAAGCCTAGAGCCCGCTACAGCGCTCCCAGCACCGCTTTCTTCATCAGGCTCGGCAAGGCCAACTGATCGACATCCCCGAGCGCATGCCACCCACCCTCATCGGGCTCCCAGCCTGTGGGCGCTTCAGCACGCCACATCGCCATCTCCAGCGAGAAATGCGTGAAGACATGGCTGATAATGGCCCGCTTCGCCCATTGAACATCCAGTGGCGCGGCAGCACGCGCTCTGGTCAGTGACCATTTTTCCGTGCGCCATTCGGTTGAGGGCACTTCCAGCATCCCGCCCAGCAGGCCCCTGGAGGGCCGTTTGCGCAGCCAGATCGTTTCACCCCGGAAAACCGCAAAGCCCACCGCGTGCTTGTGCGGTTTCGCCACTTTCGGTGCCTTGACCGGGTAGGCTTCCGGATGGCCCTCCGCCCGGGCCGCACAAGCAAAGCTCCACGGACAGCCCGCGCAATCCGGTTTGCGCGGTGTGCACACTGTGGCACCCAGATCCATGATCGCCTGGGCATAATCACCGGGCCGTCCGGGGTCCGCGATCTCTGCTGCGATCTGCCGGATCTCTGGCTTCGACGTCTTCACCGGTTCGGGGATGGTGCACAGCCGGGTGATCACCCGCTCGACATTGCCGTCGACAACGCTGGCGGGCAGATCAAATGCCGCCGCCCGGATGGCCGCAGCCGTGTAGGCACCAATACCCGGCAAGGCGAGCAAATCCTTTTCCGCTTCCGGAAACACACCGCCTGCTGCCGAAACCGCCCTGGCACAGGCGATAAGATTACGGGCGCGGGCGTAATATCCCAGCCCCGCCCAGGCGGCGAGCACCTCATCTTCATCCGCCGCGGCGAGATCATGCACGCTCGGCCAGCGGTCGAGAAATTTGAAATAATAGGGCGTCGCATGCGGAACTGTGGTCTGCTGCAGCATGATTTCGGACAGCCAGACAGCATAGGGATCGGCAATCTGCCCGGCCGCGCGCGCTTCGGGCCGGATCCGCCACGGCAGATCGCGTCCTTCGGCATCATACCAGTCCAGCAGCGAGTGGCGCAGCTTTTCGATGGGCAGGTCTCTCACCGGTTTCATGGCGATGTAACTTGTCTTCGATTGCCCGTCAGGCAACGATAATTCACATGAGCCGATCGAAAGACACTTCGCTGGAAACCCTGGCTGCGCGTTATCTACGCGACCGGCGCGGGCGCGCCGCCATCAAGGGTGCGCCGCCGGCGGGCCGGGCCGCTGCGAAAGTGCTGAAGCCATTGTCGGACAAATTCGGGCCGAGCACCGACCGTCTGGCCGAGAACTGGAAAGATATTGTCGGTGAGCGCCTGGCAGACTGGACAGCGCCGGAAGCCATTCGCGGCGGCGTGCTCTATGTGATCGCCCGGGGGCCGGCCGGCACGCTGATCGAGGCGGACGCACCCCGCATTCTCGAGCGGATCAAGCCGCTGGCGGGCCGCTCCGCTCCCACACGATTGCGGGTCAGGCAGGGTGAGCCGAGAAAGCTGACGGGTGCCGGACACACACAGTCGAACCGGGAAGTGCCGTCAAACGTGCAGGAAAAGGTGGAGATCGACCCGGATGCGCGTCTATCTTCGGCATTGAACAGATTTGAGCGGGCGCGGGAGCGCCGCGAACGGGGAGAATAACAAGATGAAGTTTTCGCGTCGGGTATTTACAGCGTCCGCGATTACCGCTGCGGCATTCCTTTCGGCCTGCGGAGGCGGGTCCTCGTCCGGCGGTGGCGGCGCCACGCAGTATGAACGTTCCGGCGATCGCGCCATCGGTTCGGCCGAGGCTCCGGTCACGGTGATCGAATATGCCTCGACCTCCTGCCCGCACTGCGCCGAGTTCCACGAAGAAGTCTATCCGGCCATCGAGGAGAATTTCATCGAGACCGGCCAGGTCCGTTTCGTATTCCGCGAGATGCTGACCGGCTCTCCCAGCCTGGCCATGGCGGGTTTCATGCTGGCGCGCTGCGCACCGGAAGACCGCTATTTTGATACGATCGACCTTCTGTTCGAACAGCAGCAGGCCATTTTCCAGTCCGCACAGAGCCCCAACGGGCCGCGCGGCGAGTTCTGGAATATCGCCCAGACGGTCGGCCTGTCGCGTGACGAATTCAACGCCTGCATCACCAATGCCGAGCTGCGCCAGGCGGTCAGCGAGGCTCACGATCAGGCCATTGCAGACGGCATTGACGGTACGCCGCGTTTCATCATCAACGGCCATGTCCTCGATGCCGACCGGTCGGGTAGCCAGCTGGTCTATTTCTGGAATGGCGAGCCGCTCCGGATTGATGGTGAAACCGTGCCGGCAACGGTAGATGAGCCGACCTTCATTGCGATCCTCAACCATTTCGTGAGCGAAGCCGGTGGCGAAGCATCCATGGAGGAGCCCGCTGAAGACGCTACTTCGGAAGGCACTGAATAATGAAATTGTTGCGTATTCTTGCCCTGATCCTTCTGCCCGCCGCCCTGTTCTCCACAGCCCAGGCGCAAACGCCGCATCCGGGAGAGGAAAGAGAGGGCGACCGGGCCGTTGGCAATGTCGATGCGCCCATCCGCATGGTGGAATACGCTTCAGTGGCCTGCCCGCATTGCCGGTCATGGTATGAAAGCGTCTGGCCGGTTGTGCAGGACGAATTCATCAGCACCGGCGAGATGCGCTTCATCTACCGGGAAATGCTGACCGGTCATGTCCAGCTCGCGGCGATCGGCTTCATGATCGCCGACTGCGCGCCGGATGATCAGTATTTCAACGCGTTGCACCTTCTGTTCGAGACCCAGCAGGAGGTTTTCGGTCTGGTCCAGGAACAGCAAAGCCCGGCGCCGGTTTATTACCGCGTGGGCGAGGCTCTGGGCCTGACCCAGGAAAATGTCGATGCCTGCCTGGCCAATCCCGAGGTCCAGCAGGGCGTCATTGCCCGCCATGAACAGTCGGTCGCTGATGGCGCAGACGGCACACCGGCCTTCTTTATCAACAATTATTTGCTGACGACCGACCCGACTCCGGACGGTTTAGCCTATGTATATCATGTAGATGGCGAACCTCTGATGTTTGACGGCGAACTCGTCCCATCCACCCATGATGCAGACATGTTCCGCCGAATCATTTTGTATCTGGCCTATGAGCACGGTGAAAACACCGGCGATTAGGATGGTTTGGAACGGCAGCGACAACGCGTAGGACCGTTCTTTTGCTGACGGGGACTGCGTGGAGTTCAACTCACTCAGGCTGACAGGCTTCAAGTCTTTCGTGGATTCGACCGAGCTTTCGATCGAACCCGGCCTGACGGGCGTTATCGGGCCGAACGGCTGCGGCAAGTCCAATCTGCTTGAAGCCCTGCGTTGGGTAATGGGCGCGACATCCGCCAAATCGCTGCGCGGTTCCGGCATGGAAGACGTGATCTTCTCGGGAACGGATGCGCGTCCCTCACGAGAGCATGCCGAGGTCAAGCTGGTCATCGCCAATGACGACCGCACGGCACCGGCGCGCTTCAACGAGAACACCATTATCGAGGTTGTCCGCCGCATCGTTAGAGGCGCCGGCTCCACCTACAAGGTCAATGGCGAGGAGGTCCGGGCCAAGGATGTCCAGCTGCTGTTCGCCGATGCCGGTACCGGTGCCAATTCGCCGGCACTGGTCCGCCAGGGTCAAATCAGCGAGCTGATCAATGCCAAGCCGGAAAACCGCCGCCGCGTGCTGGAAGAAGCCGCTGGCGTTTCGGGCCTGCGGGCGCGCCGTCATGAAAGCGAGCTACGCCTGAAAGCGGCCGAATCAAATCTCGACCGCTTGCAAGATGTGATCGACGAGCTGGAAAGCCGTCAGAACGATCTTCAGCGCCAGTCCCGGCAGGCTGCCCGCTATCGCAAGCTCTCCGCCGATATCCGTTCGCTGGAAGCCGCGCTCTGGCTGCGCCGCTACCGCGATGCCGAAACCGCCGTTGAAACGGCGGTCGAAGCTCTGCGCGCGTCTGATTCGGTGGCCACCGAGGCTGCCGAAAAAGCCGCCGCTGCCAGCGTTCAGGCCGAACAGGCCGCCGCCGGACTTGAACCGGCCCGTCAGGCGGAAGCCGAAGCCAGCGCTGCCCTGCGCCGGATCGAACGCGAACGTGACACGCTGGACCGTGATGCCGCTGATGCCGAACGCCATGTCGAATCGCTTGAACAGCGCTTGCGCGATCTGGCCGCACAGATCGAACGCGAAGGCCTTATCGGTGAGGATGCAGAGGCCGCAATCGAACGGATTCGCGTCGCCATTGCCGCGCTTGAAGCTGAAGCCGAGGGTGAAACCGCTGCTCTGGAAGCTGCGGCAACGCGTCGGGACGAGGTTGCTGCGGAACTGGATGCCAGACGGACCGAATTCGATGCGGCAGCGGCAGCTTTCGCAGAGATTCGCGCCGAGCGGGAAGCGGCCACACGAAACCGCACCCAGGCCGAGCAACGCGTCTCTCGCCTGTCGCTGGAGCGCGACCGCGCCAACCAGTCCTTTGCGCTTCTGGGGTCAGGTGATGAAGGCGAACTCAACGGCATCATCACAGCCGCCGAGCAAGCCGAGAAAGATGCCGAAACCGCCCGCCAGGCCCGCGAAGCCGCCGAGGCTGATCGCCTGCTCAAGGAAGCCGGAGAGCGTGCCGCCGCCGAACCCTTGAGCGCGCTGAAAGCCGAAGCCAGCGCTCTGGAACGCGAGATCGCAACGCTGACCCGCATGCTGGAACAGGATGAGGTCGAGGACCGCGCGCTCGACAAGCTGCGCGCGAAAGCCGGTTACGAAAAAGCCCTCGGTGCGGCCCTTGGCGATGATGTCGAAGCCTCGCTGAACCCTGACGCCGCCCGGCACTGGTCGGCCAATAGTGTACGCGCCGAGGCCCTTCCGGCAGGCTGCGAGCCGCTCGGCAAGTTCGTCGAGGCGCCCTCTGTTCTGACAGCGCGTCTCGAATCGATTGGTGTCGTCGAGGCTGAACACGCGCATGAGATCGCGGCACAGCTCAAGCCCGGCCAGCGTCTGGTGACACGGGAAGGGGATCTCTGGCGCTGGGACGGTCTGGTTTCCGGAGCCGATGCACCCACGGCTGCCGCCGCTCGCCTTGAACAACGTAACCGGCTGGAGGCTGCCGAGGCCGAGAATGCCGACCTGCTAAAGCGGGTCGCTGCGGCCAATGATGCGCTGGATGAAGCCTCCATGGCGCTGACGCAGGCCCGTGAACATGAGCGCGATATCCGCCGCAAGGCGAGCGAGGCCGAACAGGCGGCGCGATCGGCCCAGTCGGCAGCCGCGTCAGCCCGGGAAAAGGTGGCGCGCGACAATGAACGTCGCTCCGCCCTGTCGGCCGAAATCGACCGTCTGACATCCGAGCTGGAAGAAGCCCGCGCGGCGCTGAAACAGGCCGAAGATGCGCTGAAGGATGATGCCCGTCTTGCATCGGCTGAAACCGCTCGTGACGAGGCCAAATCGGTCGCGGATGCTGCTCGCGAAGTCTCCGACGAAGCCCGTCAGGCCTATGACGATATCGCCCGCGCGGCGGCCATGCGTACCCGGCGGATCGCCGAGCTGACCGCCGAGCGCGAGGACTGGCAGAAGCGTTCCGGCGAAGCCCGGGAGCGTCTGGATGCGCTTGCCGGGACGCGCACAGAGATCGAGACCCAGCTGGAAGCTGCCCGCTCCAGGCCGGGAGAAATCCGCGCGCGTCTGGCGAATATTGCGGAAACCCTGACCGAAGCCTCCCGGCTCGCCGATGAAGCCCGCGACAAGGCCCTCGCCGTGGAAGCTGCCGCCAAGGGCTCGGACGCCGAAGCCCGGGCAGCCGAACGCGAAGCCTCGACGGCGCGCGAACGCCGCGCCGCTGACGAAGCCCGCCTGGCCGGTGCCCGCGAACGACTCGATGAAACCGATTCCCGCCTGCGCGAAGCCACCGGCGAAACCGCGAAAGTGCTGGCCGAAAGGGTCGATGAGAAATTCGAGGAACTCGATCTCGATTCGCTCGATCAGAAACTGGATTCGGCCCGCCAGTCGCGTGAACGCCTGGGCGCAGTGAATCTGCGCGCTGACCAGGAAGCCGAGGAATTGCAGGCCAAGCGCGAGGAGCTGACTACAGAGCGGGACGATCTGCTGGCCGCCATCGACCGGCTTCGCAAGGGCATTGATGCGCTTTCCCGCGAAGGCCGCGCCCGCCTGCTGGAAGCCTTCGAGCAGATTGATGCCAATTTCCGGCAATTGTTCGAAACCCTGTTTGAGGGCGGATCTGCCGAGCTGGCCCTGACGGAAAGCGATGATCCGCTGGAAGCCGGTCTGGAAATCTTCGCCTGCCCGCCGGGCAAGAAGATGGAGCGTATGTCGCTGATGTCGGGTGGCGAGCAGGCGCTGACTGCTTCTGCCCTCATCTTTGCCGTCTTCCTGTCCAATCCGGCCCCGGTCTGCGTACTCGACGAGGTTGATGCTCCACTGGACGATGCGAATGTCGACCGTTTCTGCCGGATGCTGGATGAAATGCGCCGCCTGACGGCCACGCGTTTCCTCGTGATCACCCACAACCCGCTGACCATGTCGCGCATGGACCGGCTCTATGGCGTCACCATGGCGGAACGCGGTGTTTCGCAGCTGGTTTCGGTCGATCTCGCACGTGCAGAACAACTGATTGCCGCAGAATAATATTTTCTGTTTAATATCAATAACTTGACATCCGCACAGGTGCGCTTGACTTGCCATCCCCCCTTGTCTAGCTTGCGCGCGCTTTCCGGGGGTCCGGGGAGCACCTGATCACTATGTCTGACAACGACGATCCAGACCGGAGCCAACCTGACGCTCAACTTGCCGAATTCGAGAAGCGGCTGAACGCCAAACTCGAAGCCCGGCGGGCACAGGAAAGCAAGTATGACCGACCCAATTCGAACGGATGGGCCATCGGTTTTCGTTACGGTACGGAATTCATTGTCGGGGTTCTGGTGGGCGCCGCGCTTGGCTTTCTGGTCGATCGCTTTCTGGGAATCGCCCCCTTTGGCATCCTGATCGGGACACTAATCGGATTTGGCGCAGGCACGCTCAACGTGGTCCGCGCCGCGAAGGAACTGGGCGAGCGCTCACAGCGCTGAAATCAAGGGGCCGGACGTGGCAGACACGAACCCGATCACACAGTTTGAAATCCACGAAGTCGCCCCGCTCGAAGTGGCGGGCTTAAATCTGGCTTTCACCAATTCGGCCTTTTTCATGGTGCTGGCAACGGTTTCCGTGACGCTGCTGATGGCTCTCGCCACCAACAAGCGCGCCCTGGTGCCGGGCCGCGGCCAGTCGGTCGCCGAGATCCTTTACGGCTTCGTTGCCGACATGGTCCGCTCGTCGGCCGGAAATGAAGGCCTGCGCTTCTTCCCGTTCGTCTTCACGCTCTTTATCTTCATCCTGGCCGGCAACATGTTCGGCATGTTCCCCTACCTGCCACTGCCGATCCACGGCGTGGACAATCACGGCTTCACAATTACCAGCCACATCATCGTGACGCTGACCCTGTCCATGCTGGTCATGGCGATCGTTGTGGGTTTCGGCGTGTACAAGAACGGCTTCAACTTCCTGAAGCTCTTCGTACCGGCGGGTGTGCCGCCTGTTCTCTACATCATCGTGACGCCGATCGAGGTGATCTCTTTCCTCTCGCGTCCGATTTCGCTCTCCGTTCGTCTGTTTGCGAACATGCTGGCCGGTCACATCCTGCTGAAAGTGTTCGCCGGCTTTATTGTGATGCTGATTGCCACCGAATCCGCCATGGGTCTGGTTGGTATCCTTCCCTTCTTCATGGTTGTTGGCCTGACGGCGCTGGAATTCCTGGTGGCATTCCTGCAGGCATACGTCTTCGCCATCCTGACCTGCATCTATCTCAACGACGCGCTTCACCCGGCACACTAGGGCGAGGCAAGAACTTCTCACCGGACCGCTTATCAAGGAGCTCCAAAATGGAACAAGGTCTTATCGATCTCGGTAAATACATCGGCGCTGGCCTGGCTTGCCTCGGCATGCTCGGTGCCGCTATGGGCGTGGGCAACATCTTCGGATCGTTCCTGCAAGGCGCCATGCGCAACCCGGCAGCTGCCCAGCAACAATTCGGCACGCTGATCTTCGGCTTCGCCGTGACCGAAGCCCTGGGCATCTTCTCGCTGCTGATCGCCCTGCTGCTGCTGTTCGTCGTCTAATCAACGACACTTGAAATTGCCGCGGGCATCCGGCCCGCGGCACCCGGCTTTAGCTAACGGAAAGAGTCGTCCCATGACGCTCATATCCCTGATGAGTCTGGCGGTTGCGGCCGCGGAAGAAACGCACGGTGAAGAAGCCGGCGCCTTCCCGCCCTTCGACCCGACCTATTTCGCTTCCCAGATTTTCTGGCTCATCCTTTCCTTTGCGGCACTCTACTTCCTGATGTCGCGCTGGATCCTGCCGCGCATCGGCGGGATCATCGAGGAACGCCGGGACCGGATTGCCGACGACCTCGACGTGGCCCAGCAGGTCAAGACCGAGGCCGAGGAAACCCGGACCGCCTATGAGAAGGCACTGGCAGACGCGCGGGCTCGGGCTCACGCTCTGGCGGCGGAAGCCAAAGCCGAAGTCGACCGCGAGATCGCCGACGAGACCGCCGAGGTGGATGCCGAAATCGCCGCCAAGTCGGAAGAGGCCGAAAAGGCTCTGTCCGAGGCGCGCGAGAAAGCGCTGGCAGAGGTCCGCACAATTGCTGCGTCGAGCGCTGCAGAAGTGGCCAACCATCTGGCTGCCCTGTCGCTGACCGATAAGGACGCGGAAAAAGCCATCGCTGCGATGGACAAGGACTAGGGGGCCGTCATGATCGGATATCTTCTCGCCGACACCTCCTTCTGGGCCATGCTGGGCGTGGTTATCTTTTTCGGGGTGATCATCTACTTCAAGGTGCCGGGCATGATCACCCGGCAGCTGGATGATCGCGCCAGCAAGATCAGCAATGATCTAGACGAAGCGCGCCGTATGCGTGAGGAAGCCCAGGAATTGCTGGCCAGCTTCCAGCGCAAGCAGCGCGAGGCCGAAGCCGAAGCGGAAGCCATCATCGAACAGGCCAAGGCGGACGCCAAGAATCTGCGCGAGGAATCACGCGCCGAGCTGGCCGCCCGCCTCGAGCGCCGCACGGCCATGGCCGAGCAGCGTATCGCTCAGGCCGAAGCGCACGCCGTCGCAGAAGTGAAAGCGTTGGCCGCCGATCTGGCGACTGATGCCGCTGCCAAGCTGATTTCGGATAATCTGAAAAAGGCCGATCACGCCAAGCGGATCAAGGATGATCTGGCGGATCTTGAAGGCAAGCTGAACTAGGCCTCACCATCAGAATTGACAAAGCCCCGCGAAAGCGGGGCTTTTTTTATTCCGGGCGGGTCGGGTTTTCGTCCTCGTCCTTGTCGCCGAACAATTTGCGGACCCTTTGCCAGAGACCGGGGTGGCGCTTGAGGAAGCCTGTGATCACGCGATGAGCTCTTGCGGAACTGCCTGCCAGCATCAGCAGGCCGAACACGAAGAGCGGCAAGCCCACCGGTACAAAAGGCGTCACGATTGCCAAGGGCAGGGAGATGAACATCAACGCCAGTCCGAGCGCGACGCCAATCATGCGCAGGACGGTGACGATCACACCACCGATCGGCCCCCTGCTCATATTGTTCAGCGTCTCATTCATCTGGCGACATAACTCCCGGACCTCAGATGTGGGTCTGATTAGTCGAAGCTCAAGCCCCCCGATAGGGCCTCACCGACACAATGGCAGTGAAAAACGGCGAAATTCTGTGGGTTTCAAGACTTTGTCATCGGCGGAATCACAGCTTAACTGCTAGCAGTGGTGACGGGCAAAGCCCGGTCGCAGGAGTTTTTCGATGGCTGCACGCCAACTGACCTCGATCCAGGTCCTGCGGGGCCTTGCCGCTCTGGGCGTGGTAATCGGCCATCTCTGGCAGATTGAGGTCCGGTTTCTCGGGGACGAACTGAGTTCATCCACTTTCCTCATCGGCTTTGCCGGTGTGGATCTGTTTTTCGTTCTGTCCGGCTTCGTCATGGTGCATGTGACACGGGATTTCGTGCCCGGCCCGCGGAATAATGCCTATTTCCTCTACAAGCGGATCACGCGGATCTACCCGCCCTACTGGGTGTTTACGGCGCTGATGCTGCTGGCCATATTTCTGGGCCCCAACACGAGTGGTGAGCCTTTCGATCCTTCGGTTTTGCCGCCATCACTCCTGTTGCTGCCGCAGGCGAAACTGCCGGTTCTGGCCGTTGGCTGGACGCTGGTTCACGAGATGTATTTCTATCTCGTCTTTACTGCCTTGCTGTTTCTGCCCCGACATTGGCTGATCCCGGCGCTCGCGGCCTGGCTCGGTGTGATTGTGGCAGGCACCTATTTCGGGCTTCTGCGGCAAAACCCCACCACCATCCTCCTGCTCAACCCGTTGACCGTGGAATTCCTGCTGGGAGCCGCCATTGCCTATTTCCAGCCGCGGCTTCCTGGCTGGGCGTCCCTGGCAGCGATCGGGGCGGGCATTCTCGGCCTGGCGGCCACCGCTATCACCCTCTACCCCTTTGCCATCGAGACCTTCCCGGCCTACTGGACGCGCCTTCTGGTCTTCGGGCTTCCCGTTACACTCATCGTGCTGGGCACGGTCCAGTTCGAGCCTGAAACCCCCTCACCGCTCTATCAGGCCCTGGTCAAGCTAGGGGACTGGTCCTACAGCCTCTACCTCGGACACCTGATCTTCCTCGCCGCCGGTGCCTATATCTGGAATCTGCTGATTCCGGATATCGGCTGGATCGACAATCTGGCGATGATGGTGCTCGGCGTTGCCGGCTGCATCATTGCAGCAGGGCTGACCTACACCTTCATAGAGCAACCCCTGCTTGCCGCCACCCGGCGGCTCGGCCACAGGCTATTCCGGAACTGATCTGTGCGCGGGCAGTTAAGCCCGATCAGCAGGACTGACGGCGCCAGTTTACGGCGCCGTCATCATTCCTATTCCGCAGCGTCCGCGACCGGCGGTGTCCAGCGCAGAACCGGCTGACGGGCCGCCAGCGTTTCATCCAGCCGCCGCATCGGCGCGTGGACCGGTGCCGCACGGAAACGATCGGCTTCACCGGCCTTTGCCGCTTCTGTCAGACCCCGCAGCACATCGCAGAACCGGTCGAGACCCGATTTCGACTCGGTCTCGGTCGGTTCGATCAGCATTGCCCCGTGAACAACCAGCGGGAAATACATGGTCATCGGGTGATAGCCCTCGTCGATCATCGCCTTGGCGAAATCGAGCGTGGTGACACCGGTATCCTTGAGGAAACGGTCGTCAAACAGGGCTTCGTGCATGCAGGTACCTTCGAACGCCGGCGTCATCACATCCTTCAGCGAAGCGAGGATGTAATTGGCGTTGAGAACGGCGTCCTCGGAAGCCTGCTTCAGGCCATCCGAGCCATGGCTCATCATGTAGGTCAGGGCGCGAGTGAACATGCCCATCTGACCGTGGAAGGCGGTCATGCGGCCGAACGGCGTGGCGCCCGTCCCGTCCACATCGCACTCGTTCTCGGCCATTTTCAGCGATGCACCATCCTTGGTCTTCACCACGAAGGGCAGTGGTGCGAAGGGCGCCAGCGCTTCGGAGAAAACCGTCGGACCGGAACCCGGACCGCCACCGCCATGCGGGGTGGAGAAGGTCTTGTGCAGATTGATGTGCATCGCATCAATGCCCAGATCGCCTGGGCGCACCCGGCCGACAATGGCGTTGAAGTTCGCGCCGTCACAGTAGAAATAGCCGCCCGCCTCGTGGATCAGATCGGCAATCTCGCGGATATCCCGCTCGAACAGGCCACACGTATTGGGGTTGGTCAGCATGATGCCGGCGACATCATCGCCCAGCTTCGCCTTGAAAGCCTCCATGTCGACCCGGCCGGTTGCATCTGCCGGAATGGCATCACAATAAAAGCCGCACTGCACAGCCGTCGCCGGATTGGTCCCGTGAGCCGATTCCGGCACCAGGACGCGGCGGCGGTTCTTTTCACCTCGCGCATCCAGAGCGGCACGTATCGCCAGCATGCCGCACAGCTCGCCATGGGCGCCGGCTTTCGGGCTCATCGCCACCGCCGGTGTGCCCGTCAGCACCATCAGCCAGCGGGCCAGCTCCTCGATCAGCTTGTAGGCGCCCTGCACCGTCTGTTCCGGCTGCAGGGGATGAACATCGGCAAAGCCCGGCAGGCGGGCCATTTTCTCGTTGAGGCGGGGATTGTGCTTCATCGTGCACGAACCCAGCGGATAAAGGCCCAGATCGATCGCGTAATTCTTGCGCGACAGGCGCACATAATGGCGCATCGCCTCCGGCTCGGAGAGACCCGGCAGTCCGATAACGCCTTTCCGCTCGACATTGCCGAGGCGCGATTGCGTACCTTTCGGTTCCGGCAGATCGACACCGGTCACATCCAGTGAGCCGCGCTCGAACAATAGCGGTTCAGCCTGTTCCAGGCCGCGCGAACCCGAGAGCGTGTCATCATAAGCGCCTGGGTCGACATCCTGCGCCAGGCGCGTCGGACGGCCTTGTGTGTTCATTCCCATCACAACACCTCCCGCAGGGCGGTCTCGAAGGCCGCGAGGTCATCATCGGAATTGGTCTCGGTCGCCGCGACAATGAGGATATCCTCCAGTTCGCCCGGATAGAGGCGCGAAGCGGCAATCCCGCCCAGAACGCCCTTCTCGACCAGTGCATCCAGCACGCCGGCGGCCGGCTTCGGCAGGCGCAGCGCAAACTCGTTGAAGAAACTGTCTGTCACCAGTTCGACACCATCGATGGATGACAGCCGGTCCGCCAGATCGCAGGCCGTTTCGTGGTTGATCCGGGCCAGACGGGTCAGCCCTTTCTCGCCCAGCAGCGTCATGTGGATGGTGAAGGCCAGCGCGCACAGGCCGGAATTGGTACAGATGTTGGACGTCGCCTTGTCGCGGCGGATATGCTGTTCCCGCGTCGATAGCGTCAGCACATAGCCGCGGCGGCCATCGGCATCCACCGTCTCGCCGGCCAGACGGCCCGGCAGATTGCGGATAAAATTACGATCATTCTTGCAGGCAAACAGTCCAACATAAGGCCCGCCGAAATTGAGGCCGACACCAATGCCCTGGCCTTCGCCCACGGCAATATCCGCGCCCATCTCACCTGGCGACTTTACCAGGCCCAGCGATACCGGCTCGGTAAAGACGGAAATCACCAGCGCGCCATGCTGGTGCGCCTTCTCGGCAATGTCGGTCAGATCGTGCAGGCGGCCGAACACATCCGGCGTCTGGATCACCACACAGGCGGTTTCATCATCGATCAGCTCGGCGATCCCCGCGAGACCGGAAAGGTCCGGCGCAGAGGATACGATATCGATGTCCATATACTTCGCGGTCGTCCGCGTCGTGGCGGCATAGTGCGGATGCAGCGAACCGGCCAGAACGGCCTTTTTGCGCTTGGTCACGCGGGCCGCCATCAGAACCGCCTCGCCGCAAGCGGTCGAGCCGTCATACATGGAGGCATTGGCCACATCCATGCCGGTCAGGAGCGCCACCTGGGTCTGGAATTCAAACAGGGTCTGAAGCGTGCCCTGGCTGATTTCCGGCTGGTAAGGCGTATAGGCGGTCAGGAATTCCGACCGCTGGATGAGATGGTCCACCGTCGCCGGCACATGGTGCTTGTAGGCCCCTGCCCCGACAAAGAAAGGCACGCTGGACGCCGGCGTGTTTTCCGCCGCCATTTTCGACAGGGCGCGTTCAACCTGCAGCTCGGTCTGGTGAGCGGGCAGGTCCACCGGCCCGTCCAGGCGCGCGGCTTCCGGCACGTCGGTAAACAAAGCATCGATCGACGTAACGCCAATCTTGCTCAGCATGGCCTGCCGGTCTTCCGGCGTCAGCGGGAGATATCTCATCCGGTAGTTCCTTTGATCAGGAAATGTGCGCCTTGTAGGCGGCTTCATCCATCAGCGCGTCGAGCTGGGATTTATCCGACAGCTTCAGCTTCACAAACCAGCCCGCACCATCCGGGCTTTCATTGACCTTTTGCGGTTCACCCTCGAGGTCGCCGTTGACGGCGGTCACTTCGCCGGAGACCGGCGCATAGACTTCCGAAGCAGCCTTGACCGATTCAACGACAGCCATCTCGTCGCCCTGGCCGAAACTGGCTCCGACTTCCGGCAATTCGACGAAAACGACATCGCCCAGCTGCTCGGCCGCATAGGCGGTGATGCCGACTGTGGCCTCATCGCCCTCGACTTTTACCCATTCATGATCCTTGGTGAATTTCACGCTCATGGCGTCCTCCCCTGAAAGCTAGTTGCCCCGGTAATAACGTTGTTCGACGAATGGCATTTTCGCGATCCTGGCCGGGCGGGCCTTGCCGCGCAGCAGGATTTCAATCTCCGTGTCCGGCACGGCCAGTCCGGTATCGACATAGGCCATGCCCACCGGGCCGCCCACCGTCGGGCCGAAACCGCCGGATGTGACCACGCCGACGGTCTTGCCGTCCTTGATAATTTCCGCGCCTTCACGCGCCGGAGCGCCGTCCATGACAAAGCCGACGCGCTTGCGCGCCGGCTTGTCGGCAAACATCTGCATAACGCGCGCAGCCCCCGGGAAATCCATCCGCTCGCGGCGCGGCTTGGCCACTGCCCACATAAGCGTTGCCTCGGCCGGCGTCTTTGTCTCGTCCATGTCGTGGCCATAGAGGCAGAGCCCGGCTTCCAGGCGCAGCGAATCACGCGCGCCGAGGCCGATCGGCTTCACCCGTCCGTCACTCAAAAGCTTGCGGACAATGGCCTCGGCCTGGCCCGCCGGAATGGAAATTTCATACCCGTCCTCGCCGGTATAGCCGGAGCGCGAGACATAGATCTCGACACCATCCAGCTCGAACACGCCGCACTGCATGAATACCAGATCGCCCGCGCCCGGGACCATGGCGCTGAACACGTCAGCCGCCTGCGGGCCCTGCAGGGCCACCAGCGCCCGGTCCTCGATCACGTTCAACGGCCCACCGGTCTTTGCTTCGATATGGGCAAAGTCATTGGCCTTCATTGCCGCGTTGACCACCAGGAACAAGCCATCATCGCCGAACGGGCGCGAGACCATCAGATCGTCCATGATGCCGCCCTGATCATTCAGCAACAGCGTGTATCTCTGCTCGCCCGGCGCCAGTGCCGACAGATCCGCCGTGATCAGCTTTTCCAGCGCGGCTTCATCACCGGTGTAATGCGCCTGGCCCATGTGCGAGACATCAAACAGGCCGGCCGCATCCCGCGTGTGATTATGCTCGGCCATGATGCCTTCATACTGCAGCGGCATGTCATATCCGGCAAAAGGCACGATTTTCGCGCCCAGCTCGACATGAAGGTCATATAGCGGTGTCCGCAGCGTATCGGTCATGTTGGCGTGCCCCGTTGCCGGCTTGTCCGGCGTACCGGACGGCCCCCGCTGTCGGATGGACCTGAGAGATTCCGCAAGAGGAAGATGACCCTCCCTTGCTTGCTCCTTCGGTGGAGCAGCCTGCGCTGCCCGCTTTCCAGCGTTTCGTCATCCCGCGGTCCTTCTGCCTGAGCGTTTCCGGGGCGGTTGCGCCTTCGGCGCCGGCCTTATTCGCCGGTCTCTCCCGCGGGGACGGGATTTGTCGAGGTTTAGAGTGCGCGCAATAAGAGTCAATCGCGATTGCGCTACATCTTCTCCGGAGCATCCAGCCCGATCAGCGACAGGCCCAGCTCAAGCTGGCGCAGCGTGGCTTGCGCCAGTGCCAGACGCGAAGCACGGATGGCAGCGTCCTTTTCCGGCAGGATCGGACAGGCCGCATAGAATGACGAAAAGGCCTGGGCGAGCGAATAGACATGCTCGCAGACATGGTTGGGCGCACGCTGTTCATAGGCGCGTTTCAGCGCCGCATCGAACCCGTCCAGCTTGCGCACCAGCGCCGCCTCGGCGGCTTCGCCGACAATGATTTCGCCCGGCTTCAAGCCTTCCGCGTCAGCTTTGCGCATGATCGATTTCACCCGCACTGCCTGATACAGGAGATAGGGGCCGGTCTTGCCCTCGAAGGACACAAACCGGTCGAGCTCGAAAATGTAGTTCGTCGTCCGGAAATTCTGCAGATCGGCAAACTTGATCGCCGCATTGGCCACCATGCGCGCCACGGCGTCGAATTCGCCCGCCGGCAATTCCTCGCCCAGCCCGGCCTCGTGCAGGCGGGACTTGGCGCGCTCGAAGGCCTCGCCGATCAGATCGGCCAAACGAAATGTACCACCAGCCCGGGTCCGCAGACGCTTCCCGTCCGGCCCGTTGACCGTGCCGAACTTGATATGCTCCAGCGTGTCTTCTTCCGCGAGGCCGGCCTTGTAGGCGGCGCGGAAGACCTGTTCAAAATGGTCCGACTGGCCGAGATCAACCACATACAGGATAAGATCCGGGTCCTGGTTCTGCCGGCGATTGAGAATGGTCGCCAAATCGGTCGTGCCGTAGAGCGCGGAACCCTGCGACGAAACGAGGATCAGCGGCGCCAGCTCCTTCTTGTCATCCTCGCGGGCGACGCGGACGACCCATGCCCCCTCGGACGGTTCGGCAACCTTGCGCGCCTTGAAATCCTCGACCAGTCCCGGGATCAGATCATTGACGTCGCTTTCGCCCTTCCACAGGTCGAAATGCACGCCCAGCGCGTTGAAATCCTGTTTCAGCGCCTCGATCGAAACCGCAATGAAATGCGCCAACAGGGCGCGGTAGCCGCGGCGTCCGGCCTGCAGCTCCGCCGTCGCTTTACGGGCTTTCGCGGCGCGCTCCTCGTCTTCCTTCGCCGCAGCGGCCGCTTGCGGGTAGAGCCGCGAGAGATCCTCGATCGTTACCGGCGGCTCGGTCGGGTATTCACCCTGAAAATCCGCATCAAAATAGGGAAGGTCCGGCTGTTCGGACTGAAGCTCGGTGACCAGCAGGCCCATCTGATAGCCCCAGTCACCCAGATGGATGTCGGAGATCACCGTATCACCGCGGAAACGGAAGAGGCGTTGCAGGCTGTCGCCGATCACCGATGAGCGTAGATGCCCGACATGCATCGGCTTGGCCACATTGGGACCACCGAAATCAATCATCACCGTTCGCGGCTCGGCGACAGCAACCGCCCCGGAGCGATCATCGGCAGCGATTTCATTGGCCCGGCCGGAATAGACAGACGCAACCGGCGTGAAGTTCAGAAAACCGGGCCCGGCAATCTCGACCGTTTCCAGCAGCGGATCGCCGGCGAGCTGCGCCAAGACCTCCTCGGCCACAGCCCGCGGTGCCTTCTTGGCCAGCTTGGCGGCCGCCATGGCACCATTGCACTGATAGGGCGCCAGATCAGGCCGGTCTGATTCCAGGCATTGTCCCAGCTCTTCCGGCAGTCCGATGGCCGAAAACGCCGCGCCAACCCGCGCGGTGAGCTGTTCGACAATGCTGGTCATGCCATTAATCCTGGGATTGGCCCGCATTCACGCGGAAACGCTGGCCGGACCGGTTCCAGGCCAGCTGTTCGTCGGTCAGAACAAAACCGACGATGATCTCGAAATTTCCGCCGGATGTGGTGGCCGTCGCACGGGGAATGGTGATGCGATCGATTGTCTCGGTCATGTAGACGCGGTCCTGCCCTTCCGGGAATCGGACACGGATCGGGAATTCCTCGCGATGGATCACAACGCGGTCACGGCGTGTGACGGCAACGAAATAGGTATAGGTATGTTCCGAACCTGCGGCAGCCTGTCCCCGTCCGAAGCCGAAATCGATCTCGAGATTGGAATTGATCGGCTGTTCCTCGAAGTAGCGGCAAAGCGAACGCACGCCATTGATCTCGCCTGTAAAGGCAACCGACTGGATGGTGGCCGGCTCCTCTGTCACCTCGACAATGCGGTGCGCATCATAAAGGGTCAGGGCAGACGGGCATGGGCCCGGATTGTCCGGAGCGGACGCGATGATATCGGAAGCAGTGCTGCACCCGCCAAGAATTGCTGCAACACAAAGAACAGACCAACGCATGGATGATGACTCCGGACAGACGGTTTATTATGTGAGGGTCTTACGATGCCTATAGGCATGCCGCAACGGCATGACAGCAGATGATGGACCGGAAATGACGTCTCGACGCAAAATGAACGTTGTCCTTGCCGCCCCGAGGGGGTTTTGCGCGGGCGTGGATCGGGCCATCCAGATTGTTGAACAGGCCATCGCCAGGTTCGGGGCGCCCGTCTATGTGCGCCATGAAATTGTCCATAACCGGCACGTTGTAGAGCGCTTGCAGAAAATCGGCGCTGTCTTTGTCGAGGAACTGGATGAGGCGCCGACCGACCGTCCGGTCGTGTTTTCCGCACATGGCGTGCCGAAATCCGTGCCCGCCGAAGCCGAACGGCGGAACATGATCTATGTCGACGCCACCTGCCCGCTTGTGTCCAAGGTCCATGTTGAAGCCCAGCGCCATTATAACAATGGCGCTGAAATCGTGCTGATCGGTCATGCCGGGCACCCTGAAGTCGTCGGCACGCTGGGGCAATTGCCGGACGGTGTCATCCAGCTGGTCGAAACGGTCGAGGACGCACGGAATTTCCAGCCAAAGCAGCCGGACAAGCTGGCTTTCGTGACCCAGACAACGCTGTCAGTGGACGATACGGCCGAAATTGTCGGCATATTGCAAGAACGCTTCCCGGCGATTGCCGCGCCTCACAAGGAAGACATCTGTTACGCCACCACAAACCGCCAAGCGGCCGTCAAGGCGATGGCGGAGCGATGCGATGTGGTTCTGGTGATCGGCTCTGAAACCTCTTCCAATTCCAAGCGCCTTGTCGAAGTGGCAGTGCGCGCGGGTGCGCGCCATGCGGCTCTGGTCGAGGATGCCGATGCTGTTGACTGGCCGATTCTTGATACCGCCGGAACGGTCGGCATTACCGCCGGAGCCTCGGCTCCCGAGACGCTGGTCGAAAATCTCATCACAGCCATCGGCGAGCGCTTCGAGACCTCGGTTGAAGAACTGCGCGTCACCGACGAGGATGTGGTCTTCAAGCTTCCGAGGATTCTCTCCAGCGAGGCCGCCGAATGAGTGAAAACAAGACGCAGAAGACAGATGTGACACCGCGCGATTTTCTGGCCGGAATCGAACCGGAAAAACGCCGCGAACAGAGCCTTGTTCTGCTGGAATTTTTCGAAAGAGTCACAGGTTGGAAGCCCCGCATGTGGGGACCCTCCATCATTGGTTTTGGTGAGTATCACTACAAGTATGACAGCGGCCGGGAAGGCGACTTCATGGCCACCGGCTTTTCCCCGAGGAAAACCAGCCTCACGGTTTACATCCTGCCGGGATATCAGGATTACGGACCGATCCTGGCGCGGCTCGGCAAACACAAGCTGGGCAAGTCCTGCCTCTACATCAACAAGCTGGAAGATATCGATATGGACGTGCTCGAAGAGCTGGTGAAAGCGGGGATTGCCGATCTATCGAAGAAATACCCTGTGAAGGCCAGCTGATGGGCCTGATCACCATCCACACGGACGGGGCCTGTTCCGGCAATCCCGGCCCCGGCGGCTGGGGCGCGATTCTGGAATGGAAGGGCCACCGCAAGGAAATCTCGGGCGCCGAACCGGAGACGACCAATAACCGGATGGAATTGATGGCCGCGATCCAGGCGCTGAAAGCCATCAAGGGCAAAGGAAAGCCGGTCAGGCTGGTCACCGATTCCACCTATGTGAAGGACGGCCTCACCAAATGGATCCATGGCTGGAAGAAGAATGGCTGGAGAACAGCCGCCAAAAAACCGGTCAAGAATGCGGATCTCTGGGTGGAGCTGGAAGAGGCCGCCGCCCGGCATGATGTGACCTGGGAATGGATCAAGGGCCATTCCGGCCATCCTGAAAACGATCGCGCCGATGAACTGGCCCGGCTGGCAATTGCCCAGATGCGCGATGCCAGCCTGATGTAGGTTCGGCCGCTAGGCCTTCACCACCAGACGCGTTCCATCCAGCGCATCGACGATCGCGCTCGTGCCTTCGGCTAGGTCCGACCCGTCATGGGATTTGGCCGCCCATTCCGTGTCGCCATGACGAACCCTGCCCTTGCCTTCCGTGAAGGCGCTGACAATGGTCACCCGTTCACCGACGAGATAGGTCGCACGGCTGTTCAGCCCGCTATCGGAACCGCTTTTCAGACGGGGTTTCACAAAGCGGTCGCCGAGCACAAGGAAAGCAACGCCCAGACCGGCAAAAATGAAGAGCTCGACCGGCCAGCCGACAAAGCTGGCAATCAAGGCTGTCACAAAAGCCGAAGCCGCCGGCCAGAGGATATAGGTGGTCCCGGTGAGCAGTTCCGTAATCAGCAGAGCTGCGGCAATGCCCAGCCACCACCAGAGATTCAGGCCTTCAAGAAACCCGATAAGAATATCCATTCAGACCTCCCCTACTCGGTTGGCGGAACGCTGCCGCGGCTCTGCTGAGCCGCATCCTTGGCTGCATCGCGCGCCGCCTTGGCCAGCTCGCCAACACCCATGACGGTAGACACGATGTTCGAGAATTCCGCCGGAATGATGACGGTTTTCTGCTGATCGCTTTCCGCCAGCTTGGCGAAAGCCTCGACATATTTCTGACCCAGAAAGTAGTTCACCGCGTTCAGGTCGCCCTCCGAGATCGCCTTCGAGACGGCCTCGGTGGCCTTTGCTTCCGCTTCGGCCAGGCGCTCACGCGCCTCGGCGTCCCGGAAGGCGGCTTCCTTGCGGCCCTCGGCCTCCAGGATCTGGGACTGTTTCTGACCTTCAGCGCGCAGGATTTCCGATTGCTTCTCGCCCTCGGCTTCCAGGATTTCCGCACGCTTCAGGCGCTCGGCTTTCATTTGCCGGGCCATGGCCTCGGTAATGTCCGGCGGTGGTGACAGGTCACGGATCTCGATCCGGGTGACTTTCACACCCCAGGGATTGGTCGCCGCATCGATCACTGACAGCAGACGTGCATTGATGTCATCACGGTTGGAAAGGACCTGGTCGAGATCCATTGATCCGACCACGGTCCGTACATTGGTCATCGCCAGATTGACGATTGAGAAGTCCAGATTGTCGACCTCATAGGCGGCCCTTGCAGCCTCGATCACCTGGATGAACACCACGGCATCAACCGAAACCATGGCATTATCCTTGGTGATCACCTCCTGCTTGGGCACGTCGAGCACGCGCTCGCGCATGTTGATCTTGTATCGGACGTCATCGATGAACGGCACGATGAAGTGAAGCCCCGGCGTCAGCTTTCGCGTGAAGCGTCCGAAGCGTTCCACCGTGTATTCCATGCCCTGAGGCACCGATTTGATCGTTCTGGAAATAAGAACCAGCGCCAGAACGACGATAACACCGATAAAGATCAACTCACCCATGAGGTCTCTCCCCTTCTGTCTTCTAGAGCTGGCTCAGCATGTGTTCCGCGCTCGAATTGCGGAAATCACCCGGCTCTTCCGTATTCAGGATCTCGACGACCCCGTCCTTGACCAGCATGGAAAAGCGTTGCGACCGCAGGCCCATGCCGAAACCGGAACCGTCCATCATCAGGCCGGTGGCCTTGGCGAAATCGCCATTTCCGTCCGCCAGCATCACAATATCCTCGCCAACGCCCTGGTCCTTGCCCCAGGCATTCATGACGAACACATCATTCACGGACACGCAGGCGATCGTATCGACGCCCTTGGCCCGCAATTCATCGGCTTTTTCCACAAAGCCCGGCAGGTGCTTGGCCGAGCAGGTGGGCGTGAAAGCCCCCGGCACAGCAAACAGCGCCACGGTTTTTCCGGTAAAGATGTCGCCGGTCGAAACCTGTGTCGGCCCATCTGCTGTCATTTTTCCGAACTTGACGTCCGGCAGCTTGTCACCCTTGGCAATCGTCATGGGAGAATCTCCTCGCAATCTCGCGTTTGAATTGATCTTGCCTGATCACTTCTTGTCTGAATAGCGGGAACACGGCTTTACGTGTCCCCTTTTTCGGTGGAGCATGTGGTCATGCCCGGCGAAGGATATCTCACTGGAAAGCTGCTGATCGCAAGCCCTGCGATCGGTGATCCGCGCTTTGATCGCGCCCTGATCTATATTTGTGATCATGACGACGAACACGCGATGGGCATCGCCGTCAATAATCCGGTCGAGGATTTACGCCTGCCCACCCTGTTCGACCAACTGGGCATTGAAAGCGATATCGTTCTGCCCGACCGCGCCGTCCTGAATGGCGGTCCGGTCGATGCCGATCGTGGCTTTGTCCTGCACACACCGGATTTCTCTCATGAAGCCGCCACAATGCGGGTATCCAGCAATATCTGCCTGACCGCCACGCGCGAGGTTCTGGATGCCATGGCGTCCGATCATCCACCACGGCAGGCCGTTCTGGCGCTGGGCTATGCAGGTTGGGGGCCTGGTCAGCTGGAAGATGAATTGCAGGCCAGCGCCTGGCTGGTAGCCGACCCGGATGAGGGCCTGATTTTCGATGACCGGTTCGAGAACAAATGGGAGCGGGCGCTGGAGCAGATCGGCGTCAATCCGGCCCATCTCTCCGCGATATCAGGTCATGCCTGACCGGCGGGCGGCCTGATCCGCCCTGTCAGTCCCGATTTCACGATTTCTGAAGCCAGTTGCGGTGCCAGCGCTCCGGCAAAGCGGAATCCCTGCCCGTAATCGCAGCCCATATCGGCGAGGAGGCGAGCTGTTTCTTCATCCTCGATGCCTTCGGCGACCACGGTCATGCCGAAATGGCGCGCCAGCTGCAGGACAGATTCGACGACTTTCGTGGCACTCGGCGAGGACGCCATGGCGCGCACGAAATAGCGGTCGATCTTGACGGTATCAAAGCTGAATTCATCCAGCCGCGACAGTGAGGAATAGCCGGTACCAAAATCATCCAGCGCCAGCGTGATGCCGGCCGCCTTCAGCTCGGCCATCACTTTTTCGGCCGCTTCGGGCTGTTTCATGATTTCCGTCTCGGCGATCTCCAGCTTGTAGCTGCCTGCCCGCAGATCCGCCTGTCCGACGGCGTCGATCAGGGCCGCTGCAAAACCGTCCGACAGCAATTCACTGACTGTCGCATTGGCCGCAATGAACAGGGGTGCTTCGGGTGCGGCGGCTTTCCACGCGGACAAATCATTGGCGGCCGTGCGGCGCACCTGCGCACCGATCTTGCCCAGAAGATCGAGATCATCGGCCAATGGTATGAAATCATCCGGACCGATCAGGCCGACACCCGGCCGGTCCCAGCGGGCCAGCGCTTCGAAACCGGCCAGCTCGCCGGTCTCCAGCGAAACGATGGGCTGGTAGTGCGCCAGGATCTCTCCGTCCTCGACGGCGGCGGCCACCCGGTTCTCGCGGTTCAGCTGGTCGCGGGCATCGAGCGAGAACAGGCCAGCCGGCAGCACCAGCCCGGTCAGCGGGCCATCACCCTCCCGCCGGCCAATAAAGCGCAGATAGCGAACAGCCCCCTTGTCCCCGACAAGGCGGACACGCAGGTCAATCGCGCCGGCGGCAATCGCATGTGCGAAATCCGCCCGCTCTGCCGGCGCCAGCTTTTCCGCCAGGGCTGCCAGCGCGTAATCACTTTTGAGAAGTCCCAGGCTCTGGATATTGCCCTCGAATTGCACCCTCTCCCTGTCGATCAGGAAGGCCACGGCCCCTGATGCCCAGGCGGCTGCAACGAGGATCGGCTCAGCCATCGCCGCGGTCCCTCGCCAGATAGGAGAGCCGGTCATGATCACGCCATTCGCCAGCGATTTTCAACAGGCCGCGCGCGCAGCCCTCATACTGGAAGCCGATATCCTCCAGCAGCTTGCGCGAGGCGGCGTTCTGAGGCTGCACAGCCGCTTCCACCCGGTTCAGCGCCAGCTCGTTGAAGGCAAAGGCCAGCACACGGCGGATGGCCTGACGTGCATAGCCCTTGCGCACATAGGGCGTGCCGATCCAGTAGCCGATATCGGCTGATTGCATAACGCCGCGTCGGATATTGTTGAGATTGCACGCCCCGATGAGGATCTGGCCCTCCTTGCGAATGATGAAGAAGGGCGCCCCGCGCCCGTCCTTCCAGTCGAGATCATACCGCCGCAACCGGCCGCGATAGGCGGTGCGCGTCAGCTCGTCCTCGGTCCAGGCCGGTTCCCAGGGTTCGGTATTGCGGCGGCTCGCCGCCCGCAACTTCGCCCAGGCCTCATAATCATCAGCTCTGGGCGCTCTCAGCACCAGATCACGGGTCTCGAGTTCGATCGGGGAATATTCCTCGCGCCACAGCGCCATGAGCCTGCCTCAGGATTGGAGAAGCCGCTTCTAGCAGAAACCCGCTAACGCCGGGTGAAGCGCAACCGGCCCTGCTGCACATGCAGCACCAGATAGACGCCCATCAGGCCGAGCGCGATGCCCCACCACGTCAGCGCATAGCCCAGATGCTGGCCCGGCGGCACCTGCGCCAGCTCGGCGGGCAATTCATCCGACCCTTCAATCAGCCAGAAAGTGGTCTCGATATTCTCGACACCAAGCGCTGCGCCCAGCTCGTCCGGTTCAAACCGGTAGAATATCCGCGCCTCGACCTCGTTGGGCGGCGTGAATGCGCCGGCTGCTGACGGCGTGGTAATCGTCAGCGTCTCCGAGATTACCGTCTCGCCGCCCCGCAGGGGCTCGAACCCCCATTGCACCAGAACAGGCGCGCCCATCCCGTCACCAAAGCACGCCGGAAGCGGCACGGCATGAACCAGACGCCAGCCCGGCTCACCGGATAGCGATCGTCCCTGGTATCGGATAGACCGCTCATCAGCCTCGCGCGGCGGCAGAACCAGACGGCCAATAACTGGCCCCGCATCGCCGCATAACGCTTCTTCAAGCGATACCGGCGCGCTGATCGCCCGCATTTCCCAGGCCGCGATCGCCTCGGCCTTGTCACCCATGCGCCCCCATTGCCAGGCCCCCAGCCAGATCAGCAGGGCCAGCGCAGGCAGGGTGACAGCGGTCAGGACGGGGAGCGGCCGGAACATCGTGTTCCTTGTGTCAGTGCTCGTCGTTGAAGCGGGCTTCCTCGGCAGCGTGCTTGTACTGCAGCGCGAAGAGGACGCCCTTGAAAGGACGCAGCAGCAGGATGCAGATCAGCAGCGTCAATGGCAGCCATAACAGCATGTGAACCCAGATCGGCGGGCGCACCGAGACTTCCAGCAACAGTGCCGGGATCACCACGGCAAATCCGGCCGGAAACATCACGAAGACGGCGGGGCCGTCGCCGGCATCTGCAAAGCCGTAATCGAGGTCGCAGACCTCGCAGTGATCAGCGATTTTCAGGAAGCCATCAAACATCTGTCCTTCGCCGCAGCGCGGGCAGCGGCCCTGCAAGCCTGCGGCGAAGGGAGAGACGTTGGTCATGCCTTACTGGAAGGTGACGTAGACGAAGGCAAACAGGAACAGCCAGACCACGTCGACAAAGTGCCAGTACCAGGCCGCAGCCTCGAGACCGAAATGCTTCTGCGGTGTCATGCCGCCGCGCAGAAGGCGGATCAGGCAGACAGCGAGGAACAGCGTTCCGATGATCACGTGCGCACCGTGGAAGCCAGTCGCCATGAAGAAGGTCGCACCATAGAGATTGCCGTCAAAGGCAAAATGGGCGTGCGTGTATTCGTAGAACTGGACGCCGGTAAAGCTGAGGCCCAGAAGAACGGTCAGGATCAGGCCCTGGATGGCACCCTTGCGGTCACCATGCTGCAGCGCATGGTGCGCCCAGGTCACCGTCGTGCCGGACAACAACAGGATCAGCGTGTTCATCAGCGGCAGATGCCAGGGATCAAAGGTCTCCACGCCCGGCGGCGGCCAGCTTTCCCAACCGGAGAAATCGGCGCCGATGGCGATGGCATCCCAGCTGCCGCCCGCGCGGACATCGTAGAACAGCGCCGCCTCGAAGAACATCCAGAACCAGGCCACGAAGAACATGACTTCCGACAGGATGAAAAGGATCATGCCGTAGCGCAGACCGATGTCGACGACCGGCGTGTGGTCACCCGCGCGCGATTCCTTGATCACGTCGCTCCACCAGCCATACATCGTATAGAGAACGCCCAGGAAACCGATCGCGAACACGATCGGCTGGCCTTCTCCAAACCAGAAGCTGCCTTCCACCAGGCCCTTCATCCAGATGACGGCGCCCAGCATCATGATGAAGGCGAACATCGATCCGACAAACGGCCATGGGCTCGGATTGACGAGATGGTAATCGTGTTTGACGGCGTGACCGGCCATGTCCTTGTCTCCTGCGAGTCGTCGTCCCCGGACGATTTGAAAGTCTGATACCTGCGCTCTGGTTACGGATCAATGCCCGCTTGCCGCCTAGCGGCGACCTGTCGCGGATGATTCGTCCGATTCCTGTTCAAAGAAAGTATATGACAACGTGATGGTGCGGACATCGTCCATGCGGCGCTCCTCGTCGATCAGCGGATCAACGAAGAACAGGACCGGCATTTCAATGCTCTCACCGGGTTGAAGGGTCTGCTCTGTAAAACAGAAGCATTCGATCTTGGAAAAATACGGTGCCGCCTTGAACGGCGTCACATTATAGGTCGCCATGCCGGTGATCGGATGGTCCGAATTATTGGTCGCGCGGTAATAGGCCAGCGCGGTTTCACCAACCTGCACCGTCATCGAGGTCTGCATCGGCTCGAACGTCCACGGCAGATCGCGCGCGCGGCTGGCATCGAAGCGCACCTCGACCGTCCGCTCGATCACATGATCGGCGCCGGTCTCGGCCACCTGCGTGGTGCCGCCATAGCCGGTCACCTGACAGAACAGATTATACAGCGGCACCGCCGCATAAGCCGCGCCGACCATGGCAATCGCGACGCCGGAAAGCGTTATCAGCAGGCGCGAATTCTTATTCTGCAGCCAGCGATTCATCACTTTCCTCCTCCACGATTGCGGCCTCACGCGCCGCCATGTTTTGCGTCAGCCGGATCGCCGTGATCGAGAACACGATCACCATGAAGGCCACCAGTGACCACGCGATCATCACATTACGGCGGCCACGCGCCTTGATGAAATCCTGACGGGCCTGCGCGTTGTTTGCCGGGGGCTTTTCCGCTCCGGTTTCCTCGACGGTCGGGGGCGTGGTCTCGCTCACAGCAGGCCTCCCAGTGGCGTCGCCGCATAGGCACCCAGCGCGTGCTCGGCGATCAGCGCCGCAAACAGCGCGGCGAGATAGCCGATCGAATAGGCAAAGAGATCGCGGGCCGCCTTGTCCCCGGCGCGCACCGCATAGAGCGCGCCCTCTTCCGCAGAACCGGCCTCACCCGCACGGGACACAAAGATCCGCCAGGCGAGAAGGAGGAAGATCGCACCGCCAAACACGGCAACGGCCCCATAGAGCCATCCGCCCAGACCGGTCAGAACCGGAGCCAGCGCAAACGGCGTCAGCACCAGCGAATAGACCAGGATTTCCAGACGGGTCCGCTTGGCGCCCTTGGCGACGGGCATCATCGGCACTTCCGCGGCGGCATAATCACCGGCCTTGTAGAGCGCCAGCGCCCAGGAATGTGGCGGCGTCCACAGGAAGATGATCGCAAACAGGATCACCGCGTCCAGCGTGACCGTGCCACTGGCAGCAGCCCAGCCGATCATTGGCGGGAACGCGCCGGCGGCACCACCGATCACGATATTCTGCGCGGTGCGGCGTTTCAGGATCATCGTGTAGATGATCGCGTAGAAGAAGATCGAGAAGGCCAGCAGGCCGGCCGCCAGATAGTTCGACGCCAGCGCCATCAGCAAGACAGAAATGGCCGCCATGACCAGGCCGAAACCGTAGGCGTCTTCCTGGCGCACGCGGCCCAGCGGAACGGGACGCAGGCGGGTCCGGCGCATGGTGGCGTCAATGTCGGCATCATACGCCATGTTCAGCGCGCCGGCAGCTCCGGCTCCCATGGCCAGCGCCAGAAGCGAGATCACCGCCATGACCGGGTGCAGGCCTGTTGGCGCAGCGATGTAGCCGGCAAAGGCCGTAAACACGACAAGCGTCATCACGCGCGGCTTCATCAGCGCGATATAGTCCCGCCATTCAGCGGGGGAGGACGCGGTATTACCCGTCACAGCGATGTTTGTTCGCGTGGCCATAGTAGGTTCAATGACAGTCCGGGGCGAGATTGCCCTCGCCCCGGTTCCGTTTCTAGTGATTGTCCGACTTCACCACCGGCAGTTCATTGAACTGGTGGAAAGGCGGCGGAGAAGACAGCGTCCACTCCAGCGTGGTGGCACCCTCGCCCCACGGATTGGCGACACCCTTGCGGCGGCGCAGGAAGATATCTGCCAGCATCACGAAGAAGACCAGCGTACCCACAGCGGTGATCAGATATCCCACCGAGGAGACATGGTTCCACAGCGCATACGCGTCAGGATAGTCAACATAGCGGCGCGGCATGCCCTGCAGGCCCAGGAAGTGCTGCGGGAAGAAGATCAGGTTCACACCGATAAAGGTGATCCAGAAGTGCAGCTGTCCGAGGAATTCGGAATACTTGTAGCCGCTCATCTTCTCGATCCAGTAGTAGAAACCGGCAAAGATGGCGAAGATCGCACCCAGCGACAGCACATAGTGGAAGTGCGCCACCACGTAATAGGTGTCGTGCAAGAACTGGTCGATACCGGCATTGGCCAGCATCACACCCGTCACACCGCCAACGGTGAACAGGAAGATGAAGCCGATAGACCAGACCATCGGGGTCTTGAACTCGATCGAACCGCCCCACATCGTCGCAATCCACGAGAAGATCTTGATGCCCGTCGGCACGGCAATGATCATCGTGGCCGCCACAAAATAGGCCTTCAGGTCAACCGCCATGCCGACCGTGTACATGTGGTGCGCCCACACGATGAAGCCGATGAAGCCGATCGCGATCATGGCATAAGCCATGCCCAGATAACCGAAAACCGGCTTGCGCGAGAAGGTCGATACGATGTGCGAGATCATGCCGAAGCCCGGCAGGATCATGATGTACACTTCCGGGTGACCGAAGAACCAGAACAGGTGCTGGAACATCACCGGATCACCGCCACCGGCCGGATCGAAGAAGGTCGTTCCGAAGTTGCGGTCGGTCAGCAGCATGGTGATGGCGCCTGCCAGAACCGGCAGAGCCAGTAGCAAAAGGAAGGCGGTAATCAGCATCGACCAAACGAACAGCGGCATTTTGTGCATGGTCATGCCTGGTGCACGCATGTTGAAAATGGTCGTGATGAAGTTGATCGCGCCGAGAATGGAAGAGGCACCGGCGAGGTGCAGCGACAGGATCGCAAAGTCCATCGACGGTCCGGGGTGTCCCGATGTCGATAGCGGCGGATAGATCACCCAGCCACCGCCAAAACCGTTACCGGCACCATTGCCCGGAACGAACAGCGAGATCAGCAGCAGGGCGAAAGCGAACGGCAGCAGCCAGAAGGAAATGTTGTTCATCCGCGGGAACGCCATGTCCGGCGCGCCGATCTGGATGGGAACGAACCAGTTGCCGAAGCCGCCAATCATGGCCGGCATGACAACAAAGAACACCATGACCAGGCCGTGGCCGGTCACGAACACATTATAGGAGTGCTCATTGGCCGCCAGCTGTCCGAGGATGGACGTGCCGTTGAACACCTGGATGCCTGGCTCTGCCAGCTCCCAGCGGATGACGCCGGACATGGCAAAACCGATAATTCCCGCGACGATCGCGAACACCAGGTACATCGTGCCGATGTCCTTGTGGTTGGTGGAGAAAAGCCAGCGGCGGGGGTCCCACATGCTGGGCGTGTGATCGTCGTGCTCGTCGTGATGAGTTACAGCGTCAGACATATCTCTTCTCCTCAGCGCGCGGCCATTTGCGTTTCGCGAACGCCGGACTGGTATTCGGCAATCAGAGTGCGGCCGGCATCAACATCTTCAGCCGCCGCCTCTGCCCAGGCATCAAAGACGTCCTGGGGAACAACATGAATTTCGATCGGCATGAAAGCGTGGCGCAGCCCGCACAATTCCGAACACTGGCCGTAATAGACACCTTCCTGCTCGGCGCGGAACCAGGTCTCGTTCAGACGGCCCGGAATGGCATCCATCTTCACGCCGAAATTCGGCATCGCCCAAGAGTGGATCACGTCAGCAGCGGTAACGTTCAGACGCACCGTGGCATTGACCGGGACCACCAGCGGGTAATCCGTCGATAACAGGCGCAGCTGACCGGCCTCTTCGTCGATTTCCTCATCGGGAACCATGTTGGCGTAGAATTCGCCGATACCCAGATCAGCGTATTCATAACCCCAATACCATTGGTAACCGACCGCCTTGATCGTCAGATCCGCCTCGGGGATCTCATCCTGCAGGTAAAGCAGGCGGAAGGACGGCACGGCAATGACCACCAGGATCAGCACCGGGACAGCCGTCCAGATGATTTCGATCAGCGTATTGTGGCTGGTCTTCGACGGGTTCGGATTGGCCCGGCGGTTGAAGCGGATCATCACGAACAGCAACAGCGCCAGAACAAGAATGACGATCGCCGAGATGATGTACATGACCAGGCTATGGAAGGCGACGGCCGATTCCATGACCGGTGTCACGGCTTCACGTATATGAATGGCGTCCGGTGTCGGTGCTCCGGGTTGGGCCAGCGCTACAGCTGCCAGACCTGTCCAAAGAGCAAAAAGTGCGGTGAGAAATCGCATGGCTTCCCCAAGATTTTGCTTTGCCACGAGTGCCCCCTCGCGGAATGTGGCGGAATATAGAGACCTCGACCGGCCCTGTCAGGCCGATTTCAGCGCTTTTTTGTCGCATACGTGGACCAGCCGGAAATGTCGATGGAAAACATCTGTTTCATCCGCCAATTTCCAATTGCACGCAGGTCTGCTAGGTTCGGAATGTCTATTTAGGTACTCGTTAGCGGAGACACCGTCATGATCCGGTTCGTGATCGCGGGAATCGCAGCTTCTGTCATCTCTGGCGCCGCTATGGCGCAGTCCATGGTCGTGATCGGCAACACGCCCGCCAGCCAGTGCTATGAGAATGCGCTCTGGCAGCGCGCCTACAGCTCGGCGCTTCAACCGTGCGATCTGGCGCTGGCCTCCGACGAGCTCAGCGCCCGCGACCGTCACCGCACTCTGGTGAACCGGGCGGTGATCTTTTTACATCTCGAGCGACCGGAAGAAGCCCTCGCCGATCTCGACCTGGCCCATGATTCGGGATTCGTCGCTCCCGAGATCGATATGAACCGCTCCGCCGCGCTGATTCGCCTCGAACGCTATGAGGAAGCGGTCGAGGCCGCGACGCTGGCGCTGGAAGGTGGCCTGCGCGACGAGGAGAAAGCCTATTTCAACCGGGCTGTTGCCTATGAGCGCATGGGCCGCATCGCTCAGGCCTATGACGATTTCCGAGCCGCGACCGCCCGGGCACCCGACTGGGACGAGGCCCGCGAACAACTCGAACGCTTCCGCGTCAGCAACGGAATCTGATCTTTCCTGCAAGTTGTGCAGTGGCAGGCTCGCAAGCGCGGGCTGGCACGGCTATGTCTGTAGGAGACTGTCAGGAGCCAACCCATGTCCAGCGATCCGTTCTCGCCCTTCGAGTTTGATGCCGACAGCGCGCGCAGCGCTTTCGCCGATGCGCTCGACGGGGCCGATGACGGCGAACTTTTCCTCGAACACGGGACATCGGAAACCCTGGCCTTTGATGATGGCCGCCTGAAGACGGCATCCTTTGATGCCATTCGCGGATTCGGTCTGCGCTGTGTGTCGGGCGAGGCCGTCGGCTATGCGCATTCAAGCGACCCGACGCTCGACGCGGTAAAACGCGCCGCCGGCGTTGTCGGTGCTGCACGGGAAGGCCGCTCGGGCCAGATGGCCGAGGCGCCTGCCCGGACGAACCGCCATCTCTACGAGGCACTGGATCCGGTCGGCGAACCGGGCTTTGAAGCAAAATCGGCCCTCTTACAGGAGATCGACGCCTATCTGCGCGCTCGCGACAGCGAAGTTGTCCAGGTCACCGCGTCTCTTGCCGGCTCGCGGCGGATCATCGGTATCCTGCGGCCTGACGGAGACCTTCGCACCGATGACCGCCCGCTGGTGCGTCTGAATATTGCCGTCACCGTGGAGCGTGCCGGCCGGCGCGAATCGGGTTCGGCCGGGGCCGGTGGCCGCGATGCGTTCGAGGTCTGGCTGAAGCCGGAAAGCTGGAAGGCCATGGCCGAGGAAGCCCTGCGGATTGCCAAGGTCAATCTGGACGCTGTCGACATCAAGGCCGGCCAGATGGATGTGGTGCTCGGCCCGGGCTGGCCCGCAGTACTTCTTCACGAAGCCGTCGGGCACGGGCTGGAAGGTGATTTCAACCGCAAGGGCACGTCTGCCTTCGCCGGCAGGATCGGCCAACAGGTGGCGGCCAAAGGCGTCACCGTCATTGATGACGGCACGCTGGAAAAGCGCCGTGGTTCGCTGACGATTGACGATGAGGGCACGCCGACCGAGCGCACCGTGCTGATCGAGGATGGCGTCCTGGTCGGCTATATGCAGGACCGGCAGAATGCCCGCCTGATGAATATGGCGCCGACCGGCAATGGCCGCCGCGAATCCTATGCCCACATGCCGATGCCTCGCATGACCAACACCTATATGCTGGCCGGCCAGCACGATCCCGCCGAGATGCTCGAAAGCCTCGACGATGGCCTTTACGCTGTCGGTTTTGGCGGCGGCCAGGTCGACATCACCTCCGGCAAGTTCGTCTTCCAGTGCACCGAGGCCTATCGGGTCCGTGACGGCAAGGTCGCCGAGCCGGTCAAGGGCGCCACGCTGATCGGCGATGGGCCGACGGCGCTCACCAGGGTCTCGATGATCGGCAATGATTTTTCCATGGATCCCGGCGTTGGCGTCTGCGGTAAGGCCGGACAGGGCGTACCGGTGGGCGTCGGTCAGCCCTCGCTGAAGATTGGCGGCCTGACAGTCGGCGGCGCAGGCTGATCACGGCCTCTCGCAGCTTGGTGATTGAAATTACCGGCATTTAATCCAGTTCCCGGCGAAAGCCCCCTATGTTCCCTTCCATTCGGGCGGGGGGCCTGAAAAGGGATAGGGTTTCATGCGAGGGAAACTTCTAACCGGCGCATTCGCGCTGGCCACGGCGTTTGGCTGTGCCGGCCTGGCGGCCGCTCAGGACACCGCTCCGGACATCGACATGTCGCGGTCCAATCCGGTCACCAGCACGGCGATTGTCGGCTTCGGCGCCGAGTTCTTTTCCGCCTACAATCCGGTCACCGCGATGGACATGGTAAGCCGCGTTCCCGGCTTCTCACTGTCTGCAGGCGACACCGAACGCCGCGGTCTGGCCGACAGTTTCGGCAATCTGCTGATCGACGGACGGCGCCCTTCGAACAAGACGATTTCTCCGGAAACCATCCTGCAGCGGATCTCCGCTGAAGATGTCGAACGCATTGAACTGATCCGCGAGCCGGTGCCCGAATACGAGATGCGCGGCCATGCGCGGCTGGTAAATGTCATCCTGCGCGAAGGCGCCGGCTCCGCCGCATCCTGGCGTTTGCGCGCCTCGCATTTCGACGGTTCACGCATCGGCGGTATTGGCGAACTGGCCTATTCTTTCACCCGAGGCGAAACCGACATCAATCTGGGGCTGGAGACGGATGTCAGAGGCCCGCGCATCCGCCGCTATGAATCGCTTTTCGATGGCGCCGGAAACCAGATTGAATCCCGCTATGATAATGAACAGCGCCGTTACGCGGAAACGATCGCCACCGCCTCGCTTGCGCGTCATCTGGGCGACAATACGCGCATCCAGATCGACGGCCGCGCCTACACCTGGGTCTGGCAACGCCATCAGACATCCGAGGTCACGGGCTTTGCCGGCAACATGCCGTCTCTCATCCGTTTCGAACAATCGCAGACCACGAATTACGGCAGCGGCGGATCACTGACCGGCACGCTGAACCATGATTTCAGCGACCGCCTGTCCTCGACATCGACCGTGCTCTGGCGGCGTTTCTTTTACGATGACGGACCCGAGCCCTTCGAGACCTATGATCCGGGTAATTTCGTCGACGCCATTATCTATGTCGCCAATGCGCACAATTCCGAGACGGTTTTCCGGCAGAGCTTCAACTTCACCGCCAATGACCAGCACACGATCGAGTTCGGAGCCGAAGCCGCCGTCAACTGGCGCGATACCTATCTCGACCTGCAATACGATGACGGCAACACCGTCACACCGATTGCCCTGCCGGTGGCCAGCACCCGCGTCGAGGAACGCCGCGCCGAAGCCTTCATCAATCATGTCTGGGCCATCAGTGACAGCCTCAATCTCGAATCCGGCCTGCGCTATGAATTCTCGCTAATCGAGCAGACCGGCGATGCCGTTCAGTCGCGCGAGTTTTCCTACCCCAAACCATCCATCACGCTGACCTGGCAGGCCAGTGAGCAGACCAGCTTCCGCCTGGCTACACAGCGCGATGTTGCCCAGCTCGATTTCGGGAAATTCGCCAGCTCGCTGGACGTCGCCGATAACAATGCCGTCGTTGGCAATCCCGATTATGAGCCCCAGCGCATGTGGTCGCTGGAGGCCGAGGTGGAGCGCCGCTTCGGCGAGGCCGGCTCCTTTACCTTCCGCATCGGTCAGGACTGGATCGAGGGCGTTGATGACTTCGTCTCGATCACCACACCGAACGGCGTCTTCGATGCGCCGGGCAATATCGGAGACGGCACGATTTTCCGTCTGACCTGGGAAACCTCCCTGCCGCTGGATTCCATTGGTCTGTCCAATGCGGTGCTGGATGGTTTCCTCGAATGGTTCGACACCAATATTTTCGATGATCTGACCCAGCAGGACCGGCATCTCTCCAACTTCCGGGAATGGGAAGTGCGGATCGATTACCGCCAATCCTTCCCGGACCTCAACCTGGCCTGGGGCTTTGACTATTCATGGCTGACCGATGGCGAAGTCTACCGCGCACGCGAATACCGGCGTGAGGGTTTCACCGATGGCGATCTCGACATTTATGTCGAAACCACGCGCTGGGCTGGCCTGACTGCGCGCCTGGGTATTGATGGTGCGCTGGATCGTGGTCACACACGGGAACGTGTTTTCTATAACGGCTCACGCGCGCTCGGTATTGTCGATACGGTCGAATACCAGCGCCGCCGGCAGGGACCACTCGTCTATCTGGAACTGCGTGGGACGTTCTAACGCTGACGTTTTTGTGTTTTCGACTTGATCCGGGGCTGAGCGTAGCCTGAGGCAAATGGAGGTCGACATGCGATTATCTGCAGCACTTCTTGGAATCGGTCTGATGGCCAGCGCCCCGGCTCTGGCCGGAGACGTCATCGAGTTACGTCAGTCCTATGCGGGCCACTATGTGGTGCCGACCACGATCGGCGGGCGAGGCCCTTTCCCCTTCATCCTCGATACCGGGGCCAACCACACCGCCATCCTCGAAGCCCTGGCCTATCAGCTGAACCTCTCGTTCGAGGACGGCATCCCCGAGACCTATCACGGGCTCACCGGTTCGGCCTCGACCGTGATCCTGGGCCTGTCTGCCCTCGATTTCGGTGCCGGACCGTCGCCCATCGACCGCGCCATCACCATCGATGCCGAGATCAATGCCGACCTGGTCGCGTTCGGCATTCTGGGAACAGATGTCTTCGGCGACAGCCGTGTCGAGATCGACCTCGCCGAATACACGCTGGAAATTGATCCATCCGAGGATTGGGGTCAGGGCCGCTTCAACGGATATATCGACCGGCTGGGCATGATGCGGGTGAACGGATCGGTGAACGGGATCGAGACGGTCTTTGTCGTTGATACCGGCGCTACCCGCAGCTTCATCAATGAAGCGCTCGCCGAAGCCATCATGACCGACCGGCAGTTCCGCAATATCGAGGTGATGGGCCTTGGCCCGCAGACCGGCCGGGCCGGCGAAGTGCATGTCGGCACGATCCGCTTTTCAGACCTTTGCGTGCGCAATGCCCGCGCCCTCGCCACGGATTTTCCGATCTTCGAGACCTTCGGTCTGCATGAAACACCGGCCATGATCATCGGCCTGGATCTTCTGGATCATGGTCAGATCAGGATCGATTTCGGCGCGGGCACTTTCAATGTCGACAGCTCGGCTGCCTGCCGCCGCCGCTCGACCAGCCTGTTCGAGCGCAACGCCGTGATAGACCAGTGGCAACGCTGACCCGGCAAAACATCCGGTAAAGAAAAACCCGCCGCGGAGTGATCCGCAGCGGGTTTGTTTTGGTTGGTGACAGCCCTGATCAGGGCGCGTCGGACGATCGGTCCATGGACGGACCTCCGGCCTCGGTTTCCGTGGGATGTGGCTGACGCGTATCGTCGGCATCGCCCATCAGCTTCTTGATGACCGGAGACAGGATCAGCATGCCGACCGCGATCGCCATCGCGATCAGGCCCACCTGCGTGTAGACCTCGGTATAGGTCGCCTTCGCAGCGGCCACATCAGTCACTTGTCCGCCGATTGTTTCCGCCCCCGTAGTGGAGGCAATAATGCCTGCCAGGAAGTTGGACAGACCGGAATACAGGAACCAGGCGCCCATCGTCATACCGACGACGCGCGCAGGGGCCAGCTTGGTCACGGCCGACAATCCGACCGGAGACAGCATCAGCTCACCCATGGTGTGGATCCAGTAGATCAGGAAGATGAAATAGACGGCCGTCATTCCGGCTGTCCCACTCACATTCATGCCCAGAACCAGCGCCAGGAAGCCCAGACCGACCAGGAAAACGCCGAAGGCGAATTTCACGGGTGTCGAGGGATTCATGCGGCGCTTGGCCAGCCAGATCCAAAGCCAGGCAACCAACGGTGCAAAGATGAAGATGAAGCCGGCATTCAATGCCTGGAAGACCGGCGCCGGCACTTCCCAGCCGAACATGCTGCGATCGACCAAGCGGTCAGTGAACAGGTTCAGCGACGAACCGGCCTGCTCGAACAGCGCCCAGAACGGGATCTGTGCCAACACGAAGTAGATAGCGGCGAACATCTGGCCGCGTTCCTTGCCGCTCGTCTTGATGAAGGCATAGAGAACCAGGAAGGCCAGCATGATCAGGCCCAGCGGACCAAGAATACCGCCCATATATTGAGGGTTCATCACGGCCAGCATGGAAATCGCGATAATGCCGAGCCCGGCGAGATAACAGGCCCACTCGACATTGATCGGGCCGAACACCTTCTTTTTCAGCTTTTCGGCATCGGGCGGATCCGCCCGGCCTTCAAGCCAGCCCTGGAAGAAGAGGAAGGTTAGCAATCCGACCAGCATACCGATCCCGGCGAGCCCGAAACCCCATGCCCAGCCATAGACAATGCCGATAATCCCGACGGTGATCGAGGACAGGAAGGAGCCCAGATTGATACCCATGTAGAACAGGGTGAAACCGGAATCCCGCCGCGTATCACCAAGCCCATAGAGCGTTCCGACAATGGTCGAGATATTGGCTTTCAGAAAACCGACGCCTGCAATGATCAGGGCCAGAGCAAGGTAGAGGATATTGACGTAGAGCTCTTCCTGCTCGACCCGCGTCATGTCCTCGGAGAAGGAGAAACTGCTCGGCAGGCCAACCGCATCCGGGTCGGCAACATTGATCGTCGAACCGCCATCGCCATAGGTGATGATCGACTGACCGGTCTCGGAAATGATGATCGCGTTGACGTTCTCGCCGCTGCCACGACCGTCCAGCGTCAGCTCGTATTCGGCGCCTTCATAGGTGAGTATCTGACGGGATCCGGACCCTTCGAACGCCATCATGCCATGACCCAGGACGAGTAGAATCGCCCCGAATGTCACGGCCTTTCGCTGCCCCAGATACCGGTCGGCCAGCGTGCCGCCGATGATCGTCATCACATAGACCAAGGCCGTATAGGCACCGTAGATGATGGTCGATTGCTGATCCGAAAACAGGAAGTGCTGGGTCAGGTAGATGATCAGCAGGCCACGCATCCCGTAATAGGAAAAGCGCTCCCACATCTCGGTGAAAAACAGGATCGCCAGCCCCTTCGGGTGGCCAAAGAAACTGGTGTCACGCGAAGCCGGTGACGTCGCAACAGGTGTATCGGTCAAATTTTCCTCCCCGATACCGGTAAAGACCGGTGTGTCGGGCGGCACTTGACCACGGCGTTAACCGTCACTCAAGCCTCAACCTGTCACGAAGTTGTCAGTAAGCGCAGTCGGTAAAAGCCGGTTCCACAGAGTGCTCCCAGCCCGAATTATAGCGCTGCAGCAGCTCCTCCGCCGGGCTGCGGCCACTGGCAGCGATGGCGTCAAGATCATCCAGGAAGATGGCTTCGTTCTCGCCATGTCCGTTCAGCTTCGACCGGGCCCGCAGACCATCGCGGGAGATCGCCAGCGCCTGCTTGGCGAGGTCCTGGATCGTACCGTTGCGGAAGGGCGCTTTCAGCGCGAACTTGGCCGCGGCCAGGCGCAGACAGCTGCGCTCCTCACGCGACCAGTCCTTCACCATCTGCCAGGCCGCTTCCAGCGAGGCATCATCATAGAGAATGCCCGCCCAGAAGGCCGGCAGCGCACACAGACGGTTCCACGGACCGCCATCGGCACCGCGCATTTCCAGGAAGGTTTTCAGCCTCACCTCCGGGAAGATCGTCGAGAGGTGATCATCGAAATCCTCCAGCGTCGGGCGCTCTCCCGGCAGGGCCGGCAGCTTGCCCGCCATGAAGTCGCGGAAGCTCTGCCCGGTGGCGTCGAGGAAGACGCCCTTGCGCTTGACGAAATACATCGGCACGTCGAGCGCGTATTCGACATAGCGCTCGAAACTCATCCCGTCCTCGAACACGAAGGGCAGCATGCCCGTCCGGTTATTGTCTGTGTCGGTCCAGATATGGGCGCGGTAGGAAAGGAAGCCGTTCGGGCGGCCATCGGCAAAGGGCGAATTGGCGAATAGTGCCGTGGCAATGGGTTGCAGCGCCAGCGAGACGCGGAACATCTTGACCATCGTCGCTTCGCTGTCGAAATCGAGATTCACCTGCACCGTACACGAGCGGAACATCATCTGATGGCCCAGCGAGCCGACCTTGGGCATGTAGGCCTTCATCAGCCCGTAGCGCCCCTTCGGCATCATCGGCGTTTCTTCCAGCGACCATTTCGGTGAAAAGCCGAGACCCAGGAAGCCTGCGCCGATCTCGTCGGCAACTTCCTTCACTTCCTTGAGGTGGCCATTCACTTCCGAACAGGTCTGGTGAACGCTTTCCAGCGGCGCGCCGGACAGTTCGAACTGGCCGCCGGGTTCCAGGCTGACACTGGCGCCATCGCGTTTCAGGGCGATCGGATTGCCATTTTCCAGCACCGGCTCCCAGCCGAAACGGGTCAGGCCCTCCAGCATCTTGCGGACGGTCGGGCCATCGCCTTCATAGGGCAGAGGGCCGTGATCGCTCAGCCGGAAACCGAATTTCTCGTGTTCCGTACCCAGCCGCCATTGCTCGCGCGGCTTACAACCCTTTGCCAGGTGCGCCGCCATCTGTTCGACAGATTCGATTACCGGCCCGCCGCCGCCATCAGAATAGGATCCGCTCAAAAGCTTGCCGCTCCCCTTGTCCGTTCCGCCTAGTTAGGCAGCTGATACCGGCTCGGCAAGGCGAAGCGCGGATTATTCACGCGGTTGTGCATCACCGGCCCAGTCGCCGCAAATGGCCTGGAACAGGGTCAGGGCAGCGGCTGCAGCCGTATCCGCGCGCAAGATGCGCGGGCCCAGCGAAACCGGAATAGCCGAGGGAATGGCGCGGATAATCTCGCGCTCTTCCGGCGTGAACCCGCCTTCCGGACCGGTCAGGATGGCGACCGGCCGGCCGCCCAGCCCGGCCAGTGCCTGTGCCATGGGCGCCGCATCCCCGGCTTCATCGCAGAAGATCAGCACACGCTCTTCCGGCCAGCCGGCCAGAACGCGCTCCAGCGCCTCAGCCTCGGCAATCTCCGGCAGATCGAAACGCTCGGTCTGTTCGGCCGCCTCACGGGCCAGCGCCGCCAGCCGGTCGGTGCGCACCCGCTCGGCAATGGTGCGCCGCGTGATCACCGGGCGAAGGCGGCGTACGCCCAGCTCGGTGGCTTTTTCCACAATGAAATCGGTGCGTGCCTTCTTCACCGGAGCAAACAGCAGATCGACATCCGGAACGCCCGCCGACGCCCGTAATCGGGCCTGCACGGTCAGCAGCGCGCCCTTGCGGTTGGCGGTGCTGATCTCGGCCGTCCACTCACCATCCTTGCCATTGAAAAGACGGACGGTTTCGCCTTCACGCCGGCGCATGACGGAGACCAGATAATGGCTGGCATCCTTGTCCAGCGGAATGCTGGCACCCTCGCTGAGGGCCAGGTCACAATAAAGGCGCGGATCGCTCATGACTTGCGGGTAGGCGGTGCGGGAGGCGGCGTCAACACTCTTGCCTCGCCGCGCCGGAGCAGGGCAATTAATCGCATGACCACTGCTTCCGATCGCCGCGTCGCCGACAGCCTGCCGACCAGCTGGGTCGACCGGGCACCGTTGCGGGTTCGTCCCTTCCTGCGTCTGGCACGTTATGACCGGCCGATCGGGTTCTGGCTCCTGGCCATTCCCTGCTGGACCGGGCTGTTGCTGGCGCGGCTGGCCAGCGGTGATCCGGCGACCCTTGCCGATCTCGGCTGGGCGGTGCTGTTCGGCGTGGGCGCCATCGCCATGCGCGGCGCCGGCTGCACCTATAACGACATTGTCGACCGCGATCTGGACCGGCAGGTGGCGCGCACCGCCGATCGTCCGCTGGCCGCCGGCACGCTGAGTGTCCGCTCGGCCTGGCTGTTCCTGCTGGCCCAATGCCTGGTGGGTTTCGTGGTGCTGATGCAATTGCCGGATCTGGCCAGATGGGTGGCGCTGGGATCGCTGGTTCTGGTGGCCGCCTATCCCTTCATGAAGCGCATCACCTGGTGGCCGCAGGCCTGGCTGGGTCTCACCTTCAACTGGGGGGCGCTGGTCGGTTATGCGGTCATTGCCGGCGAAATCGATGGCGCGGCGATCGCGCTCTACATCTCCAGCCTGTTCTGGACGCTCGGCTATGACACCATCTATGCCTGCCAGGACATGGAGGATGACGCCATGGTCGGGGTGAAATCCACCGCCCTCGCCCTCCGCTCCAATCTCGAAACCTGGCTCTGGGTCTTTTATGCGGTGGCCGCCATGCTCGCTGCGCTGGCGGGCGTGCTGGCCGATGCGCCGCTCTGGTTTGCCCTCCTCATTCTGCCATTCACCTTCCATCTCTTCGATCAGATCCGGAAGGTGGATGCTGCTGACGGACCTGCCTGTCTGGCGGTCTTCAAGAGCAACCGGACGACCGGCCTTCTGCTCGCATTGTCATTTCTTATCTGTTCATTCATTTGACCTTTCCCCGGACGCATGGCGGGATATGTCCCGGGCTGCGTCGAGGGGACGCAAAGTGAGGGAGGCTTTCATGGCAAGACGGCTCTGGGCCGTATTGGGCGCGTGCGCACTGGTGGCGTGCGGCGAACCCGCCAATCCGCCGGGCGATGATAATGTCGTCATCACGGATAATGTTTCAGGCAATTCCGTTCCGGCCGGCATCGAGGTCGATGTCAGCTATCACACGCTGGATAACGGGCTGCGCGTCGTGCTGTCAGAGGACCATACCGTTCCGACGGCAACCGTCGCCGTCTATTACGGTGTTGGGTTCCGCAATGAGCCGCGCAACCGCACCGGCTTTGCCCACCTCTTCGAACACCTCATGTTCCAGGGCTCGGAAAATCTGCCCAAGGGCGATTTCGATGCGCTGATTTACGGATCGGGCGGCGTCAATAACGGGTCCACCCGCTTCGACTTCACCAATTACTATGAGGTCGTACCCTCGAACGCGCTGGAAGCCATACTCTGGGCCGAAGGTGATCGCATGCGCGCGCCGATCATCGACCAGGAGGTGCTGGAAAACCAGCAGGGCGTGGTTACCAATGAAGTGCTGGTGAATGTCATCAACCAGCCCTATGGCGGCTGGATCTGGATCGACCTGCCCATGCTGGCCAATGAAAACTGGCACAACGCCCATAATTTCTATGGTGATCTGTCAGACCTTCAGGCCGCCAATCTGGAAGACGTCCAGGCCTTCTTTGATACCTATTATGCGCCGAATAACGCGGTAATCGTCGTGGCCGGTGATATTGATTCCGCGCAGACGCTGGAATGGATCGAGCGCGAGTTCGGCAGCATCCCGGCCAGCGAACCTGCCCCGCCGGTGGATATTTCCGAACCGCGGCAGGAAGAAGAGAAATTCGGCGAGATGTATGACCGCCTCGCACCGCAACCGGCGCTGGGCTTCGGCTATCACATGCCAGAACGCGGCACGCCGGAATATTATGCCATGGCCGTGATCGACCAGATCCTGATCCAGGGCGATGACAGCCTGCTCAACCAGCGTCTCGTGAATGAGGAGGGCTATGGTTCCAGCGTCTTTGGCGGGATCAACCTTCTTGGCAACATGTACAATTACAACGGTCCGATGCTGTGGTCGGTCGGCATGATCCACGATGACGATTATTCGCACGAGGACATCATGACCACGGTCGACGAGGTCATAGAAACGCTGCGCACCGAGCCCGTCACCCAGGAACAGCTGGACCGGGCCATCACCAAGCTGCGCTCGCAATTCTACGGTTTCGTGGATTCCTCGACCCGCTTCGGCCTGGTCGATCTGCTCGCCGTCTTTGCGCTCTTTGATGATGATCCCGGCCGGATCAACCGCATCGAGGAAGGCTTCGATCAGGTCACGCCGGAACTGGTTCTGGCCACGGCGCAGGAATATCTGCGCCCCACAAACAGGTCGGTTCTCCGGGTGATCCCGGATCCGGACGGCAGTCTATCCGGCGACGAAGCGGACGAGGCATCCGACGAGCCTGCAGACGTTTCTCCCTACGCAGATCAGTGAGGCTAGAAAAATGACGATCATGACATTGAAGTCGATTGTTTGTGCCGCCGCCTGCCTGCTCATTACGCCGGCCGCCATCGCGCAACAGAGCACGCGCCCGGAGATTGGCCCGGCCCCGTCCTTTGAATTACCGGATACCTCGACGGTCACGCTGGAAAACGGGCTGGAGGTGACCTTCATCGATTTTGGTCTTGCACCGAAGGTCAACATCTCCATCCGTGTCATGGCCGGCAATGTCTTTGACGGCGAGGCCACCTATCTGGCGGATGTTGCCGCGGCAATGATGGAAGAAGGCGCTGGTGGCGAAAGCCCGGATTCGATTGCCCGCGCCTTTGCATCCATGGGCGGCGACATGAATGTCGGCGTCGGCATGCACACCACGAATTTCTCGGCCAATGTGCTGTCGGAATTCGGACCCGAGGCGATCGCCCGCATGGCCAGCGTCATCCGCGAGCCGGATTTCCCTGAATCCGAGTTCGACCGCATTCTCCAGAACCAGATCCGCAATATGACCGTGGCACGCTCCCAGCCGGGCCCGGTCGCAACCGAAGCCTATGTCGGCCTGCTCTACGGAACCGATCACCCTTACGGTCAGGGCATGCCCGATGTCGGCCAGATGGATGGATACACGCTCGATCAGGTTCGCGAATTCTATGACGACAATTTCGGCGCCGGCCGTACGCGCATCTACATTGCGGGCCGTTTTGACCATGCCGAGATGGAAGCGGCTATCCGCGAGGCTTTCGGTGACTGGGAGGGCGGGCCGCAGGTCGACATTCCGCCGGCGACGCCTCGTTCCGGCCCGATTGTCCGGCTGATCGATCGTCCCGGTGCACCCCAGACCACGATCCGGCTTGGGGCCCCGGTTGCGGCCATTGGCAGTGATGATGCCTATTCCATGGCGGTCATGAACGCCATTCTTGGCGGGTCCTTCACCTCGCGTCTGGTCCGCAATCTGCGGGAAACCAATGGCTGGACCTATTCCCCCGGTTCCGGCGTCTCAAATCTGATGGGTTCATCCTACTGGACCTTCAATGCAGACATCATCACCGAGCACACGATCGAAGCCTTCACCGAGATCTTCAGCGAGATCCAGCAATTGCAGCTGGCGGCCCCCTCCGATGAGGAAGCCGGCGGCATGAGGACCTGGCTGGGGGGTATTTTCATCCTCCAGAATGCCTCGACGGGCGGTCTGATCGGGCAGATTGCCAATCAGGACCTCTATGGTCTGCCCGGCGATTATCTCGACACCTATGTCGAACGGATCAATGCGGTCAGCAATGCGGATATCTCCGCCGTTGCGGAAGAATACCTGCAATCTGACCGGCTGGTACTGGTGGTCGTTGGCGATCTGGCCCAGATCGAGGACGGCCTTCGCGCCTTCCCGCAGCTGGCCGATGCGGAATTCATCACCGACGCCGACTAGGCTGCGTCTGACAGGTCAACGGGGCCGGGCCCATCGCCCGGTCCCCGTAATCTTGCCATGCTGAAATCGAACGAAAGCCATGCCGGTTTCATCCGGCGCACAACGCGGGTCCTTTCTCCGCCCCTCGTGCCGGAGATGAATCTGCATCTGGCCGAGGAAAGTATTGGCCTTTGGTCACAGACCGAGGAAGCGCTGGGCGAAGCCGGTCTGCCACCTCCCTTCTGGGCTTTCGCCTGGGCCGGCGGCCAGGCGCTCGCCCGCTATGCACTGGACAATCCGGACCAGTTCAGCAGGCGCAGCGTGCTCGACTTTGCAGCCGGCGGCGGTATTGCCGGTATCGGCGCCGCCATGGCCGGGGCCAGCCAGGTGGAGGCAGCCGAGATCGATGATTTCGCGGTTGCCGCTATCGATCTGAATGCCGCACTGAACGGCGCCAGCGTAACCGCTGCCAACCATGACATCATCGGTGAGGACCGGGGCTGGGACATCGTGCTTGCCGCGGATGTCTTCTATGAAGACCGGCTGTCGCGCCGTATCGAATCCTGGCTGCGCGGTCTGCACGATCGCGGTGCGCTGGTGCTGATCGGAGATCCGGAACGCCACTTCCTGCCGAAAGCGACGCTCGACTGTCTCGCCGAATACACGGTGCCGGTGACCCGGGACCTCGAAGACCGCGAAATCCGCAACGCCAAGGTCTGGACTTTCCGCGCCTGATTTTCTTTCGGAACCGAAGGAATCATGACACCAGACTGGCATGGCAAAAGTTCGGGCCGTTGACCGGCGATTATTCCTGCTGATCGAGATTGCAGCGCGCAAGCTGAACCGCGATGCCGACAAGCGGCTGAAAGCCGAGGCTGGCGTTTCAGCATCGCAAGCGAGCGTCCTGTTCCTGCTCTTGCGGCGAGGCGATCGGCGCATGGGCGATCTCAGCCGGACCCTTTCGCTCAATCCGCCAGCCATGACCGGTCTGGTCGACCGCATGGCCAAGGCCGGCCTGGTCAGGAAAACCACCGACAGATCCGACGCCCGTGGCGCGATGGTGGCTTTGACAAAGGCGGGGCAAACTGCCGCCGAGCAGGCCGACGCCACGCTGAAATCGCTGAATGCCGAGCTGGAACAGCGCCTGGGTGATGACGTGTCAGATGTGCTTCATGACGCTTTGACGCGGATCGCGATCGAGGAAGGTTGACGTCAGCGCGAACTGGATTTGCCCCGGCTTCTTGCCTACAGAGTGGGCAGATCAGTTGCGGAGTCACGCCATGAGCCAGTTTGTCACCATCGAGACGTCCGATGGCGTACGTACCATTCGCTGGAACCGCCCCGACAAGAAAAACGCCCTGCTGCGCGAAATGTACACCGCCGCGGCCGAGGCGCTGGAAAGCGGCGAGACCGAGAAAGACGTGAAAGTCTTCATCCTCGGCGGCACGCCGGGCCTGTTCACGGCCGGTAATGATCTCGTCGATTTCATGGAGGCCCCGCCGCATATCGGTTCCGATGACACGCCGCCGGTCGAGCGCTTCATGCGCGCACTGATGAATGCCAAAAAGCCGGTGATTGCCGAAGTCGACGGGCTGGCCATCGGGATCGGCACGACGCTGCTGATGCATTGCGACCTCGCCTATGCTTCCGAGAACGCCGCTTTCAAGACACCCTTTGTCGATCTGGCGCTGGCACCGGAATTTGCCTCCAGCCTGCTCTTCCCGACCCGGCTGGGGCGCGCAGCAGCCTCTGATCTCCTGATGCTGGGCACGGTCTGGACCGGCGAGCGCGCCAAACAGGCCGGCCTCGTCACCGATGTCTTCCCGTCCGCCAGCCTGTCGGAAGAAGTCCGCAAGCGGGCCCTGGCCCTGGCTGCGAAATCGCCGGGCGCCGTGCGCATGGCCAAGCAATTGATGCTGACACCGGAAGAGCCCGCCGAACAGCGGATGACACGCGAAGGCGCTATCTTTGCCGAAATGCTGCAATCGCCGGAGTTTGCCGAAGCCGTGACAGCTTTCATGGAGCGCCGCGCTCCGGATTTCTCGAAGTTCGGCTGATGGGCAAGGGCGCGCATTCCTATCTGGACGATCCGCGCAATGCGGATGTGAGAGTCTGGATCAATGGCGAGCTTTTCCCGCGCGCCGAAGCCAAGGTGTCGGTGCTGGATTCCGGCTTCGTCCTGGGCGATGGCGTCTGGGAAGGCCTGCGGGTTCACAAGGGCAGGATCGCCTTCCTCGATCGCCATCTCGACCGGCTGGAAGAGGGGGCCAAGGCGCTCGATTATGATCTCGGCCTGTCCCGCCAACAGCTGACCGACGCCCTTTATGCCACGCTGGAAGCCAACGGCATGTTGGAGGGCGATGGCGTCCACATCCGGCTGATGACAACACGCGGCCTCAAGGCCACGCCCTATCAGGATCCGCGTGTGACCATCTCGCCGGCCACCATCGTGATCCTGCCGGAATGGAAGACGCCCGATCCGGCCGTTGCAACGAAGGGCCTGCGCCTGTTCACGGTTCATGTCCGCCGCGGATACCCCGACATACAGGACCAGAAGCTGAACTCGCATTCCAAGCTCAATTGCATCACCGCCTGTATCCAGGCCACCAAGGCTGGCGCGGACGAAGCCCTGATGCTGGACCCGCACGGTTTTGTCGCGACGTGTAACTCCACCCATTTCTTCATCGTCCGCAAGGGCGAGGTCTGGACCTCGACCGGCGATTACTGCCTTGGCGGTGTGACACGCGGCGTGATTATCGAGCTTTGCCGCGAAGCCGGCATTCCGGTGTTTGAAAAGAACTTTTCCCTGACCCAGGTCTATTCGGCCGACGAGGCGTTCACCACGGGTACTTTCGCCGGCCTGGTTCCGGTGATCGAGGTCGATGGCCGAAAGATCAGCGAAGGCCGCGGTGAAATGGTCGAACGCCTGCAACAGCTCTATGCGGCCCGGATCGCTGCGGAGTGAGTGAGACGATCCGCATCTGCCTGTGGTCGGGACCGCGCAACATCTCGACGGCCACCATGCGTTCCTTCGAGAACAGGCACGATTGCGAGGTCTGGGACGAGCCCTTCTACGGCCCCTATCTGGTGAAGACCGGGCTGGACCATCCGGGCCGCGACACAATCCTCGCCAATGTCCCGAAAGACGCCGCAGAGATCGCCTCACGCTGTGCCGGTGAAGCGCCAACCGGCGCGCCGCTCTTCTTCCAGAAGCATATGTGCCAGCACATGCTGGATGATATCCCGCGCGACTGGATGGCGGCTTGCCGCCATGTCTTCCTGATCCGCGATCCGGCCGAAGTCGCCGCCAGCTGGATCGCGACAACAGGTTCCGTCACGCAGGATGATCTCGGCGCGATCCGCCAGTCAGAACTCTACGAATATGCCTGCCAGCTGACCGGCCGCGCCTGGCCGGTGATCGAGGGCGCCGATGTTCTCGCCGATCCGCAAGCCATGCTGACGGCCTTGTGCGCCGCGCTGGAGATCCCCTTCGATGCCGCCATGCTCAGCTGGCCCGCCGGACCGCGCGACAGTGACGGCGTCTGGGCGCCCTTCTGGTACAAGCGCGTGGAAGCCTCGACAGGGTTTGAACCGCCGCAACCCAGCCCGCATGACCTTCCCGAAACCGCCCTGCCCGTTGTCGCGGCCTGCCGGCCGCACTATGAAGCGCTGAAGGCCCGCAAGCTGACAGCGTGATCTACTGGCCCTGGATGATCGGATCGCCGGTCGCCTCCTGATAGGCGACGCCAACAAAGGGCTGCACCCACCAGGCATTGAAACGGTTGGCAATCCAGTCATTGCCATTGGCGAACAGCGCCTGCTGGTCCGAAAGATCAATGGCGGCGCGGACCTCCTCTAGGCTCATGCCGGCATCCGCCAGTGGTGCGACTTGTGAGCGGACTTCCGCAATCAGGGCGATGAGCTGATCCACATAAATGGTATCGGTCTGAACGGCGCCATGGCCCGGGATCAGATAGGCATAATCCAGCGCATTGATTTCGCCGAGCGTTTCAATCCAGTCGGCCGGATAGCTGCCGAAACCGAAGGGCGTCGGATTCACGACCAGATCGCCAGTGGCAACAACGCGCTGTTCCGGCAACCAGATCACCGTATCACCATCGGTATTTCCGCGGCCGAAATAGTGCAATTCCACCGGGCGCTCGCTGTCCTCCAGCACCAGGATGTCGGCATAGCCACGCGACGGCGCCACGATCTCGACCGCCGAATTCGCCGCTATCAACACGTCCAGATCACCGGCTAGCAGCGTATAGTATTCCGCCAGTCCTGCCGGCACCTCTGTTCCGTCTGGCAGGGCACCGGTTTCAGCCACCGCCTCGACCACCGGCCGCGCGCCTTCCAGCTGTTCGGCAGCACCATGGATGTAATCCATCGCTTCACCGCCGATATGCGTGATCGTGTTTTCCTGCGCGATGATCTCGGCATCGGGCCAGGCGGCCAGGAAGGCGGCATTGCCCAGATGATGATCACCATGCCAGTGCGTGTTCACTAGATAGCGGACCGGCGCATCGCTGATTTCGCGGATCTGCGCGATAATCCGCTCGCCGGCCATGGCACTGCCACCGGAATCCACAACCACCAGCCCGCCGGACTGTTCAATCACCACAATGTTGGCTTCAACAGGCAGACGTACCGGATCGACGCGGTAGATGAGGTGTATCCCCTCGGCGACGGTCTCATGCCGGTATTCAAACGGATCCGCGAACGCAGCAGACGCGCAAACCCCCGTCAGGACCAGGGCCGGAATAAATTTGTACATGACACTCCCCTCATAAAGTCCCGGATTGATGCCATGGCCAGCGCCGCTACGGTGTGAAACTCCGGAAAGCCGCTTCAACTCTCTGTGAAAGGATCTTCCATGAAACCGGCGGAAAATCACCCTGTGAGGCATGAATCGTCTGACGGAGGTGGCCGGTTCGTGATTGATTTGGGCATGGGCGTCTTTGCCGAATTGCTCTACCGCACGCGGCCCGGGAATGTCTGGGATGCCTACCGGACCTATGTGCCGGAGGCCTCGGAGGGACAGGGTTTGGCCAGCCAGCTGGCCACGGCACTGGTGGACGCGGCGAAGGCAGAAGGTGTGAAGATCAAGCCAGCCTGTTCCTACATTGCCGCATGGGCTAAACGCCATATGGAGCACGCCGACCTGTTCGTCTGAACCGGGCGGCCGCATGGAGGGAATGACATGACAATTCTGCGCTGGATAGGGGCCGGCCTGGCCGTCATCATCATCGCCGGACTGGTCTGGCTGAACACCTCCACGATCGGCCGCATCTATCTGCCCACCGCCACCGGAATTACCGCCAAGCAGATCTGCTCGCTGACTTTCGTGTCGGGCATGGATCCCGACCTGGCGCGCGAGCTCTACATCGACCCGCTGCTGGGCGGCGCGTCTGTTCTGGTCAGCGCAAATGTCGACCGCGACGATCATTCCGTTCATTCGCGTGTCCTCGGTCTCTGGCACAATGAGGCCGTCTGGCGCGAGGGTCTGGGTTGCACGCTCACGCATGGATCGCGCGACTTCGACCGCGATCTGCGCATGCCCTGGCAACACGCCCCGGAATACTACACGCTCGACACGGTTCATCGCGACGAAGCCTTTGATACCGCAGCGCTGGATGCAGCGATCGACGGCGCTTTTGACGAGAGCTTCAGCCCCCGTAACACGCTGGCAGTTGTCGTCCTGCACGATGGCCGGCTGGTCGCTGAACGCTATGCGCCGGGCTTTTCCCGCGAGAACCGCCTGCATTCCTGGTCAATGGCCAAGTCGGTCGCCGCCACTCTGGCCGGCGCCATGACGCTGAACGGCCAGCTGGACGTTTACGAGCCCGGCACGATCGAGCTCCTCGACGGTCTCGGCGCAGAAGGCGAAGCCACAACGATCGACGACCTGTTGCGGATGACTGGCGGCCGGGCGGCGCACGAGATCAATGATGGCACGGATCCCAATTCCGACATGCTGTTCACCGAGACCGACATGGCGCGCTTTTCCGCCACGCGCGAACGTCTCTTCGCGCCCGGCGAGCACTGGGAATACATGTCCGGCGATACGGTGCTGGCGACCTGGGAAATGCAGTCCCGGCTGGGCGAAACACTGGAACAGCAGGTCCGCGCTGTCCGCGCGCTCATTTTCGAGCCGGCCGGCATCCATTCACCCGTTTTCGAGGCGGATGCCTCGGGTACGCTGCAGGGCTCATCCTATGTCTATGCCACCCCGCATGACTGGGCCCGGCTGATGCAAATCTATCTCGATGACGGCATGGCCAATGGCCAGCGCATCCTGCCCGAAAACTGGCGCGATTATGTCACCACGGAAACACCCGGCTCGGACGGGATTTACGGCTCCGGCTTCTGGCTGGCACCGGAAATCACGCCGCAGGCTTTCTACATGTCCGGCTTTCAGGGCCAGACCACTCTGGCCATCCCCGAGCACGGCCTGGTCATCGTGCGCATGGGCGCCACCACCTACACCGGAACCGGCACCTGGACGATGGCCCGCAGCGTGATGGCCGCGCTGAACGATTAGCCGCCAGCGCATTGCGGATAGTCCGCAAGCACGGCCCGCACGTCAGCCACCAGCTCGCTGAAGCCGGATTCGTCATACGCATTGCTGGTGATGGTGAAGAAGCAGTCGCTTTCCGGCCACCACTCGGCAAAGGCGACAAACACCATATTGCCGCCGGAATGGTTGATGCGGACAGTGCTGCCACTGGTGTCGACATTCCAGCCATAGCCATAAGACCGCGCCCGTTCTGCATCGCGGACGACATGGGGCTGGAACAACATGACCGTGTGTTCTGCATCCAGGACACTGCCGCCGGTCAGGGCCACGACCCAGTGATAGAGCGTCTCAGCCGACGCCAGCAGGCCACCATTGCCGCGCAGATTCCAGGATGGACCGTCCGGCAGCCAGGCCTGTTCGCGCGGACGCCCCATGGCCTCACCGCCATAATAGCCCACCGCTTCCGGCACTTCCGACGGCAGGCCGGTATAGCCCATCGCTTCGATACCGGCGGGTTCGAACAGGGCTTCGTGCAGATAGGCCTCGAAGTCTTGGCCGCTGCGCATCTCGATGATCCGCGCCAGGATGGAATACCCCGGATTGGAATAGTGGAACCGGCCCGCTTCTGCTTCGCTGGAAGCGGCCTGCATCAGCCATTCATCAAAGCCGTCACGGTCCAGCAAGTCGTAATCTTCCCCGGAATATTGCGGCAAGCCGGCAAAATGGGTCAGCACCTCGTGGACGCTCCGCTCAGCGAATTCGGGCGGAATGTCCTGGAAGAAAACCGACAGGGTTTCATCCAGCGACACCTGCCCGTCCTGGACCAGACGCAGCACCCCTGCGGCCGTGACCTGCTTGGTCAGGGAGCCGATATCGAAGAGGGTTCCGGTGGTCACAGCTTCGCCCGCCTCTCGGTCGGACAGTCCGTAGCTTCCGGCCAGCAACACCTGCTCGCGCGTGCCGAGAACGATCTGACCGGAAAAGCTTGCGGCCGGCTGTAAGTCTACAGCCGCCGCCTCGGGCCTGTCGTCTCCGCCTGCCATGGCCAGTCCGATCGCCGCGATTATACCCAGCATGAAAGTCTCCCATTGCATGGCCCGTCCCCCGATATTGATGGACAGGAGCATTTGTTCATATATTTCGTATTATATGAACATGAGTCAATTCACGAGATCGCGATGACCAACGCCGACAGCTACTGGATCGAAAAACCGGAGCAGCTCGCCTGCCTTGCCTCCAGCCGAAGGCAGGCCGTGCTGGACCTTGTCGCGACCTTCGGCCCGATGTCGGTGACGGATCTGTCCAGATTGTCACGCCTGCGGCGCACGACGCTGTATCAGCATATCGGGAAACTTCTGGAGACCGGCCTGGTCCTGCCGGCCGGGCAGCGCGGCAAGGGACCGCGTGCCGAACAACTCTATCGAACACCCGCCCGCCGGATGCGCCTTGCCCGGGCACTGGCCGAGGACGCCAATGCCGTCCCGGTCGGAAAGATCGCCGGCGCCATGCTCCGCCAGGCCCAGCGCGATATCGATTCGGGCATGATCAGCGAGCGCAAGCAGGTTACCGGCCCGCAGACCAACCTGCTCTTCCACCGCCTGGCCGGAGCGCCGCCGCCTGAAAAGCTGGAAGAGATCAATCGCAAGATCGATGAGCTGAAATCGCTGTTGATGGACGCAGGCCCGGATTCAGGCGCGCCAATCGCTATCACCATCGCCATGGCGCCGGTCGATCAGGCCTGAACGGCACCGCTGCCATCCGGCGATTGGCCGCAGGCGCAGCGCTGGACTTTCCCGGCCAGAACAGCAGATTGTCACGCAGACTGGAGGAAGCCCGGCATGGCGTACAAATCCCTGCGTGATTTCATTGATATGCTCGAGGCCAGAGGCGATCTGAAGCGGATCACCGCCCCGGTCTCGACCGACCGCGAGATCACCGAGATCCACCGCCGTGTGCTGGAGGCCGGTGGCCCTGCCCTGCTGTTTGAAAATGTCGTCAACGAGAAGGGCGAACCATCCTCCATGCCGGTGCTGGCCAATCTGTTCGGCACGGTGGAACGGGTGGCCAATGCCGTCACCCTGGGTGGAGAGCCGCGCTCCACCGCCACCGATCTGCGTGAGGTGGGCGAGCTTCTGGCCTTTCTGCGCCAGCCCGAACCGCCGCGCGGCATCAAGGACGCGCTCTCCATGCTGCCGCTGGCGAAAACGGTGATGAGCATGCGCCCGAAGACGGTACGAAATGCACCCTGCCAGCAAGTCGTGCTGACCGGCGATGACATTGATCTCGACAAGCTGCCCATCCAGACCTGCTGGCCCGGAGAGCCGGCGCCGCTGATCACCTGGCCGCTGGTGGTCACCAAAGGCCCCTCGGATTCGCGCGAGGATGATTACAATCTCGGCATCTACCGCATGCAGAAGCTGGGCAAGGATAAAACCCTGATGCGCTGGCTGAAGCATCGCGGCGGCGCCCAGCAATATCAGCGCTGGAAGAAGGAAAAGCCCGAGCCCCTGCCCGCTGCCATCGTGCTGGGCGCTGATCCGGGCACCATTCTCGCCGCCGTAACGCCGGTGCCGGACACGCTCTCGGAATACCAGTTCGCTGGCCTGTTGCGCGGTGCCAAGGCCGAGCTGGTGGACTGCAAGACCGTGCCGCTGAAAGTGCCCGCCGAGGCCGAGATCATCCTGGAGGGCCATGTCCTTCTGGATGAGTATGGCGATGAAGGCCCCTATGGCGATCACACCGGCTATTACAATTCGGTCGAGCCCTTCCCGGTCTTCCAGATCAGCGCCATCACCATGCGTGAAAAGCCGATCTATCTCTCCACCTATACCGGCCGCCCGCCGGATGAGCCCAGCGTTCTGGGCGAGGCGCTGAACGAGGTCTTCATCCCCCTCTTCCAGCAGCAATTTCCCGAAGTCGTGGATTTCTGGCTGCCGCCGGAGGGCTGCTCCTACCGCATCGCCGTGGTGTCCATGAAGAAGGCCTATGCCGGCCATGCCAAGCGGGTGATGCTGGGCGTCTGGTCCTATCTTCGCCAGTTCATGTACACGAAATGGGTGATCGTCGTGGATGACGACATCAATGCGCGCGACTGGAAGGATGTGATGTGGGCGGTCTCGACCCGCATGGACCCGGCGCGCGATTGCACGATCATCGAAAACACGCCGATCGATTATCTCGACTTTGCCTCACCCGTCTCCGGCCTCGGCTCCAAGATCGGGCTGGATGCGACCAACAAGCTGCCCGGCGAGACCAACCGTGAATGGGGCGATCTCCTCGACATGGACGAAGCGACGAAAAAGCGGGTGGATGAGATGTGGGCGGAGTTGGGGCTTTAGCTGATTTCAAAAATCAGATTACGGATTGAAGGGTCGTTTTCATCTACTGCGTATGCTTTCCAACGATCATATGCCGCGACCGGACCAAGAAGTCCTCGTGAAAGCAGTCTTCCAGAAGTCAAAAATTTTCCGGAATCTCCAGTAATCCGGGTCGATGAAACTTCAAAATAGCTTCGATGGGCAATCGTATAAAGAGCAGATGGATTGTGGGCATCCACATAACTTCGCTCGCCAATTTTCATCGAGGAATAATCAACTTCAATGAACACATTTGGGAAAGTTACGGATGGAAGCGTTCCCCAGTCGTGTTCTCCGTCAGTCGCATGAACCCAATAGGGCCGAACTTTCTTATCGTCTTCCCGCATTTTTCCGAAAATGACTGCGATCGGCATACTATTGCTAGTGCCGGCATCCGCCCTCATTACCAAGCAAACCTCTTTATTCGAGGGATGAATCGCTAATCCAAATTCACCTAGACCCATCTCGTGAATCGATTTTGTAATGCCGTGATTGGATGTAATCATCGATTGTAAGTCCAAAAATCGTCACAAAGTCAGATGCTTCAAAAGTGGACCCTAAAATATCTATCTGATTCTACGCCAGATGCCACCTTAACGGAGGACGGACAATTCTGGTTCAGGCGCTTTTTCACAAGTTTATCAATTGGTAATGCCGCCGCCATTTTGGCTCTTGGTGCGTACCTCAATTCATCTCAAGACCAAGCCTTAGCGGCGAGCCAAATAAAGTTGCCATTCGTTGTATTTTCGCTCGGATTGGCTCTCGCTGCCTTTACACCATTGACGCTATGGATTCGCTTTGAAGCGAAAAAAGCTCCCGAAAGGCTAAGTTTCGCAAAAAGCACAGACGATGGGTCGGGCGAAGACAAGTTGCCCGAATCCGTAGGCTATGATCATCCGATATTTTGGGCGATTTCCCATTTCATACTGGTCAATGCGCATTATCTGATCGCATTGATCTCATCCGCCTGTTTTGTTTGCGGGTTGGCAATATTAAATCTCGGCGTCTCGGCTTTATAGGTATCAAATAGGCTTCGCGGGCAGTTGAAACTGGACCAATCTTTGCCGATCATCGCACGGCGTGCCGAGTTTACGAAGCGCTCCTAGCCATCCCCTCAATTTGACTCCCTCGCCTCCTCTTGCGACCAATGGCGTCTAACGGCGTCACCTGAACGCCCATGCCGCCGCGCGATGACGCGCCCGATCTTTTCACGCCCAACAGGATAATTTCATGCCAGCTGCAAAGAAGGGCGACACCGTCCTTATCAACTACACCGTTCGTATCGCTGATGGCACGGTGGTCGGAAAAACCGAAGACGACGCGCCTGTGTCCCTGACCATTGGCGACGCCCAGATCTTCCCGGAAGTCGAAGCCGCGCTCGACGGGATGGAAGTCGGCCAGGTCGGCGAGGCCGTGGTGAGCTCGGATAATGCCTTCGGCCCCCGGCGCGACGACAGGATCATCGAGATTCCCCGCACCCAGCTGCCCGGTGACATGACACCCGAGCCCGGCATGACGCTGGGCGCCCAGCAACAGGACGGCTCGACCGTGCAACTGACGGTCACGGCAGTGGGTGAGGAAACGATCACCGCCGACGGCAATCACCCGCTGGCCGGCCAGGATCTGCATTTCGGGCTGAAACTGGTCGAGATCAAGACAGCGGCCTGAGGCGATATCGCCCCTGCTACCGCGCGCGTCTGCGCGCCATCCAGTCCGCCCCCGCATAGGTGACGGCGTGGATGAAGACCTCGCGGGCCGCGTCATCTACACTAAAGGCGATCACCGCCTTGCGGCCCGCCGGAATGGCGCGCAGGCCCGGCGCGATCTCGTCCCGGACACTGCCCTTGTGCGGAAGGTCGGCCAGGCTGGCGATAGCGGTTTCGATCTCGTCCAGCCGCCGGGCTGCGGCGTCCGGGCCGGCATAGTCGATCAGCCATCGGGTGATTTCATCCAGATCATCCGCGACCGCCGGATGAAACCGCAGGCGATAGCTCATGCTTTGCGCGCGTCTTCAAGCCGGGCCCGTGCCCCGGCAAAGGCGTCATCGGCCGATACATAATCTTCACGCGGCGTTTTCATTCGCGCGCGGATCTCGCCAGCCATGGCCTGAAGCGACAGTTCGCGCTCTTCTTCATCGCGGATCATCTGTTCCAGCGCTGACGCCACCGCAGCGCTTTGTGAGGCGAAAACGCCCTCGCCCACCTTGTCGAGCAGAAATTTGTGATGGCGCTCGGTAAAGCTGAGTGTGGTTTTGACTGTCATGACCGCCTCCATGGTATGACTTGATCATACCATTCTGATCGCCTGGCAGCAAGGCGGCGCCCGCCACCGGAATTGCCATCATCCAATCCCGCCTGCCGGCGCATCACAGGATCAACGACGCTTTTCGGAGATCCTCATGCCAGTCCGCCCCATTGCCCTCTTGTTCGCCTTTGCCTGCCTGACACCGTTTGCGATTGCCGACGACGCCTTTACCCGCAATCCGGATCGCGACGCGGTCGGCCGCCTTCTCACCTATGAACGGTCCAACCAGGACGGAACCCGGCCCGAGCGGATCGACGTCTATCGCGCCAGCGAGACCCGGCTGGAAGTCATGAAATCCGTCGCGCCGTGCACAAACGCCGCCCTGGTATCCGCCGAACTCGACTTCGAAACCTGGAGCGCCGACACCATAACCGGAGGCGCGCTCCTGCCCGGCGCGGAGGTGATGGAGTTTGCCTTTCTCACGCATGACCGCGCGGCAAACCGGCTGGACGTCGAGGTGCGCCTGCCGGACCAGACGCTGACGTTCGAGATGGAAACCGGAGGTGGCACGCTGCACGTCTATGATTTCGATCTCGCGAGCCTGACCGCGCTGACGCCGTATCTCGCCGATCCGGAAGCCGGCTTCTTGACCCGCTTCGCGCTGATGTGGCCGGATCCCGAGGATCCCGGCATATCTATGATGGGCGAAGCGGTCTTCGCTTTCGACGAACGCGGCGTCGAGGGCGGCCGCGAGGTTCTGACCTACACGACGAGCGGGAACGCGCTCGGCGACGGTTATCTGTGGCTCGATGCGGAAGACGGCTACATCGTCGAGGCCGCCTTCGAAGCCCCCAACCATCCAGGTTATGATGATTTCCGGCTGCGCCTCATCGGCGCGAGCGATATCGGCGCCGAGGGCTGGCGCGGCCATCTCGCGGCTCACTTTGAAGGATGCGGCGGCTAATCCGCTCCTTGCGATAACCGGTTAGACTCCCGCCACTGCGGCATTGCTGCGCCTTCATCCGCGCCGCAATCGGAGTAGTAGTCGTAGTAGTAGGAGACGCCGGGCTCTGGAAAAACCGGAATCTCCGGCAAGCGAGGAAAACAGACCCGCAAATGACCGAAGCCAGGCGCATCCGAACCCGAGAGCTCCGCAAGAAGCTGGAATCCTGGATCCGGGCGCGCCTGTGGGCACAGGTGATCGCGGCCCTGCTGATCGGCGGGGTAACCGGCTTTCTGATCGGACCGGATACCGGCTGGATCACTCCGGAAACCTCCGAACTGGCAGGCCGCTTGCTGGCTCTGCCGGGCGGCATTTTCCTCAACCTGATCCAGATGGTGCTGATGCCGCTGGTTGCCGCCTCCATCGTGCTGGGCCTGGCCGCAGGGGCGTCCGACCCGGAAAAACTGCGCCGGCTGGGCGGTCGGCTGGCTCTCTATATCGGTGCCACCACCCTGTTTGCCGCTTCGCTGGGCGCGGTCATGGCGCTGTGGCTGCGGCCGGGCGCTTCGGTGATCGAGCCGGACTGGCCGATGCCGCGCCTGCGGCCCGATCCGGACAGCCTCACCGACCCTGTCATGCAGGCCGCGACACAGGCACCCGACCTGATTGCCCGGGTCGTGCCTTCCAACCCGCTGGCGGCGGCGGCCGACAGCGAAATGCTGGCCGTCGTCGTCTTTGCGGTTTTCGTCGGCATGGCTTTTGTGGCCTCTGGCAACCGGGAACGGCTGGAACCGCTGAAGAAACTGTTCGAGGCGATGCTGGAAGTCGCCATGACGGTGGTGAAATGGGCAATGCATTTGACCCCGCTGGCCGTGTTCGGACTGACCGCACAGCTGGTTGCGCGGATGGGCCTGTCGGCCATCACCACGCTGGCCGCCTATGTCGGCCTGGTTCTGGCCGGACTGGCCATTCTGCTGACCCTTTATCTCGGCCTTGTCGCCATTCTCGGGCGTATGAGCCCGCTTGCCTTTCTGAAAGCCGTCTTCCCGGTTCAGCTGCTGGCCTTCTCCACCTCGTCCTCTGCCGCCGTCATGCCGCTATCACTGGAAACCGCCCGCAACCGGCTCGGCACGCCGGGTGACACCGCCAGCTTCATCATTCCGCTGGCGGCCACCATGAACATGGCCGGCACCGCCCTTTATCAATCGATCGCCGTGGTGTTTGTCGCCCAGGTCGCCGGGGTCTCGCTGGCCCCGCCGGAAGTGGCGCTGATCGTGATGAGTCTGGTTGCGGCCTCCATCGGCGCGCCGGGCGCACCGGGCGTTTCCGTGGCCATTCTCTCGGGCATGCTGGCGACCTTCGGCATTCCCGCTGAGGGCCTCGTCTTTGTGCTGGGCGTCGATCGCCTGCTCGACATGTCCCGCACGGTTGTCAACGTCACCGGCGATCTGGCCGCCTGCCGGATTCTCTCGCGCAGCGAGGTCAATGAGGAAACCGCAGCAACCCGGGATTAACCCTGTGGCGCAATTTGGCTCGCAATTTCCTGCGCTTGCGGCAGGATTGATGCTGATGAATACCGCCTACAACATATCCTTGGCGGCGATGCAGGCCGCCCATGCGCAAATCGCCAATGCTGCGCGGCAGATCGCCAATCCGCGCGCCGATGAGAGCAACATCATCGACGCCGTGATCGCCATCAAACAGGCCGAACAAACCCATGATGCCGCGACGGCGGCCATGCGCACCGCTTCGGACATGAGCGAACAGCTGATCGACATCCTCGCCTGATCGCTTGACCCGCATGCCCATCCTGTCACGCTGACCCCAGCCAAGACAGGAATCAGCGCCATCATGACAACTCCCGTCCGCATTGATCTGGTCGCCGACTTTGTCTGCCCCTGGTGCTGGCTGGGCTGGCGCAATTGGCTGGCGGCGAAGAAGATTGCCAATGATATCAAGACCGAAGTGACCTGGCGCCCCTACGAGCTCGACCCCAGCCTGCCCGAAGAGGGCGTGCCCTATCGCGACTACATGAAAGCGAAATTCTCCGGCGAGAATGAGGAGCGGTGGAAAGCCATGCGCACCCATCTGGAAGCTGCCGGCCCCGGCGTGGGGATCGATTTCCGTTTCGATTCCATCCAGCACCGGCCCTCCACCGTGAACGCTCACCGGGTGATCCGCTGGGCGCGCGGCCAGAGCGCCAAAAAAGCCGACGCTGTCGCCGAAGGTCTGTTCGAGGCGTTCTTCCGGGATAATCGCGACATTGGCGACATGGATGTTCTGGTTGGCATTGCCGAAGCTGCCGGGCTCGACCCGGTGATCGTTCGGGACCTGCTGGCAACCGATCGCGACAAGGCCGAGGTCCGCGAGGAGGAAGCCTTTTTCCATCAGATCGGCGTAACCGGTGTGCCGACTTTCATCTTCGAGGGCCAATTTGCTGTGCCGGGCGCCGCCGACCCGCAAGTGCTGGCCAATGCGCTGAGGGAAGCCGCCAGCCTGCCGGGACGGGAATAGGCTTTGCCTTCGCGATTTTCGCTGTCCATACTCGCCCTGACGGGACAGGAGACCGACATGAAATGCTTCGCACCAATTGCCATTCTCGCCGCTTTCGCACTGGCCGCCTGCAACAACAGCCCGGCCGAAGACGCTGGCGATGACCCCGCCGAAACGCCGTCCGGCGCAACCGAAACCGCCGCAGCCGGCGCAGATGGATCTGAAGACCTGTTTGTTGCGGCTTGCCTCGAAGCGTCCAACAACACCCCGAACATGTGCGAATGCCTGTCTGAAAAGGCGCAGGCCGATCTGACCGATACGGGCCGCGATTTTCTTGTCGCCTCCATGCTGGACCAGGAAGACCGCTTGATGTCCTTGCGGGCGGATATGGATGGCGAGGAAGTCATCGCGACCAGCCGGTTCCTTGTCGACGCCTCGGTCGAATGTGCCCGTGAAGGCCGCCAATAGGAGAACACCATGACCGCCATGCAAGCTGTTGCGCTCTATGCCGGCATCAATCTGCTGATCCTCGCCCTGCTGTCAGTGCCGATCGGACTGAACCGGAACAAGAAAAAGATCAGTCTGGGCGATGGTGGCGACACCGAAATGAACACTTTGATCCGGGGACACGGAAATGCGGCGGAATGGATTCCGGGCGCACTTTTCGGTCTGTTCCTGCTCGCCACTATGGGCCTTGGCAACCTGGTGATTCACGGGCTGGGTCTGGCGTTTTCGCTAGCCCGGGGCGCTCACGCCTATGCGTTCATCAGCGGACAGACAACCGGCCCGGCACGGGTTTTTGGCGCCAGCATTACATTTCTTGTCTACCTGGTGATTGTCGGATTGCTGTTCTGGAAAGCGCTGACCTGAACGAGTGATTGCCCCCACGGGCCGGGGCAGGCTAGTTGAGGGCCATGAGCACACCTGCCGAACCAATAGATACCAACGCCCTGCTTGATATTGCCGCCGGGCTTGTAAAACGCGCCACCCGGCTGGGAGCGGAAGCGGCTGAAGCTTCCGTCGTCCAGTCCCGTTCAACGGAAGTCGCGGTTCGCGATGGCCATCTGGAAGCTGTTGAAGGCTCGGAAAGCCGCGATGCCGGCTTGCGGGTGTTCTTCGGAAAGCGGCAGGCCGGTGTCAGCTTTTCCGATCTGTCGGAAGATGGCATGTCCCAGGCCGTAGAGCGTGCCATCGCCATGGCCAAAGCTGCGCCGGAAGACAAGTGGGCCGGTCTCGTCGATGAAGCGCGGTTGGCCACCGAATTTCCGGACATTGCGCTCTACGAACACCCTTCCTGGTCCAGCGAGGAAATGGCTGATATCGCACGCGGTGTCGAAGCTGCGGCGCGCAGCGTCGAGGGTGTCTCCATGACGGAGACAGCCTTTGCCAGCAATGGTGAGACCGCCTCTGCAAGTGTTGCAACAAATGGTGTGTCACACACGGCTCGGCGATCGAGTCACGGATATGGCGTGAGTGTGATTGCTGCGCGCGACGGAGTCATGGAGCGCGACTATTCGATGACCAGCGCCCGCCGGCTGGCAGATCTTCGCGCACACGACGAGATCGGCGTCGAGGCAGGGCAACGCACGATCGCCCGCCTCGGCGCAAAACAGATGGCGTCCGGCATACGGCCGGTCCTGTTTGACCGCAGGGTATCCGCGCGCTTCCTGGGTGCGCTGGAAGGGGCCATCGCTGGCCCCGCCATTGCCCGTGGCGTCTCTTTCCTCCGCGACAAGCTGGGAGAGCAGGTGTTTGGCGAGCATATCAACGTCATCGACGATCCCCATCGCGACTGGGGTCTGGGCTCGCGCCCGGTCGATGGCGAAGGTGTCGCCAATGCAAAGCAGCACATCATCGAAAATGGCGTTCTGACAACCTGGCTCCTCAACTCACCCTCGGCACGGCAGCTGGGACTGGATGTCAACGGATACGCCACCCGGTCTCTTGGCGGATCGCCGGGTGTTTCCACGACAAACCTCCATGTCGAACCGGGTTCGCGATCGCGGGAAGCGATTATTGCCGATATTCAGGACGGGTTGCTGATCACCGAGATGTTCAGCCCGTCGCTTAATGCGAACACCGGCGACTGGTCGGTCGGGTGTTCGGGTTTCGCCATCCGGTCAGGGACGATCGCCGAGCCGGTCAGCGAGATCACGGTTGCCGGAAATCTGCTAGATATATTCAAACGACTCGAACCGGCGGATGACCTCAAATTCTGGTCATCCGTGAATTCACCCAGCCTGCTGGTCGATGGCCTGTCCATCGGCGGCGCATGACAAGAGATGTTGAAATGAGCAATCCACAACTCCTTCACCTCGTCATTGGCGGGGAATTGACCGATCTCGGACCCAAGGCCACCGAATTCAAGGATCTGGATTCGGTGCATTTTGTCGGCGCTTACCCGAACTATCAGGAAGCGCGCAGCGCCTGGAAGTCAGCCGCGCAAAGCACGGTGGATAATGCCCATATGCGTTATTTCATCATCCACGCTCACAAGCTGCTCGATCCTTCAACTGACGGGCACGATCATTAGCCAGGACGTCACTGCCCCGCCTGCGAAAGCAGCGCCGTCTGTCCGGACACTGATCGGACGCTTCTGGCGCGACCGGATAGCACCGCGCTGGCGGCTTGTGACATTGGCCGTCATTCTGTCAGCCACGACTGCGGCTGCAGCCTCCAGCTATGCTTTCATGATCCGCTGGGCCGTCGATCTGCTGGAGCAGCAGGACGCCCGCGTCATCTGGCTGGCACCCATCGTCATCATCGCCATCACCGCCATCCGCGGCGGGTCCTTGTTCCTGCAGACGGTTCAAACCAACCGGCTCGCCCTACGCGTCATGCAGGATTTGCAGGAAATTCTTTTTGCCCGGTTGGTGCGTGCAGATTATGCCCGGATTGTCGCTGAGCCGGTCGGCTCGATCGTCTCGCGTTTTACCAACGACATCACCATTCTCCGCGACCTGCTGGTTCGCGCTTCAAACAATCTGTTGCGCGATACGCTGACCATTGTCGGCGCAGTCGCAGCAATGTTCGTCTTCGACTGGATGCTGGCGATCCTGGTCCTCGTGGTTTACCCGCTTGCCGCGCTGCCTGTCATCCGCATTGGCAATCGGCTGCGCAAGACATCTGGTGAAGCTCAAGCCCAGATGGGTCAGGTCACCAGCTTCCTCGAGGAAAGCTTTTCCGGCGCCCGCATGGTGAAAACCTACCAGCTGGAAGACGAGGAGATCGATCGCTCACGCAGCGCTTTCCTCCAGCGCTTCCGCCTTGCTTTGTCTATTGCCGCATCGAAAGCCCGGGTCGATCCCATCCTCGAAGTGGTTGGCGGGGCAGCTTTCGCCGGCGTACTGGGATTTGCCGGTTGGCGTATCTCGCAGGGCGCAGCCTCGATCGCCGACTTCACCGGTTTCATCGCCGCCATTGGCGTCATGGCACCCGCCGTGCGGGCTGTCGGAACACTGGGGGCCGCGATGCAGGAGGGCGTCGCCGTCCTCAATCGCATCTACGACGTGCTTGATGAAAACGATCAGGTAACAGAAGCGGAGAACGCCAAAGCCTTGACCATCGGCAAGGCAGAAATCCGGTTCGAGGGTGTCTGCTTTGCTTACGGTGATGGCGAAACAGCGCTGGACCACATCGATATCGTCGCTGCCCCCGGCAAAACCACCGCCATCGTTGGCGCGTCCGGGTCGGGCAAGACGACGCTGCTGAACCTCATTCCGCGGCTATACGATCCCACGCGCGGACGCGTTCTGATTGACGATCAGGATATCAGGAAGGCCACCATCGCTTCGGTACGAAACGCATCCGCTCTGGTCAGCCAGGATGTCGTTTTGTTCGACGATACGATTGCGGCGAATATCGCCTTCGGGCGTATGGATGCCAGCCATGACGAAATCGTCGCCGCAGCGAAAGCCGCCGATGCGCACGGCTTTATATCGGAGATGCCCGACGGGTATGACTCCCATGTCGGACCACGCGGCAGTCAACTCTCCGGTGGTCAACGCCAGCGCATAGCCATTGCGCGGGCCATCCTCGCCGATGCGCCCATCCTGCTCCTCGACGAAGCGACCAGCGCGCTGGACGCAGAGGCAGAAGCCCGCGTCCAGGCCGCGCTGAAAACCCTGTCGCAGGGCCGCACCACGATTGTCATTGCTCACCGTCTTTCGACCGTACGCGATGCCGACCGGATTTATGTGATGGAGAAGGGCCGCGTCGCGGAAACCGGACGTCACGATGAACTGTTGGCGCAGGACGGGATTTATGCCCGCCTCTCACGCCTGCAATTCACCGACTGATTATTCGCGGCGCAGGATTTTTTCTGTCAGCAGACTGCCCCACCAACCGGCCATGAAGCCATCATGGACAGCCTGCCGGTCATAGCGCGTTCGTACCCAGTCGAGGAAAGCGATCGGCTCTGATTCATTCGCCAGCCGGTATTGCTCGAAGAAATAATCCAGCATGCCTGTCTTGCCCTGCTTCACATGCAAGTACTTGAAAGAGAGATGTTCGATGGCTTCCTCGAACGGGGCGCCCTCATGCAGCAGCATATACATGACAGCAACAATGCCGGCCCGGTCCGCCCCTGACTTGCAGTGCATGATTGCCGGATATTCGATCGTATTGAACACTTCGATCAGGTGCTCGATGCGCTCGACATAGGGCGCCTCACGAGACCCCCACGGCAGATCGTGAATCGCCAGCCCCAGGCGGTCGCAAGCCTCATGTTCGAGATCGTAATAGGACCGGCCCGGCTGAACACCGCGCAAATTGAGAATGGTCTTGAAGCCCTGATCCTTCAGCCAGGCCAGACGATTGGGCGAAGGCTGATTGGCTCGCCACATGCCCTTCGTGCCGACCGGATGCATATTGTGGAATTTCAGGCGGAGCACGCCATGATCCTTCCACAGATAGTGGTTCCAGGCGCGTTTGTAGTCCGCAGGATTGCTCAGATCATAACTCATCCGCATCGTTTAGGCGGGCTTCGCGATTGCAGCAACCGCGACGAACGCTTGACGCCTGCGCCAATCGAAGCAAGCAAAGGTGAAATGCTGCGTTCGCTGACATCTTCCGCTGTTTTGCAGACCGCCCTTTCCTGGGTTCTGGCAAAATACATGCAGGTCTGCGCGGCTTCCAAACGATGGGAGCGGCGCGGGACGGAGCACCGCGACGTCTGTACTCAGACCGGTGATGGTTTCATCGCGGCATTCTGGCACTCGCGCATTACACTCAGCTTCATGGGATGGGACCGCAAAGCGCCTCAGACTCCCACCATGTTGATCTCGCGATCGAAAGAAGGTGATTTCATTGCGCGCTTTGCCCGCAATCTGTCGATCGCCACGGTTCGAGGGTCGTCACGAAATACACGCAAGACCAAACAGAAGGGCGGGTTGACGGCCTTCCGCGACATGGTCCGGGCCATCGAGAACAGGGCCTGTATGGGTCTGACCGTCGACGGTCCCCGCGGACCACGGCAACGCGCCAGCATGGGCGTGATCCAGCTGGCCCGAACGACCAGTAAACCGATCATGATTTTTTCCTTGTCGGTCTCGAACAAGAAAGTCTTCAACTCCTGGGACCGTTTCATCCTGCCTTTTCCGTTCGGCAAGGGTGTCGTCATCTGGAAGGAGCCGCTCTACGTGCCGCCCGACGCCGATGACGACATGATGGAAGCGCTTCGCCTTGAACTGGAGATGCGCCTGAACGATGCGACGAGGGAGGCAGATGAGGCGGTGGGCGGTCCATTGATCGAGCCGGCAGAACCGCGCCTTTCCCGCAAGGCGGAGACAGGCCGTTGAGACTGCCGGTCGCCTTACGTCTCTATCGCTGGCTGACCGCGTTCAGCGCGCCATTATCAGGATGGCTGCTGAGCCGCCGGGCCTCGCGTGGAAAGGAAGACCGCCAAAGGCTTTCCGAACGTTTCGGGCGCAGCAGCACAAAGCGGCCTGCCGGAACTCTGCTATGGTTGCACGGAGCCAGCGTGGGCGAGTCCCTGATTTTGCTGGAACTCGTGCGGCGACTGTCGGAAACGACGGGTTGGCGCTTCCTTGTGACCACGGGCACAACCACTTCGGCCGGGCTTATGCAGCGCGAATTGCCCGATGGCGCCATTCATCAGTTTGTGCCGATCGACCGCCCTGCCTGCGTCAAACGGTTCCTGGATCATTGGCAGCCGGACGCTGCGGTTTTTGTCGAATCCGAGCTTTGGCCCAACCTGCTTATCGAAATCAGGCGCCGGGCCATTCCGGCTACGCTGGTCAATGCGCGCATGAATGCCAAATCTCTGGATAGTTGGCGGAAGCGCCGGTCCAGCGCCCGGTACCTGTTGGCGGCCTTTCGATGGATCGGAGCGGCCGATCAACGCACTGCGGCAGGCCTGTCTGCAATCCTCGGTGAAACTGTGGCACATCCCGGCAATCTGAAGCTCCAGATTGGAAGCAGCGGCGCGCAACCGGACAATCTGTCAGCGCTTGTCGAAGCCCTCGGCAACCGGCAGATCTGGCTGGCCGCCAGCACACATGACGGCGAAGACGAGATTGTGTTGGAGGCCGCCCGGAATTTCAGGGAAGCACACGGGAACGCGCTGCTGATCCTGGCGCCACGCCACCCCGAAAGGGGAGACGATATTGCCCGCCTTATCACCAGCCGGGGCGAAACTTTTGCGCGGCGCTCGAACGGCGAAATCCCTGCTCCGGACGATCAGGTCTGGCTGGCCGACACGCTGGGTGAAATGGAGCTCTGGTATGGTCTGGCCGCCACGTCTTTCATCGCCGGCAGTCTGATTGACGGGATTGGCGGTCATAATCCGATTGAGGCCACCCGCGCGGGCAGCGCAGTGGTCACGGGCCCATTCACCGCAAGCTTTGATGACATCTACACCGCATACAGGGAAAATGGCGGCGTGATGATTGCCCAGAATGCAGATCATATAGCCGAGGCCCTCGTATCCGACAGCCAGACGCTTGTGGCGGGCGCACGCGCAGCGCTCGCACAGTTGACCTCCGGCGCCATGGAGGAAACGCTGACCGCCATCGAGGCACTGCTTGTGGAGCCGGGCAAATGAAACCGCCGCAATTCTGGTATGGCGAACCGGCCTCGCTAATGGACCATCTGACCGCGTTTGCGAGCCGGGCATTGTCGCCGATTTACGCCGCCATGGGCGCCCGAAGGATAGCCAAAGCTCAGCCCGCTTTTGCCGAGCCGGCTGTCATCTGCGTCGGCAATCTCACGCTGGGCGGAACCGGTAAGACGCCCGTCACGATCGCCATCCTCAAGGAAGCCCTGTCCCGCGACATCAATGCCCAGGCGCTCAGTCGTGGTTATGGTGGCAAGCTGGCAGGCCCCGTCTGTGTAGACACAACCCGCCACTTTGCGCGCGATGTCGGAGATGAACCACTGCTGATTGCCAGCGCTGCGCCTGTCTGGGTCAGCCGGGACCGCGTTGGGGGCGCCCACGCTGCTCAGCTTCACGAGGCCGATCTGATCATCATGGATGACGGTCACCAGAATCCGGACCTCCACAAGGATGTGTCTGTTGTCGTCATTGATGCCGCCGCTGGATGGGGTAATGGCCGGGTTTTTCCAGCCGGACCTCTGCGTGAACCGGTCGATCGCGGCCTGCAGCGGGCCGATGCCGTTGTCCTCATGGTTCCGGAGCCGGACTTTGAACCTGATTACGCAGGACTGGGTCTGGCAGATATTCAAATACCGGTCCTCAGGGCCTGGCTGAAACCAACAGCGCCGGCACCGGACGGTCCAGTCGTCGCGTTCGCCGGCATCGGGCGTCCAGAAAAATTCTTCAACGCTCTCACAGCAGCCGGTGCCCGGCTGGCCGAGACTTATAGCTTTCCGGATCACCATGAGTTCACCCGTGCCGAGCTGGATCAGTTGCGCCAGGAGGCCGCTCGGCATTCAGCAAGTCTGGTCACAACCGAAAAGGATTTCGTACGCATCCCGGCGACCGGGAGAGATGGTGTTCTTGCCTGGCCCGTCAGAGCCGTCTTTGCTGAACCGGCCCGGCTGACAGCGCTGGTCCAACAGGCATTGGACGCCGCTGCAGAGCGGCGCTAAACCGCCAGCATGAGCGCAAATATCTTGCAGCATATCGGCTGGCGGCTTGAAGCCTTGGCCTGGGACATGTTCCAGGGTTCATTTCAAGCCATGGGGCTGGAACGAGGGTCGGCTTTCGGCAGTGCCGCCCTGCGCCGCATCGGTCCGCTGACGCCGGTCCACAACGTGGCCCGCATCAACATGCAGCGATGTTTCCCCAACGCCAGCGAGCCGGAAATCAATCGGCTGCTGGACCGGATGTGGGACAATTTCGGCCGCCTTGTCGGCGAAAATGCCAATATGCGCGATTATCGTCCGGAAGTGTATGACGAGCGCGGCGAGATCGCCGGTGAAGATATTGTTCTAGATCTGGAAAAGCAGGGGCAGCCCTATGTGCTGGTCGCCGGCCACTTCGCCAATTGGGAAGTCATGGGCGCAGCCATCGCCAAGCTGAACCTGAACTGCAACATCACCTATCGGCATGCGAATAACCCGCTGGTCGACAAACGAATTCTGGATTCCCGCCATGCCTACGGCATCAAGCTGCTGACCGCCAAAGGCGGTGTCGGCGCCAAGCAATTGCTGGCCAATCTGCGGGAGGGAATGTCGGTCGCGCTGATGAACGATCAGAAGATGAATGACGGCATTGCCGCCCCCTTTTTCGGGTATGAAGCCATGACTGCATCAGGCCCGGCAAAGATGGCGATGCGCTTTGGTGCTCCTATTGTGCCAATCGGCGTAAGGCGGCTCGGCGGCACCCGGTTCCGGGTGACCTTCTATGAGCCGATCCCGCATTCAAAGCTGGAAGACAAGTCGGCCGCCCTGCTGGAAACCGTGACCCTGATCAATCAATGGGTCGAGGCCCGCATCCTTGAAGCCCCTGAACAATGGTTCTGGGTGCATCGCCGCTGGGACAAATCGATTTACCGCAAGGAAGCCGGGTCCAGCTGAAGCACCAGCGCTGGATCGATATAGCGATTGCGCCATTTGATCCGCCAGTCGAGATGCGCGCCTGTCGCCCGGCCACCGGAACCGATCTCGCCGATCACATCACCCTGGGCAACCACATCGCCGACTTCGACATGCACGGCCCCCAGATGAAGAAAGGCGCTGGTAAAGCCCTGACCATGATCGATGAAAATCAGACCACCTTCATAATACATGTCCGGATGGGCCAGGGTGACGATGCCTGCAGCCGGGGCATGGACAGGCGTTCCGGCATCATTGGCATAATCCAGCCCGTAATGCGGACGGCGCGGCTCACCATTGTAAAAACGCTGTGAGCCGTAAACACCGGAAATAATGCCCTCGGCGGGCGCTATGAAGCCGCCGGCAAACCCTGCCTCTTCCCAGCGGCTGGTATAGGCTGCCGCTTTCATGCGCGATTGCTCTCGGATGAGCGCCAGCGCTTCTTCCGGCGGCGTCACAGTGCGTGGCGGCACGCCATCGACCCGCTGGATATCGTATTCGCGTTGCTCAACCGGATGAACCTGGCGGATTTCTTCACCCGATGGCATGCGAGCACTCAATGTCATCTCTGCATCGGCGTCGCGATTGATCCCGAGGATCAGCCAGCCTTCATCATCAGCCGTTGCAGACTGATCGCCCAACGCCATCACAGTACCCGGTGTTGCGCGGCAAATGATGGCAGCACCTTCAATGTACTCGCCAATGCAGGAGAACGGCTCCATGGCCTCCTCGACCGCACCGGCAACCGGAAATTCCGAATCCTGCGCCAGAACATCGGCAATCGGATCGCCGGCCTGCAACGCCATGGCCATCAGAAATCCAATCATCGGCCGGGCTCCGCGTGAACCGATTTCCAGCGTTCAGCCGACGCATAGCCATCCTTATAGGCTTCCTGCAATTCAGCGCTCCAATAGCGCAGATCCTGCAAGGGAATTTCCTCACCGGTTATGGCGCATCGGACGAAAGCGCCCGGCTTGAGGATCATGAAATCCGCGTCGCCGAATTCAAGCACGGCTTCGCCGGAAAACTCACTGCTGAATGGTGTTTTCATCATGGCGTCAAATCTAGCACGGCTTTCGCCCGCCTAGAACAGGCGTCCCTGCTTTTCAGGCGACGCCGGCTGCCGAGGCTTTGCCTTTTTACGGACCGGTCCACCAGAGCCAATGACGGCCTCCGTTTTTCCGTCTGCGAACTGGATCGATACGGCCTCGCCGGGATGAGCCTGGCTGGCTGAGCGCACCAAACCGCCATCCACATTCCGCACCAGCGCATACCCTCTCTGGAGAACGGAATCATGGCCCAGCAATGCGTGCCGGGCCGCAACAGAAGCAAGATCGCGTTGCTTGCGGTCCATTAGCTTGGCGCCCGCCCGTCTCAGGCGGTCGGTCAGCTTTCCGATATCCCCCGACGAGCGCTGCATCTGCCTTGTCGGGCTGGCCCGGCGAAGGCGCTCCATGATGCGGGAGAGATTCTCGCTTCCCAGCCGTGACTGCCGGCGCAGACTGGATTGCAGCCTCTGCCCATTCGCGGACACCCGTTCTGTCTTGATCAGGATATCCCGCCGCAGGGCCTCCGGCCGCAGACCGGCAGCGGCCAGATCCAGACGCTGGCGCGACGTTCCCAAGAGGTTTTGAGGTGTCGGAAAGGCCCGCGCTGTTGCCCGGAACTCCGAACTCCGCTGTGAGATGAGACGGGTCAGGGACCGCGTCAGACGCTCTCCCTGGCTCCGGACATCCTGCATCAAATCCGCCCGCACCGGCACCGCCATTTCGGCAGCTCCCGTCGGGGTCGGCGCCCGCCTGTCTGACGCAAAATCGATCAGCGTGGTATCGGTTTCGTGACCGACGGCGGAAATCAGCGGGATATCCGACTCCGCGGCGGCACGAACCACATCCTCGTCATTGAAGCACCACAAATCCTCAACAGATCCGCCGCCCCGCGCGACAATCAACACGTCCGGCCGCGGAATGCTGCCGTTTCCGTCTAGCGCATTGAAACCACGGATCGCGGCTGCGATCTGGCCTGCCGCGGCATCGCCCTGCACCAGGACGGGCCAGAGAAGGACATGACGCGGAAACCGGTCCTCCAGCCTGTGGAGGATGTCCCGGATGACCGCACCGGTCGGCGAGGTGACGACGCCGATGACTTTCGGCAAAACGGGGATGGCTTTCTTGCGCGAGGCTTCGAACAAGCCCTCAGCGGCAAGCTTCTTTTTGCGATCTTCCAGCAATGCCATCAGCGCGCCGGCACCGGCAGGTTCCATCCGCTCGATGATAATCTGGTATTTTGACCGCCCGGGATAGGTGGTCAGCTTGCCTTCACAAACGACTTCCAGGCCTTCCTCGGGCTTGAAATTCAGCCGTTCGACCATGCCTTTCCACATGACCCCGTCGATCACGGCCTTGTCGTCTTTCAGGTCCAGATAGGCATGGCCCGAACGCGCAATGATAACCCGGCCAAGCTCTCCGCGCACGCGCACATGTCCATAAGCGTCCTCGACTGTGCGCTTGAGGGAATTCGCCAGTTCGGAGACCGAAAATTCCGGCGTATTGGTTTCGGCAGAGCTCATGACCTGTTGGTAAGCGCTTGTTGGCGCAGCAGCAATGGCGGTGGCGGACTCGCCAACAGCTTTTCAATGCGCTAGCCGGAAGAACAGGAGGAAGGCCATGAAGATTCTGGTTGTCGGCGGTGGCGGACGCGAGCACGCGCTCTGCTGGAAAATCGCAAAAAGCCCTCTGGTCGAACAGCTCTGGTGCGCGCCGGGCAATGCCGGAATCGCTGACGTGGCAGACTGCGTGGCGATTGCCGCTGACGATGTTCCCGCCCTGGTCGATTTCAGCATCGAGAACGCCGTCGATATGGTGGTGATTGGCCCCGAAGCCCCTCTGGTGAAGGGGCTGGGTGACCGGCTGCGGGCCATTGGCATCGCGGTTTTCGGTCCGGACGCCGCCGCTGCGCAGGTGGAAGGTTCGAAAGCCTTCACCAAGGCATTGTGCGACAGGGCGAATATCCCGACCGCGCGCTATGGCACATTTACAGATCCAGCGAGTGCCAAGGCCTTTCTTGACGGACTGGAGCCACCCTATGTCCTCAAGGCCGATGGTCTCGCGGCGGGCAAGGGTGTGGTCATTCCTGAAACCCGCGAAGAAGCCGAAGCCGAAATTGATGACATGATGTCCGGCCGCTTCGGCGACGCCTCCAGAACGCTGGTGATCGAGGAGTTTCTGAACGGCGAAGAGGCATCGGTTTTTGCGCTTTGCGACGGCAATACCGCCATTCCCCTGACTGCCGCGCAGGATCACAAGCGGGCTCATGATGGAGATCAAGGCCCCAATACCGGGGGGATGGGTGCCTATTCGCCCACCCCCATTGCTGGCAACGCCATCATCAGGGAAACCATGGACCGGATTATTCTTCCGGCCGTGAAAACTTTGAAAGCGGAGGGCATGCCCTATTCCGGCGTGCTTTATGCCGGGCTGATGATCGGCAAGGACGGACCAAAGCTGATCGAGTTCAATGCCCGATTCGGCGACCCGGAATGCCAGATACTGATGATGCGGATGTTGAGCGACATCGTGCCGTATCTGAAAGCCTGCGCTGATGGCAAAATCGATCAGATGCCCCCCATCTCCTGGCATGCGAGCGCGGCCGTAACAGTGGTATTGGCTGCCAAGGGTTATCCAGAAACCTACAAAAAAGGCACGGAAATCAGAGGTGTGGACGCAGCCAATGAGCTGGCACAGGTAGTGGTCTTTCATGCTGGAACGAAGCGCAGCGATGATGGCCACCTGCTGGCCAATGGCGGCAGAGTGCTGAACGTCACCGCCATGGGATCAAGCTATCGCGCAGCTATCGACCGGGCCTATGAGGCTGTGGACCTCATTGACTGGGCAGACGGCTTTTGCCGCCGAGATATCGGCTGGCGTGCGCTGGAACATTCGGGTTAGGTTTCGGGAAATTCCGGGGAGGATGTCATGAGAGTGCTTGTTTCAGCCATTGTAGCGCTGGGCTTTGCGTCGCTGGCGAGCGCGCAGGACGATATCACGGTCATTCACGCTGGCTGGCTGCTGGCTGTGCCGGGTGAAGCGCCCGCCGAAGAGCAGTCGATTGTCATTTCCGGCGACCGGATCGAGCGGATTGAAGACGGTTTCATCGAGATCGATGGAGCAGAGATTATCGACCTTTCCGATCAGTATGTTCTGCCCGGCCTGATCGACAGCCATGTGCATCTGCTTTCCGAACTGGGCCCTGACAGCCGGCTCATGGAAGTCACCATGTCTTCGGCTGACTGGGCGATTGATGGTGTCAGAAATGCACGAACAACGCTGATGGCCGGCTTTACCAGCGTTCAGGATGTTGGCGGCGACCTGGATGCCATCGTCGCGCTGCGCGACGGCCAGCGCGATGGCGATATTGTCGGGCCGCGCATGCGTGTCTCGGGGCCGGCTGTCACACCGACCGGTGGTCATGGTGATATCAATGGCTTCAGCGACGACATCATGCATGCCTTTACCAGCCCGGCGGCATGCAATGGCCCGGCCGACTGCCGCCGTGTGGTTCGCGAACTGATCCGCGCCCGCGTGGATGTCATCAAGATCACGGCAACCGGCGGGGTGCTGTCCCAGACAGCGGCCGGAACCGAACAGCAATTCTTCAATGACGAGCTGGAATCCATCGTCGAGGCCGCCCGTATGATGGGCCGCTACGTCACCGCGCACGCACACGGTGTGACGGGCATCAATTCGGCACTGGACGCCGGCGTGCACTCCATCGAGCACGGAACCTATCTCGATCGCCAATCCATCCGCCTGTTCCGGGAGAATGGCGGTTATCTGGTTCCGACCCTGCTGGCTGGAGCCACGGTGGCGGAGATGGCCGAGACCGCTGACTGGATGACCCCGGAAATCCGGCAGAAATCCATTGAGGTCGGGCCGCGCATGCTGGAAATGGCCCGCATGGCGCACGAAGGCGGCGTGATGATCACTATTGGTACGGACAGCGGCGTTTCCCTGCACGGCGATAATGCCCGCGAATTCGCATTGCTGGTGGCCGCCGGCCTGTCCCCGATGGAGGCGATTACATCGGCGACCGTGACCGCTTCGGAACATCTGCAGATGTCCGATGACATCGGCACGATCGAGCCAGGCAAATACGCCGACATCATTGCGGTATCCGGCAATCCGCTCGAGGACGTCACCGAGCTCGAAGACGTTGATTTCGTCATGCAGGGTGGCGAGGTTTATTCGGACTGATGGCTGATCTCGACGAAACCTTTTCCGGCACAAAAGATGTTGCCGAAGCGCTGCGTTTTGACGAGGCCGCGCTGGCCAGCTGGATGAACGACAATGTCCCCGGGTTTAGCGGCGACCTGAATGTCAGCCAGTTCAAGGGCGGCCAATCCAATCCGACATATCGGTTGGAGGCCGGCAGCAAAGCCTATGTTCTGCGACGCAAGCCGCCGGGAAAACTCCTGCCGTCGGCACACGCCGTGGACCGCGAATTCCGGGTGATGAAAGCTCTGGGTGAGAACGGTTTCCCGGCACCGGAAATGTACGGGCTTTGCGAAGACCCTGACGTCATCGGCACAGCATTCTATGTCATGGATTTTGTCGATGGACGGATCTTCTGGGACCCCTACCTGCCCGGCGTCGACGGTGAAGAACGCGCCGCCATCTATGATTCGATGAATGCCACGCTGGCCGCGCTTCATGCCTTCGACCCGGACAGCATTGGCCTCGGCGATTATGGCAAGTCCGACGCCTATATACCGCGCCAGATCGCCCGCTGGTCAAAGCAGTACAAGGCCTCCGAAACCCGCAAGATCGCTTCAATGGATCGGCTGATTGAATGGTTGCCGGAAGCCGCTCCGGAACAGGACCGGTCCAGTATCGTGCACGGTGATTTCCGCCTCGATAACATGATCTTCCACAGGACCGAGCCGCGGGTCATTGCTGTGCTCGACTGGGAATTATCGACGCTCGGCGATCCGCTAGCCGACTTCACTTATCAGCTGATGCAATGGCGGACACCCAAGGAGATGCGCAACGGTTTCCTGGGAGCCGATCTGGCAGCGCTGCAGATTCCCGACGAAGCCGCCTATGTCGAGGCCTATTGTCGGCGCACCGGCCGGGAAAGTCTGCCCAAGCTGGACTTCTACTTTGCCTATAATCTGTTCCGGCTCGCCGCCATCGTGCAGGGCGTCTATCACCGCTCCACACTTGGCAATGCCTCGAACGCCAAGGCAAAGGAATACGGCGCGATGGTCGAGCCAATGGCCGACTACGCGTGGTCATTCGCAGAAAACATGGGCAGCTGATCAGCGGCCGATGTGAGCCAGAAATGGCGCCCAGAGCGCCAGCCCCATCAGGGATTCAAAACCGACCGCCACATAATTGTAGGCGGTCCGCGTTTCGTATTCCCGGTCATCGGCAACCATAGACACCACCCGGCCGATCGCCATACCCATCCACAATGCGCCCATAGCAAAGCCCGTGCCCATGAGCGCCGCTTCACCAGCCTGAAAACGCATGGCGTAGGTTAGAAGCACGGCAGCATGGCCCAGCAGAAACGCTCCGCCATAGCTGGCGCGGAATTCAGACCATCCACCTTTCCAACGTGGATCGGGCTGCAATCGCACGACGGACGCGCCCCAACGCGGCACCAGCAGGCTGGCACCGCCCATGGCACACCCGACCAGTGCCGCCAATACGGTCGGTAACAGGACCATTTCCATTCACCTGTCTCCTGCAGATCTCTCTGATCGGAATCTAGAGCGACTTACGCACAAGTCAGGTGTCTGGATGTTTCCGGGGGTGATTTAATTGTCGGTCGATCAGGCCTCGTTGGACAAACGCTTCATTTCCAGACGCGCAATCGCCCGTTCATGTACCTCATCGGGACCATCGGCCAGACGCAGTGTGCGGATGCCGGCATAGGCGCTGGCCAGCGGCGTATCCGCCGAAACCCCGGCACCGCCAAAGATCTGGATCGCATCATCGATCACCTGCAGCGCGACACGCGGTGCCGCCACCTTGATCATGGCGATTTCCTTCTGGGCAACCTTGTTGCCGACCGTGTCCATCATCCAGGCGGCTTTCAGCGTGAGAAGACGGGCTGATTCGATATCAATCCGCGCCCGGGCAATCCGGTGATGCCAAACCGACTGGTCAGCCACGCGCTTGCCGAAGGCCACACGGCTCATGCCGCGCTTGATCATCAACTCCAGAGCCCGCTCGGCAGCCCCGATCGTGCGCATGCAATGGTGAATACGGCCCGGTCCAAGCCGGCCCTGGGCAATCTCGAAGCCCCTGCCCTCACCCAGCAGAATGTTCGAAGCAGGCACACGGACATCCTTCAGCTCGACCTCCATATGGCCATGCGGTGCATCGTCATAGCCGAAGACCGGCAGATGCCGCTTGACCGTAATGCCCGGTGTTTCAGCCGGCACCAGGATCATGGATTGCTGGACATGCCGTTCGGCTTCCGGGTCGGTCTTGCCCATCAGGATGTAGATCTTGCAACGCGGATCACCCGCACCCGACGACCACCATTTGCGGCCATTGATGACGTATTCATCGCCATCGCGTTCGATCCGGCACTGGATATTCGTTGCGTCGGACGATGCCACGTCCGGTTCGGTCATCAGGAAGGCCGAGCGGATTTTGCCGGCCAGCAACGGCTCCATCCATTCCTTCTGATGCTCGGGCGATCCATACCGCGCCAGAACTTCCATGTTTCCGGTGTCGGGCGCAGCGCAGTTGAATACTTCTGACGACCAGGGCACACGGCCCATTTCCTCGGCCAGCGGCGCATAATCCAGATTGCTGAGCCCCGCGCCCTTGTCCGATTCCGGCAGGAAGAGATTCCAGAGGTCCGCCGCTTTGGCTTTCTCTTTCAATTCCTCGATGATGGGGATCACCTGCCAGCGATTCTGGCCGAAACCGGCCAGCTGTTCCGCATAGGTCGATTCATTCGGATAGATATACGCGTCCATGAACGCCCGCAGACGATCCAGATAGTCCTGACAACGCGGCGAATAGGAAAATTCCATAAGGGCACCCCTCCCGGTCCGATCCCTCGAGTTTTGCAAACGATCCAACACGGACTATAGCGCGGTCAATCCTTTTGAGGGGATGATTCACATGATCTGGCCGCTCATCCTGCTGGCAACACTGGTGACCGCTTGCATCTCCGGCATTTTCGGAATGGCAGGCGGGCTGATCCTGATGGGCGTGCTGGTCCTGCTGCTGCCGGTCTCGGCCGCCATGGTCACTCATGGCGCCATCCAGAGCGTTTCCAATGGTTGGCGCGCCCTGCTCTGGCGGGATTTCATCTACTGGCGGGTGCTGGCAATCTATCTGGCCGGATCCCTTGCCGCTTTCCTGATCCTGATTGGCCTTGCTTTCGAGCTCTCCAAGCCATGGCTTTATATCATTCTCGGCCTCGTCCCGGCTCTGATCTGGATTCCCCGCAGGCGGCTGGCGCTGGATGCACGCAAGCCAATCCATGCCGTGATCTGCGGGTTTGCCGTAACGGGATTGAACATCATTGCCGGCGTTTCTGGCCCGCTGCTGGACATTTTCTTCATTGCCGATGGCATGGATCGCCGCTCGATTGTTGCCACCAAGGCCGCGACGCAGGTCGCCGCCCACGCGGCCAAGATCGCCTTCTACATCATGCCGGCCCTCGCCGCAGGGTCGCTGAGCCAATGGCCATGGCTGCTGGCAGCCGCCCCGTTGGCTATTATCGGCACGACGCTTGGCGCCCGGGTCCTGAAGCTGATCAGCGATGCGGATTTCCGCAAATATACGAAATGGATCGTGACGGGTGTCGGCATGATCTATGTGGTACGCGGCGTCCTCCTGCTCAGCTGAGGATCATCCATGCAACTTGTCCCCAAGACGCTCGAGAATGACTGGCTCCGTCTGGAACCACTTCAGGAACACCACCGCGAAACCATGCGTCCACTCGCAGATGATCCGGCAACCTGGGAATGGACGACGCTACGCGGAGATGGAGACCATTTCGACACCTGGTTCGATTTGATGCTTTCCGAACAGGAAGTTGGCCGCCAGATCAGTCATGCCATCTACCGCAAGGAGGATGGCGAACTGGTGGGCCATTCTGCCTATCTCGTCATTTCTCCGCGCAACAAGCGCGCCGAAATCGGCTGGACCTGGTACACGAAGGAAGCGCGCGGCACCAAGGTGAACCCGGCGGCCAAGTTGGCCTTGCTAAGCAATCTGTTCGAAAGCGGAGCTGAACGAGCCGAGCTGAAAACCCATGGAAAGAACCTTCATTCGCAGGCTGCCATGCGGAAAATGGGCGCCCAATATGAAGGTACATTCCGCCGCCACACCCTCACCTGGAAGGGTGATTTGCGCGATACGGTCTGGTTTTCGGTGTTGAAGGAAGACTGGCCCGGCGTCCGGCGTGGCCTGTTGGCCCGGCTGAGCTAGGCCTGCTTCTTTGGTGGCAGGGTCCTTACAAAGGCAAACGCCTTCTCTGCCCATTCCGAAAGAGCCGCCTCGGAGAGGTCAGCGGCCCCTTCGATCGTCACCCAGCCCGTCATGACACGGCCTGTCATGTCCATAGGACCTGCATCCGGGTGAGCGAGCGTCTCTTCATAAGCATCCAGCCCGACCCTGACATGAATCTCGTCCCGCAGTGTGCCAAAGGCCATATGCCCCTCGATCATGAAGGCGATACCGCCGAACATCGGCTTCCGGACCGGATCGGCACCAAGGCCGCGCAAGGCAGTTTCCATACGATCGGCAAGATCCGGATCAAAGGCCATCCTTGATTCTCCTCGCCTTGAAGAATGATTTCAGCAATAGGGACGCGTCCTCCGCCATGACACCGCCGGTCACGTCCGGCCGCCAGTGACAGGTCGGCTGCTCGAAAAAGCGGGGCCCGTTGATGATCGCCCCGCCCTTTTCGTCGGCGGCACCGAAAATCACACGGCGGAGCCGGGCAAAGCTGATCGCTCCGGCGCACATCGCACAGGGCTCCAGCGTCACATAGAGGTCGAGCCCGGTCAGGCGGTAATTGCCCAGCGCCGTTGCGGCTTCCCTGATCGCGCGGATCTCCGCATGAGCCGTCGGGTCATGGCCGGCAATCGGCGCATTTCCGGCAGACGCAATGATCTCGCCGCTGGCCGGATCGACAATCACGGCACCCACAGGAACCTCGCCAGCTTCAGCTGCCGCTTGCGCTGCCTCCAGCGCCGCGCGCATATAGGGGATCATTTCCTCCGTCATGATCTGGCGGTAGGCGCAGCGCGCTGAAGGGTCAAGCCTTGTCGAACGAACAAAAGAGCGGCGAACGCATCGCAAAAGTCCTGGCACGGGCCGGGGTGGCCAGCCGCCGGGGGGCCGAAAAGCTGATCGAGGAAGGCCGTGTCACGGTCAATGGACAGAAGCTGGCCAGCCCGGCGCTCAATGTCACCGAACGCGACAGGATCACTGTCGACGGAAAGCCGGTCGGCGAACCGGAGAAGACGCGGCTTTGGCGCTATCACAAGCCAACCGGTCTTGTGACCACGCACAAGGACCCGGAAGGCCGCGAAACCGTCTTCGACAAATTGCCCAAGGAGCTGGGCCGGGTGATTTCCGTCGGCCGTCTCGATCTCAATTCCGAAGGCCTGCTGCTGCTGACCAATAATGGCGAGTTGTCGCGCGCGCTGGAACTGCCTTCAACCGCCTGGGTGCGCCGTTATCGGGTGCGCGCCTTCGGCAAGGTGGGCGAGCCAGAACTGAACAAGCTGCGCAAGGGCATCACCGCCGAAGGCGTGAAATACGGCCCCATTGAAGCCGAGGTGGAACGCGAACAGGGCGGCAATATCTGGCTGAATGTGGCGCTGAAGGAGGGCAAGAACCGCGAGGTCCGTAAGGCTCTGGCCGCCGTCGGCCTCACCGTGAACCGGCTGATCCGTATTTCCTATGGTCCCTTCCAGCTAGGCCATCTGGAAAAGGGTGAGGTCAAGGCCGTGCCGGAACGCGTGCTGCGCGATCAGTGCGCCCACCTGCTCAAGGAATTGCGCTGATGCGCATTGTCGCCGGCCGCTTCAAGGGCCGTCCCCTCGCCGCTCCCAGGGGCGACAGGACACGGCCCACATCCGACAAGGCCCGCGAAGCCCTGTTCAATGTATTGACTCATGCCGAATGGGCGCCGGAGCTTGATGGCGCGCGCATTATTGATCTGTTTGCCGGATCAGGTGGGCTGGGCTTCGAAGCCATCAGCCGCGGCGGCGCCTTTTGCCTGTTCGTCGACATTGATGCCGGTGCACGCGGTGCAATCCGCGACAATATCGAGGCCTTCCAGCTGTTCGGGAACACCCGCCTGCACCGCCGTTCGGCGACCGATCTGGGTGAAAAACCCGCCAAGTTGGGCAATCCGTTCGATCTCATCTTCCTCGATCCGCCCTATGGCAAGGATCTGGCACCACCTGCCCTGGCGGGCCTGATCGAAGGCCACTGGGTCACCGAAGATGCGCTGGCCGCGCTGGAGGTTGCTGCAAACGAAGCCGTGCCGGATTTTCCTGGCTGGTCTCAAGTTGATGAACGTATCTGGGGCGCGGCGAAAGTGGTGTTTCTGAAGCGGGGTTAGCGCCTGCCAAACAAGCGTTCGATATCCGCCAGTTTCAGCTCGACATAGGTCGGGCGGCCATGATTGCACTGGCCGGAATGGGGCGTGGCCTCCATCTCGCGCAGCAAGGCGTTCATTTCCTCACCCGTCAGCCGGCGGCCGGACCGGACCGAGCCGTGGCAGGCCATGGTGCCGACTACCTCTTCCAGCTTTTCCTTGAGCGACAGGGCCGCATCGAATTCCGCCAGATCATCGGCGAGATCGCGGATCAGCCCCTGTACGTTCAGCTTGCCCAGCAGGGCCGGCACTTCGCGCACGGCGATCGAGTTGGCGCCAAAGCCTTCCACGACCAACCCCATCTCGGCGAGTTCTTCTGCGCGGGACAGGACCCGCTCGCATTCGGCGGCATCGAGATCGACAATCTCCGGGACGAGCAGGGACTGCCGCGTCACACCGGTCTCGGCCATCATCTTTTTCATGCGCTCATAGACAAGGCGTTCATGCGCGGCATGCTGATCGACGATCACCATTCCGTCCTGCGTCTGAGCAATGACATAGGTCTCGTGCACCTGCGCCCGCGCCACGCCCAGCGGCAAATCTGCCGCCGCCGATGGCTGGTCTGCCAGCTCCTCCGCAGTCGGGACATCGGGTCGAATGAAATCCGGCTCGACCCGCGCCGAACGCTCGCCGACCAGCGTTCCGCTTTCCGGCGCCGCCGGACGCCCCCAGGCGGCCATGGCATGATGCGGCTGGCCCGCCATGGCGCCCTCGGCCCGGGCCCGGCCCAAGGCGAACCCGGCCACAGTGGTGGAGGCCCTGTGGCCCGCACCAGCCAAAGCATGCCGCAAGGAACCGACAATCAATCCTCGCACCAGGCCCGGATCGCGAAACCGCACCTCGGCCTTGGCCGGATGGACATTCACATCCACCTGATCGGAGGGCAGGTCGACATAAAGCGCCACGACAGGATGCCGGTCGCGCGCCAGGAAATCCTGATAGGCGCCGCGCACGGCACCGCCCAGCAGCTTGTCGCGGACGGGACGGCCGTTGACGAAAAGATACTGGTGCTGGGCCGAGCCACGATTGAAGGTCGGCAGCGACGCCAGTCCGGTCATCCGGACACCGTCTCGCTCCTGATCAATCTCCAGCGCATTTTCGCCGAAATCCGATCCGAGGATAGCCGAGAGACGTTTCCGCCTTGCGTCCTCGCCGGTCTCCGCGCGGAGAGACAGCCGGCTACGCCCATCCAGCGTCAGCGAGAAGCCCACATCCGACCGCGATAGAGCCAGACGTCGGACCGTGTCTGCGATGGCATTGGACTCTGCCCGTTCCGTCTTCATGAATTTCAGACGTGCCGGCGTGGCATAGAAGAGATCGCGGACATCTATCCGCGTCCCTCCCAGGCCAAACGCCGGAGCCGGCTTTACGCCAGAGCACTTCCCACCCTCGACTGACAAGGCATAGGCATCGGACTGGCCGCGTGCCTGGGTAACAATGGCAAGGCGGGCAATGGAGCCGATTGATGGCAACGCCTCGCCGCGAAATCCCATGGTCGAGATGTTGAGGAGATCATCGCCACCGTCGCTGACCGGCAGTTTCGATGTGGCGTGGCGTTCGATACTGAGCGCCAGAGTCTCGGCGTCCATGCCGATACCGTCATCCGTCACCGTCAGGCGTGCCAGCCCGCCCTGCTCGGCGAATATTTCGATATGCCGAGCCCGCGCATCGAGCGCGTTCTCGACGAGCTCCTTGATCACGCTGGCAGGCCGCTCGACAACTTCGCCGGCGGCAATCCGATTGACGGTTTCAGGACTGAGTCGGCGGATCACACTCATCTGCCAAGCCTCGTGAGTCGCTCCTTCCGGGTCAAGCGGTGGACGCCCGGAAATGCTCCGCCAATGTGAAAAGACCCACAAGAATGAAGCCGATCCCGGCCAGCAGCTTTAGCGGCAAGAAACCCAGCCAGCGTTCGGCCGCCGTTCCCAGCAAAACCGCCAGAGCCGTGGACAGGATCAGAGCGCCCGAGGCTGCGATGAAGACGAATAGAGGTGAGGTTTGCCGCTCGGACGCAAACAGAACCGTCGCCAGCTGTGTCTTGTCGCCCAGCTCGGCGAGGAAAACGGTGACGAAAATGGCGAGAAGTTGGGACATAACGAAAATCCAAATGAAAACGGCGGGATCAGATCCCGCCGTTCGCTAATCCGGTTTGGTATTGAACTACAGGCCCGGCAGTTTGCCGATCGTGCTGCGGTCCTGCTCGATCTCGACATCGCTGCCGCCGGTCACCTGATCGCTCAGGCGAAGGCGCTCGGCCTCGGTTTCGGCATCAATGGTCACCGCGTCCTCGCCCAGACCTTCGGAATCACGGCCCCAGAACAGGATCTGGTTCGAGAAGGACGTCGACTTGCGGACGATGGCCGCCGACTCGCCGTCGATGATGGCCCGGATGAACGGATCCGCTTCGCCGCCACCCGCACGGGCGACCAGCAGGGCTTCACCATCCGTACCTTCAAATTCGGTCCTTGCGCCGATCAGCGCAGCACGGGCCGCCTGATCCGGGAAAATCTCTTCCGGACGCGGCTCACCCGGGCGGGGCGGACGCAGATTGTATTCCGGCGGAACAGTCAGCGGAGCAATCGTGACCACGCGGAATTCATCCGGCTCGGCACTGCGGCGGTTGGCACAGCCAGCTACGGCGACCGCAACGGTCAGGACAGCAAGCGTGAGAAGACGCTGACGCATTGTGAAACTCCTAGAACTCTAAGCCCCGTTTTCTAACGGAACTGGACCGCGACCGCTAGCCCGCGGTTCACCTTGCATCGCGCTCATTCAATAGCAGGTCGATCACCAGGATGGCCACACCGATATTGATGCAGATATCGGCAACATTGAAAACCCAGCTAAAACTGAAACCGAAGGGGAGCGGCAGGCTGGAAAAATCGAGAAAATCCGCCACCGCGCCATAGATCGCGCGATCAATGGCGTTCCCGACCGCACCGCCCATGATCAGCGCATAGGCGCTGGCCTGAAGCCATCGCGAAGCGCTCATCAGCCAGACGCCGAGTAATCCCGTCACGCCCAGCGAAAAGGCGATCAGCAACCAGCTCTGCCAGGCGGCATCGGCCTGCAGAAAGCCGAAGCTGATCCCGCGATTCCACACCATGGTCAGATGGAAAAACGAGAAGATTTCCTCGCGCTGCAATGGCGGCTGGTTGATCAGTTCCAGACCGTAAAGCACCCACGCCTTGCTGGCCTGATCAAGCGCCACAATCAGCGCAGCAATGCCAAATCCTGCAAACGGGATCAGTCTCGACCTGCGGCGTTCAAACATGTCTCACCTGACTATTCATCTCTCACAGATTGGCGAGAATTTTTCGCGCGGCATCTGCATCGCTGGCAATCTGCGCCTTCAGCGCATCAAGTCCATTGAACTTTTGTTCAGGACGCAGGAATTCCACCAGTTCGACACTGACCGTTTCGCCGTAAATGTCTTCGGCGAAATTGAAGAGATGCACTTCCAAGCGCTCTTCTGCGCCATCAACGGTGGGCCTCACGCCAATATTGGCAACACCGGGAATGACACGATCCCCGAGCTGCATGCGCACCGCATAGACACCAAATTTCGGACGGCAGTATTCGCCCAGCGGGATATTCGCGGTGGGGAAGCCGATGGTTCGGCCGCGCTGGTCACCGCGATCGATCTCGCCGCGAATGGCCCAGAAACGCCCCAGCAACCCAGCAGCCGCGGCGACCTTGCCATCCATCAGTAATTCGCGAACTCGGCTGGAGGATATCTTGCTGTCGCCGGCGGATTTCAGCTTCATCCCGGAGACAGAAAAACCGATCTGCTCGCCAATGCCGGTCAGAATGGCGACGTCGCCGCTACGGCCTTTGCCGAACTCGAAATCCGAACCCACATAGACATGCTGGATGTTCGCCCAGCCCGACAGGACGGTCTCGGCAAACTCGCGCGGCATCATACTGGCCATGTTCGTGTCGAAAGGCAGGACATGCATCCGGTCAAAGCCCAGATCGGCCAGCGCATCGGCTTGCTGCGTATCGTCCATCAGCCGGAAAGGCGGTGCATCCGGCTGGAAAAACCGTCTCGGATGCGGGTCAAAGACAGCCACAGCCGCCGCCAGCCCCATATCTGCGGCCCGCTCCAGTGCCGCGCCCAGAACCACCTGGTGCCCCAGATGCACGCCATCAAAATTGCCCAGCGCCAGCGCGCAGGGCGGATACAATGTCTGTGGAGATCCATAAACGATCTGCATGGAAATCAGGCGTCTGTTTTCCGCTTGCGGGTCCGGACCATCACGCTGGCTTTTGACGCCATGACTTCCTTTTCCCCGACCCGGCATGAACAAGCCAGCTCGACCATGCGGGTCTTGAGATCAATTGAAACGATCTCTGCCCTTGAGACCACGATATCACCAATCCGGACGGGATGCTGGAAGGCCAGATCCATGCTGACAAATATCGAGCCAGGTCCCGGCAATTCATTGCCCAGCAATGCCGACAGATAGGAAGCAATCAGCGCCCCGTGGGCAATACGCCCGCGATAGGGCGTGCGGCGGGCAAACTCCTCGTCCAGATGAAGCGGATTATGATCGCCGGATACCTCGGCAAAGGCGCGGACCGTTTCGTCATCAACCAGCCGCGTCAGCTCGGCCGACTGGCCGACAAAGAAATCTTCGAGGGGCGTTGGGGGTCTCGCCGACATGCCGTTATCCTTCGTTTGACGTCTTTTGACGCGAAGTGACGATTTCTGTCCAGTTGCGTTACCAGATCAACCGTGACGTGAACCAGCGCGCATCGGCGCCATACTCGGCAAGAACCGCCTTCGCGGCCGCGATATCCGAACCACCAATCGCTCCGCCGACGATGCCGTCCCCGACGAACAGGGCATCCACACCGATCCGCTCTGCGCCGGCGATATCGGTTTCTGGCCCGTCACCAATGGCCAACACGCTGTTCCGCTCTCCGGACCAGCCAGCGGCTTCCAGCGCCTTGTAAGCGAGTTCATAGATCGGCTTGTGCGGCTTGCCGGAGATGATGCTTTTTCCGCCGAGTTCACGGTAGAGCCGCGCCAGCGCCCCTGCACACCAGACAAGCTCGTCACCGACCTGCACGACGATATCCGGGTTGGCGCAGACCATGGGAAGATTGCGGCCCGCCATCGCGGTCAGCAGATCCCGATAGTCCTCGGGATCCCAGCCGATCTCGGGCGTCAGCCCCGTACAGACGATGGCGCGGGCCTCCTCAAGGTCGGAAAAGTGGATATCCAGCCCGTCGTAAAGCCGGTCGTCTCCGCCCGGAGGGCCAATCTTCACGAACGGGCCCGGAGCCAGCTCGGACAGAGCCAGACGCGTTGCATCCCCGGAGGTCACAATGCCGTCCCAGGCATCGTCGGGGGCCCCCATGAGGTTCAATTGGCGGTGTAGATCGGATGCCGGCCTCGGGGAGTTCGAAACCAGGATTGCCGGCTTGCCATGGCGCCTGGCTTCCTGCAGCGCCCCGATCGCTTCGGGCAGCAGCGCATGGCCGTCCCGGATCACGCCCCAGACATCACAGAACAGGGCGGAATATTCGTCGATAATAGCAGATAGTGCGGGCGCGGATTTCATGGCGCCTGCCTAGCTGACCGTTAGAGCAAAGCAAGTCCTGATTTAGGCGGATCGGCGGATCGGTTCGGCGATCGTCTCATCCAGGATATCGTCACGCACCGGGCGTGGCTCCCCGAACAGATGCCCCTGGGCAAAGCCGATATCGATATCCAGCAATTCGACCACCGTATCTTCCTGCTCGATACGGTCGGCAATCAAATCCATGCCGTATTTGGCAAACAGGCTGGGAATGTCTTCGGCCAGAATCGCACCGGCCTCGATACCGGCAATGGGTTCTTCATTGCGGATTGCGTTGATCAGGCGATCACCGGTCACCTTTGCGAATCGCACTCCTGCACGCTGCATGTCGGCAAAATTCGTGTTGAGATCAGCCATCTGGTCGACCGAGAACCGGAAACCGTAATCAGCCAGACGCGCCATGTTGCGGGCCGCTGCGGTAGAACGCGCTTCAAAGGCCGGCTGGGAAATCTCGAAAATCAGCGAGCTGGCCAGGTCGGAATTGCGCCGCATGTAATCGAGGAAGTTCGGGAAGAATTCCTCGTCCGCCATCGAGCTCATCGAGATGTTGCAGAAAATACCGATACGCCGGTCCGACTGGGTCAGGCGGCGCACGATCTGGACACAACGGAAGAGCAGCAGATTGTCGACTTCGGCCACGATCCCCGCTTCTTCAGCGGCACGGATGAAGGCCGCTGGCGTGATGATATTGTCAGCCCGGTCACGCAACCTCGAAAAGCTCTCGTAGAAATACGTCTTGCGTTGAGGCAGCGAAACGATCGGCTGGAGGTAGAGATCCACGCGATTGTGTGCCAATGCGTCCTTGACTATATCGATGCCGACGCCTCGCATCGTATCGCCAGAACTGACCGGCGCAGGCTGCGCAGGAGCGCCGCCCATCTTGCGGACCAGGCTTTCCAGCACCCGCACCTCATTGGTCAGGGTTTCCTCGCGTTGAGCGGCTTCGGCGCGGATGGTCTCGGCAATGGTGTCGAGGCGCGACTGGGCTTCGGCGACTTCTTCAGTGAGATCGAGATTGGCCGCCTTCAGCGCCTCGATCTCCTCCATCATCTCGCTGCGTTCGATCGAGCGAGCGGCTGCGGAGTGGGCCTGGCTCGCGATCAGGAAGACGACCGCCCCCATCATCCAGGCGAAACTGGTCGACATCAGCCCGAACCGCTCGAACGCCAGCGCCGCCACGATCGCGATCATGGCGTAGGTCAGGACGATCAGCATGTCGCTGGCGCGAGGCATCGGCGCTCCAAAACAATCCAGGGCGAATCAATACGATTAACCCGAGATTACGTTGAACCTGCCCGCATTGTCAGATCGTTAACGAATTGATGGCGGCGGCAAACAAAAAAGCCCGGCCGAAGCCGGGCTTTTCCGCTGTCATTATCAAGCTGAACGAACCCGCTCAGTAACGGAGCCTGACACCCAGCCGCCAGAAGTCCCGCTCGACCTCGTCAGTGGTAAACCGGACAGGTTGCTGATTGGGATTGGCCGGCGTTTCCACAAAGGTGACATCGCCCAGCCAGGACTTCTCATAATTCAGTTCCAGACCGAAATTGTTCGAGAAGCTGTATCCGTAGCTCAGCCTTGCACCATAATTGAACGTCGTATTCGACTCCGAATAGTTGAAGTTCTGGCTGACTGATGCCACCGGACTCATTGATCCGCACAAGCCACAAATGGTCATCTGGCTAAAACGCCCGCTGCCATCGCGGCCGGCAATCTGGCCAAAACCGCCCGCGCGGATATAGCTGCCGCCCAATGATGGCAGCCGCCATGTCCATTGACCCTGGACATTGAGGCCGAAGTAATTGTCTTCGAGGTCGACCTGCGTGCTCTGATACAGGTCCCCTAATGGCGTCCCGTTTAATGTCGCATCGACACGCGCATCGTGATCCTGGTTGAAGTCCTCGAAAAACAGGGAAACGCGGCCGTCGAATACGGCATTCTCACCAATTGGCATGTGGCTGCCGATCCCGAGATGTGTCGCGCTCCAGGTGTTGTTGGTCAGTATTTCACCGCGCAGCCCGTAACTGTTGCCGAGGAAAATTCCCGTCGAGCTACCACCGGAATAATTGAACAATCCGCCGTAGGTGAGACCGTGATCCGTGGTTCCCCCTTCGCCAACCGAGCCATAGGCACGGCCATCGCCTTCTGCGCTCTCAAAGCTTCCGAAACCGTAGAATTTGCGGCCTAGCGGGATACCGAGGCCGATGAAGCCTCCGCTCCTGTCGAGGTCTTCTTCACTGACAAGCAGGTAATCCTCATCCGAACCGCTCACGACAGTACCGAAGCCAACGCTTCGGATGTTCACCTGTGAATCGCCATACCCGCCGACGAGTATGAAATCCTCGCCTTCCCGCAGACCAAACCACTCCGCTGCTTCGTGCGCTTCTGATCCGCGCTGCAGGATGCAGCCGGACAATGAAACTGAAATACCAACTAAAAGAGCGATACGCCCTGCCAGCCTGTACATACTGTTCATGACATCCTCCCATGTATTCTTATGCGGGAAGACTATCCGCTTTTTGCTTTTCAGGCGAATCTGGCATTCCGAATACGCCCCTGAAGATAGCAAATGGCATCCTAATGCAAACAAAAAGCCCGGCCGGAGCCGGGCTTTTCATCATCAGGATTCAGCCGGGACTAGCTCGCGACATGCGGGCGGACCCGGATTTCAACCCGGCGGTTCATGGCCCGGCCGTCCGGCGTGTCATTGCTGGCAATCGGAGCGGTTTCGCCCATACCACCTACGTAGAAGCGGTCGCGCAAAACCTGCTGACCAATCAGATATCCGGCTACCGATTGAGCCCGGCGCTCGGATAGGCGCTGATTGTAATCGGCTGCACCGGTCGAATCGGCATGGCCGATCACATCGACATAGGTTGCGGGATACTGGTTGAGCACCTCGGCCACATCATTCAGCACCTGATAGAAGCGCGGCTCGATGTCCGACGAATTCGTCGCGAACGTCACATCACCCGGCATGATCAGAAGAATGTCATTGCCCTGACGGCGCACGCCCACGCCGCTGTCACGCAAACGTTCGCGCATCGCCTGTTCCTGGCGATCCATGTAATTGCCGATCGCGCCGCCGGCCAGCGCACCGATGCCGGCGCCGATCAACGCATTGGTCCGGCCCTCGGAGGAATCATTGGTATTGGTCAGATATCCCAGCGCCGCACCAGCAGCCGCTCCAATCAGAATGCCCCGCCCGGTATTATTCGGCCGGGTCTCACCCGTGTAAGGATCGGTTGTTGTACAGGCGACGGAAAACGCGAGCGCCGAAACTGATACGACAAGAGCGCGGAAAATCATGTGGGTACTCCCATTTTGTCCTGAAGCGGATTTATACGCCAATTTGGGCGAAATAACGAGCAAGAGTTCAATTTTTCTCGCTGAACCCGCGATGAATATCGCCGGCTAAGCGCTTCATTTTCTGCGGCTTGGCCCCTTGACGCCTCGCCTAGCCATGCCTATCTGCGCGATCGTTAGCAGCCGGGGCACGAGAGTGCTAACGGCTGGTGGAATTAAACAGGGGTATGAACATGTCATTTCGTCCGCTGCACGATCGAGTGCTCGTGAAACGCGTTGAAGAAGAAGCGAAAACCAAGGGCGGGATTATCATTCCTGACACCGCCAAGGAAAAGCCGCAGGAAGGCGAAGTCGTCGCTGTAGGCGGCGGTGCCATCAAGGACGACGGCTCTGTCCGTCCGCTGGACGTGAAAGTCGGCGACCGCATTCTGTTCGGCAAATGGTCCGGCACCGAAGTCACCCTTCAGGGTGATGAGCTGATCATCATGAAAGAGTCCGACATTCTGGGCGTGATGGGCTAGGCCCCGCCTGATCGTTGAAACCCTAAGAAACAAAAGAAACGGAAGACACAAATGGCTGCCAAAGAAGTCAAATTCTCCGCTGATGCCCGCGAGCGCATGCTCAAGGGTGTCGACACGCTGGCTAACGCCGTGAAGGTCACGCTGGGCCCGAAAGGCCGCAATGTTGTGATCGAGAAATCCTTCGGCGCTCCGCGCACCACGAAGGACGGTGTTTCTGTCGCCAAAGAAATCGAACTGTCTGACAAGTTCGAGAACATGGGCGCCCAGATGGTCCGCGAAGTTGCGTCCAAGACCAATGACGCAGCCGGTGACGGAACTACGACGGCCACGGTCCTGGCTCAGGCGATCGTGCGCGAAGGCATGAAATCGGTTGCCGCCGGCATGAACCCGATGGATCTGAAGCGCGGCATCGACAAGGCCGTCGCCACGGTTGTTGGGCAGATCAAGGGTGTTGCAACCCCGATCAAGGGCTCTGAAGAAATCGCTCAGGTCGGCACGATTTCTGCCAATGGCGAAAAAGAAATCGGCGAAATGATCGCCGAGGCCATGGGCAAAGTCGGCAATGAAGGTGTGATCACCGTCGAGGAAGCCAAGTCGCTGGAAACCGAGCTGGATGTCGTTGAAGGCATGCAGTTCGACCGCGGTTACCTGTCGCCCTACTTCATCACTGACGCCGAAAAAATGCAGGCCGAACTGGAAGATCCGTTCGTGCTGCTGTTCGACAAGAAGCTGTCCTCTCTGCAGGCCATGCTGCCGGTCCTCGAAGCTGTTGTTCAGTCGGGCAAGCCCCTGCTGATCATCGCCGAGGACATTGAAGGCGAAGCCCTCGCAACCCTGGTCGTCAACAAGCTGCGTGGCGGCCTGAAGATTGCCGCTGTGAAGGCTCCGGGCTTCGGTGATCGCCGCAAGGCGATGCTGGAAGACATTGCCATTCTGACGGGCGGCACGGTCATTTCCGAAGACATCGGCATCAAGCTGGAAAACGTCACGCTCGACATGCTGGGCACTGCCAAGCGCGTCACGATCACCAAGGACGACACCACCATTGTGGACGGTGCCGGTTCCAAGGATGATATCGAGGCTCGCGTCGGTCAGATCCGCAAGCAGATCGAGGATTCCTCGTCCGAATACGACAAGGAAAAACTGCAGGAACGTCTGGCCAAGCTGGCTGGCGGCGTTGCCGTGATCAAGGTTGGCGGCGCCACCGAGATCGAAGTGAAGGAGCGCAAGGACCGCGTCGACGACGCCCTGAACGCAACCCGCGCTGCGGTTGAAGAAGGCATTGTTCCGGGTGGCGGCGTTGCGCTGCTGAAAGCTTCGGCTGCGCTGAACGGTCTGAAAGGCGACAATCCTGATCAGACCCAGGGTATCGGCATCATTGCCCGCGCCCTGCAGGCTCCGATCCGCCAGATCTCCGAAAACGCCGGTGTTGAAGGCTCGATCGTTGTCGGCAAGGTGCTGGAAAATGACTCCGCCACCTTCGGCTACAACGCACAGACCGAAGAGTATGGCGACATGCTGGCCTTCGGCGTGATCGACCCGGCCAAGGTTGTCCGTCACGCTCTGCAGGATGCGGCCTCGATCGCCGGCCTGCTGATCACCACGGAAGCTGCCGTCGCTGAGAAGCCGAAGAAGGAATCCGCCGGCCCGGATATGGGTGATATGGGCGGAATGGGTGGCATGGGCGGCATGATGTAATCATGTCATCCGGGCATCCTGCCTGAAAGAGAAAGGGCGGCTCGATCGAGCCGCCCTTTTTTTGTCTCAGCCGGACCGTCTTGCCAGCACGTCCAGACGCGCCATCGACTGATCGATGCGGCGTTCGGTTAGTTCACCGGCAGCAACGGCTTCTTCCACCCAGCTGGCAAAGCGCTGCGGCAATTCCGGATCCGGGGCGGCGGAATTGGACATCATGATGATGTCGTTTCCGGCCTGGATGGAACGGATCACAGCCTCGCGCTGCGCGTAATTCTCTCGAATAGCCCCCATATCCAGATCGTCCGTAATCAGCGCACCCGTATATCCCATCTGCCCACGCAGCAGATCGGTCAGGATCGGGCGCGAAAAGGTCACCGGATCACCGGCCGGATCCAGCCCGCTATGGGTCAAGTGTCCACCCATAATCAGATGCGCCATGCCGGCATCGATCAGCCGACGGAATGGCTCCAGCTCGGCTTCCGACCAGGTTTCGGAGATATCGACAAAGCCGTGATGGCTGTCGCCAGACGAGGTGCCGTGCCCCGGAAAATGCTTGATGGCACAGCTGGCACCGGCCCGCTCGAAGGCTTCAATGAATGCACCCGCATAGGCTGCGATGCGTTCGCCATCCCGGCCATAACCCCGCCCCCAGCGGCCTATGACGCCATTTTCATCATCCTGGACATCAGCCACCGGTGCCAGGTTGAGATTAAAGCCGGCGGCCCGGAATTCACGCGCGGCTTCGCCGTATAACGCGGCCGCGTCCTCGATACTGCGCTCCTCGGACACCACAAAGGCCCGGGGGATGGGCGAATAGCCAAGGTCGCTGGACAAGCGCTGAACGGCGCCACCCTCCTGATCCACAGCCATCCAGGCATTCGGAGCGATTCCCCTGAATTGCGCTGTCAGACCTTCAACGCCTTCACGTGACCGCACATTGTGACGCAGGAAAAGCACACCGCCGACACGGCCGGCCTCCAGATGCGCCGCGACAGCACGCGCCCCATCAGTGTCGACATTGTCGCCGATAAAGCCGAGCAACAGCATACGCGCCGCCTTCTGGCGCAGCGAAAGCGGCTCTTGCGTCATGGCATAGGGCGCGAACGGCAAAAGGCTGCCGGCTGCCACACTCTTGAGAAAACGCCGTCTGTGCATCAGGAACTCCGGAACTGTCAGTTTGCATTATTGCTGTCCGGCCCCTCCCTGCAAGCCTTGCGCCGCTTCATGGACACAGCCTGTCAGTTTCGTCACCACGTGGCCAAACAGCTGTAATCTGCAGCTGTGCACCTTGGCGTTGCCTTCAAGAAAGGCCCCTTCCCGCGGCGGTGCATGTTCCCCAAATCCCCATGCACCGCCGCATTTCGTTTCCCTCAAATGACGAAAAATTCAGCGAACCGAACGGGTTCGGTAATTCCCACAGTGAAATTGTGCCCTCACCAAATTGGAGGGACATATGAAAAAGCTTCTCGCTCTGACCACTGCTTCAGCCGCCCTGATCGGCGCCGGCTGCTCGACCGCTGCCATGGCTGCTCAACAGGATGCCGTAGCCGACCGGCATGAAAACGTGCAGGTCTTTGTGACCCGCCATAGCGGTGACAGCCAGTCTGTGGTCATCCGCGGCGTCGACGTCGAAATCAATGGCGAGGACATCGTCATTTCCGGCGACGACGTCCGGACGACGCCGGATGGGCGCGTGATCATTTCCAGCGATAATGCGGACATCATGGCCTGGACCGGAGAAGGTGATTTCGAAATCGAATTCTCAGGGGCCGACCATGAGCTCCGTTTTGCAGAGATCGAAGCCGAACTGGAAGCCGAACTTGGCCGTCTGGAAGACATGCACGTCATCGTTGACGAAATTCATGTCGAGGGCCTCGAAGAAGCATTTGCCAATATCGAACGGGAGCTGGGTGAACTCGAAGGCCGCCGTTTCGTCGTCGTTAACGGCGAACGCCGCGATCTGACTGATGAGGAACGAGAGCAGATCCGCCGCGAGCTGGAAGAGGCACGAAATGACATCCGCGAATCCATGGCGGATGTCGAACGGGAAATGTCAGAAGGCCGCGAGGAACGCCAGGAAGCCCTTCGCGTCATGCGGGTTGAACTGGCCAATGCGCGGGAAGAAATGCGCCGTGCTGAACATGAAGCCCGTCATGTGCGCGTCGAACTCGCTCGTGACCATGGCCGGCACAGTGAAATTGCCCGTCAGGTCCGGGAGGCCGGTGCCAGCGAAGTCCGAATCGAATCGGAAAATGGCGAGCATCGCGTATGGGTCGATGGCGAAGAACTCGAGGGTGATGCCCGCACCGAGTGGCTGAACCGCCTTGAAGTCGAGCGCCTCGAGGGCGGTGAAGGACGCCGCCATATGGTGATCGAGCTGGACGACGAGGAATAGCTGTTTTCACCCGGCCGGATCGAGGGGAATCGAACCGGCCAGGCACAAACCGGAAAGGGCTCACCAAGAAGGCGCTGTGCGCTTAAACGAGGGAGTCCTGAATATGCGCTTGAAGAAAATCCTGGCCATGATGGCCGTTTCCGTGTTCGCCGCCACCGCTGTGGCGTGTGCGAGTGTCCCGGCCGACGAGTCCGCCTCATCGCGGAGCGATGCGTCCCACAGTGATCGTCAGCCGCCCGAATTCTACTGATCCGGAATGCTGTCTGTCAGCGGCAGGCGCAAAAAAAGCGGGCCGGCAATTGCCGGCCCGTAATTGTTTGGTCGATTGAGGCGTCTCCTCCCCGAAACGCCGAAAGGACTGAACGGTCAGGTCCCGTCCTGTTCATTACTTTGGCGTCACAAAGAGGGGACGTCAAGCATCTGAATCCCCCCGTTTGCTGTGAGGCCCGGATAACCGCTCCAGCAAGGCGTTCGTCGATGTGTCATGACCCGTAGACGGGGCGCCACGAAGTTCTTTTTCAAGCCGGGCTGCCAGCTTTTTCCCGAGCTCCACGCCAAACTGGTCGAACGCATTGATTCCCATCAGCACGCTCAGCGCAAAAGTCTGATGTTCATAGAAGGCCAGCAGGGCGCCCAGCGACCGGGCATCCAGTTTGTCTGCCAGAATGAAAGTCGATCCGCGGCCGCCAGGCATCACCATGTGCGGCGTCAGGACTTCTTTTTCTGCGTCAGCCAAACCGCTTGTTTCCAGCTGAGACCGAACCGTATCTCCGTCGCGCCCAGCGAGAAGCGCTTCGGCCTGAGCAATAGCATTGGCAAGAATGGCAGGCTGCCTGTCACCCCGGGGATCATTGGCAAAAGCGATAATGTCCACCGGCACCGCAGCAGCGCCCTGATGCAGCAATTGGAAGAAGGCATGCTGTCCATCCGGACCTTCACCGCCCCAGACAGCCGGCCCGGTCGGCCCCGCAACGCTCTCGCCGCTAAGGCTGACGCCCTTGCCCAGAGATTCCATGAATAATTGCTGAAGCCAGGCAACAAACAGGCGCAGATGAAAAGCGTAGGGCACAACAGCCCAGGACCTCACCCCCCGCGTAAGCTGATGCCAGTAAATCGTCAGCGCTGACATGGCCGGCGCATTGTTTTCAATGGCTGCTGAAGAGAAATGGGAATCCATGTCTCTCGCCCCCGCCAACAATAAATCAAAGGACTTCGGGCCGATCGCCGCGATAACTGACAGCGATACAGCCGACCAGAGCGAATAGCGTCCGCCAACCCAATCCCACATATCGAAAATGCGGGCCTCTTCGACATCAGTCGCGATCGCGGCGGACCGGTTGGCCGTCGCTGCGACGAGATGGCGGCCGGCGTCTTCGCCGAGTTCGGCCTTCAGCCAATCAAGAGCAAGTTTGAAATTCTCCGTCGTTTCCGGCGTCCCGAATGATTTGGAAACGACGAAAACCATTGTTGTAGCAGGGTCCAGCCCCTCGATCGCCGAGGCAAAAGCTTCGGGGTCAACGCTCGACAGAAATCGAACCGCCAATGGATCGTCGTTTTGCCGCATCGCTTCATAAAGCAGCCGGGGCCCGAGATCCGAGCCCCCGATTCCAATATGCAGAATGTGGGTGAACGGCTTGCCGCTGGCAGTTGCGATCTGACCCGAGCGCAGCTTTTCGGCAAAATCATAGGCTCGCTCGCGTTCGGCAGCCGCTTGTTCGATCTTTGCCTTGTCAATTCCTCCACCGCGCAAGGCAACATGCTGCGCAGCCCGGTTCTCGGTCGTATTCACGACATCACCGGACAACATCGCTGCGATCTGTTGCTCAAGGCCGCAGGCAGCAGCGAGCGTCAGCAGGGCTGACAGGTCATCCCGGCCATAAGGCTGTTTGGAAAAATCAAAATACAACCCTGCTGCATCCAGTGTCAGAGCATCAAGGCGGCCCTCGTCCCGGGAAAAGTGGTCACGCGCATCATTTCCCATGGTCTTCCGGCCGAGTTCGATGATCGCTTCAACGGCTTGTTCACGCGTCATCGCCATGCTGATCGCTCCAGGTCATCAAGAAAGCCCACAAATCCATGGCCCTTGTTTCCGCTGCATTCCTTCTTCTGTCCAGCCTGCAGGCAAACAGTGGCGCAGCCTTTGCCGGTCTGGCAGGAGAACTCGCAGCGATCGTTGATGCCCGCACCGAGCAGGCTATCGCTTTTCCGGCGCAAACTGCCGACAGGCTGGATGCCGATGACGAACTGATGATCGGACTGACCGAGTTTTCCGGGCAGGCGATGGGCTTGTCATTGCAGATTGAAGTATCCGGCGGACCTGAAGATCTCCGCTGTATTTACCGCGGAATGGCTCAGGACGCCCTGCTTCACCGTAACGCGCTCTACGATGCTGAGGTCAGAGCCGACCGGCTGTCCGTCTATGCCGAGCTCGACTATCTGCTTGGGCACGCGCGGGAAATCGGACCCATTGCTGACCAGGACGACATCGAGCCGTTTACCGGTGTTGATCCGGGGTGCCCCCGGGGGCCCCTGACCTAATCCTGGCTGACCAGTTCGATCAACTGGCCTGTATTCAGAAGCGGTGGCAAGATCACGGGCTCCTGCGCCCCGGCCGGATAATAAACGTACAAAGGAATACCGGCAGCACCATAACCGCGTATCGCATCAGCAATCCGGTCATCCCTGTTTGTCCAGTCGGCGATAAGAATCTGGACCTCATTCTCCTCGAAAGCCTGCAGAACCGAGCGCGAGTTCAATGTGACCTGCTTGTTGAACTGGCAACTGACGCACCAGGCCGCTGTGAAGTCGATGAAAACCGGCCGGCCCTCGGCTAGCAGCATATCCACGCGGTCTTGCGACCAGGGCTCACCGGAATATTCGCCGGGCACAGCGCTCTGAGCGACACCGTAGAGCGTAAAGGCCAGCGCAACAGCCCCGGCGCCAGTGGCAATCCGCGATAAAAGCCCCGATGACTTCAGCGTCCAGATCAGAAAGCCCAGCGCCAGATAGCCGATCATCAGCATCAGCACTCCTTGCGGCCCGGCCTGTATCGCCAGGACCCAGATCAGCCAGATGCCGGCACCAAACATCGGGAAAGCCAGGAATTGCTTGAAGCGAACCATCCACGGTCCCGGTTTTGGAAGCCATTTTAGCAAAGCGGGGAAAAACGACAGGATCAGATAGGGTAGCGCCAGGCCGATCCCCAGCATCAGGGAAACCAGCACCAGAACATATCCCGGTTGCGAAAATGCCAAGCCCAGCGCACCCGCCGCAAAAGGCCCGATGCAGGGCGCGGCAACAACAACAGCCAGCAATCCGGTCATAAAGGCACCGGCATCACCGCTCATATTCGACCAGCGGCTGCCAACCCCCTGAACGCTGGTGCCCACCTCGAAGAGGCCAACAAGGTTCAGACCGATCGCGAACATGATCATGGACAGTATCGACACGGCGACGGGATTCTGAAGCTGGAAACCCCAGCCAATCGGATTACCGATGCTCTTGAACACCAGCAGCACAGCCGCCAGGACGAGGAAGGTTACCAGAACACCGGCCAGAAACAGCAAGCCGTGGCGGCGTAACTCACCCGGCGCGGAGTGCGCACGTTCAACAAAGCCCAGCGCTTTGATGGAAAGGACCGGGAAAACACAGGGCATCAGATTGAGGATCAGCCCGCCCAACAGCGACAACAGCAATGTCACAACGAGACCGGCGGCCGTTACGGGAACCATGGCTTCCATGAACGCCTCGGACGGCACATCAATGACCGCAGTCCCCGGCTCCGGTGTAATCACGATGGAACGCTCTGCCCAACCGTTGTTTTCTCGGATTTCAAAGGTCAGGACACCGCGCGGCGCCCAGGTCAGACCCGACCGCGATTCCTGCGCCGGCGTCAGCCGGAGAGCAATGCCCTCGTTCGAAACATAGGCACGCTGATCAGCCGCATGACTGATGACGGTGTCAGCGTAAGGGAAATAGGCTGGATTCCGGATACCGGCGTCGTCGGTTGGCAGCGCCACCGTTAGCAGAAGCGCCTGGCCGTGACGCTTGATACCGGCTGATGCATCGCTCTCTGCCGGAACGCGTTCGAGACCGGCCCGGATGAGCGCGGCCCCGCCTTCGTCCACAACCGCTTCTTCATTGACCGTCAGGAACAGATCGACTTCGGCGGATTCCGGAATGCAGACCTCTTCACAAACCAACCAGCTGACATCGGCCCGCAGCCCCAGGAAGCGATCATCAAAATCGGACGGAACAGTTATGGAAACCGGCAGGACGATCTCGCCGCCATAGCCGTAATTCATCAAATGCCCGAATTCATAGGCACTCGGAGCAGGCCATATGATATCGCTGGCTTCCACACCCTCCGGCAAACGCCAGTTGATCCGAGTGGCTTCGCCGGAATCGCCGGGATTGCGCCAATATGTGTGCCAGCCTGGCTCGATATCCATCAGCAGACCGACATGAAATGTCTGACCCGCCTCGACAGTCACGTGGTCGGCAACCAGTTGCACGTCCACCATCGCATCCTGTCCCATCGCCGAGCGCGGAATCGAACTCGATTGAGCGGCCGCCAATCCGGCAGCAGTCAGGAAAACGAGAAGGAGGCTGAAAAAACGGATCATGTCCCGATTGTGTCTGGCTGTTTCCAGAGGGGATATATGAAAAGTGCGAGAGGTGAGTAGGCCTCTCGCACTTTTGTGATCAGTTATTATGTCAGTTCAAGCAGGTTATTGCTTGGCCTGAGCTGCGTTATTGCGCTTGATCGCGCGGTTCAGGATGCGATCCCAGCGGTTGAGCGAGATCAGGTGCGAATAGATCGGCGCCAGATATCCTTCATTGCGAAGCTGGTTATAAGTCTCGTCGGGCAGCGCATTCAGCTTTTCTTCGGAAATGCCGGAATACTCGGCAATGGTCCGCGACTGACCCGTGGATTGATCATTCAGCGTAACGTCCTTGTTTTCGAACAGATCCAGGTCGATCAGCTTCTGAACAAAGGTTTCGGTCGTACGGGCATCGGCCTCGAACGCGCTGACAAAGTCGATCGCCTGCTGGAGAGCCTGGGTGGGCTCACCGTTATCGTCAAAGAACGGCATGCTCGGATTTTCGGAAACAATGCCGTCCGCTTCAACGTCGATGCAGACAGTGGCCGGCTGGTCCGGACCATTGCTGGCGCTGACGAACGGATAGCGGCGCACGAAAGCCGGCAGCATCGCTTCATCATCAAACGTGCCGTCTTCCTTCACGAAAAGATTCTGTCCAGCCTGCAGGCCCATGACTACGACCGGCATTTTCCGATCACCGAGGAAGATGACCGGGAAAAATCCGGCATAGAGCGCAAATTCGCCTACGATCGCCGGCACGAAATGCGCTTCGGACATGAATTTGAATGGTTGCTCCGGCGGGGTCATGCCGAAGGTGCGGTGCTTTTCCTTGTTGAGCGGCTCCGGGCGCTTGTAGAGCGGAACCTGGCCGGAAAGCTGTTGGTTGGCGGGTGCGTCAGCCATGTTTACGTCCTTGTAGATAATCGGAAGTCGGGGGCTCCATACTCAATTCAGCCCCCGATCACAATGGAAAGGGTCACCCTGCAAGGAACGGGCCGCCCGAACGACTGTCGAGCGGCCCGCAAGTGTTGCATTTCGAAAACGCTTCTAGAAACGCCTTCCGATGCCGATTCCAAAGATCCATGGATCAATGTCCACATCCGCCATGATCGTGTTGTTGATCGTGACATCTGTATTGATATCGACCCATTTCAGATCAACGTTGAGAAACCAGGTCTCGTTCAGATCAATGTCAGCGCCAATTTGTGCGGCCAGTCCAAAGCTGTTGTCATAGCTGATCGAAGTGGCCGTTCCGCCGGTGGGAAGGGCGTCATTGAAGAAGACCGTGTAATTGACACCTGCGCCAACATAAGGACGGAAGCTGGCTTCCGGCTGGAAATGGTATTGAAACGTCAGCGTCGGCGGCAGCAATGTGACGCTGCCGAGATCGACATTCCCGGCCGCCGTATTGACGGCCATCACATCATGGGGTGTCACGCCGAGGATCAGCTCAGCTGCAAAATGGTCGGTGAAGAAGTAGGAAATATCCAACTCCGGAACGACGCTGTTGCTGATATCAACATCACCGCCGATTGGCGTGATGGTGGCGCTTTCGCTTGGCGCGACACTGAGAGCCCGAAGACGGAAAACCCAGTCGCCTTCAGCCGCATCAGCGGCACTGGCGGCGGCAAGGGCAACGAGTGCAGTGGTCAGGAAAAGCTTGTTCATGCGAACCCCCTAAGTCCATATTTGATGTAGGGGTATTACGCCTGTTTCCGGCCTGCGGGGATCGTGCATTCTGCCGCGCGGCAGCCTGTCGCGCGGCAGGCCGCCGCACCGGCAATTCTAGAAAGCGACAGAAAGAGCCGCGCGGAAATTCCGTCCGGGCAAGGGCAGGAGGTCCTTCAGGAAGCTGGTGTGTAGCCGCGCTTCCTCATCGGTCAAATTTCGGGCCTCAAGGATCAGCCGCACATCCCGGTCAGCAACAGGCCGGAAGACCGCCTGTGCATTGATCATCGTGTAGCTGTCCGTCGGCAATTCAAAACTGGCGATCCGGTCCTGCTCGGAGGCCCAGACGGCTTCGACATGAGCGGTTACCCAATCGGTTTCGGCTTCCACCATGGCTGACAAGCCGAGGGGTGGAATACGCGGCAAATTCCCGCCGCTATCCAGCTCGCCGCGCACATACTCCGCCGTTACCTCACCGCGAAAATCCCACTGCCCTGCCGATCCGAGATCACGCTCAGCACGCCCCTCAAAGCCCCAGATCGTCGCATCACGCTGGTCATAGGCAAAGACGGGTAGCTCGTCCTGTTCCGCACCGGTCGGGAACAAGCCGATAAATCCGTCATAGTCGGCGAAGAACACAGCGCCCTCCAACGACCATTCCGGACCTTGCAGCCGGGCGGTCAGGTCAATCGACGCTGCACGCTCCGGGCTGAGGTTTGCATTGCCGATCTCATAGGATTGAGTGGCAAGATGGGCACCCTCTGCAAAGAGCTCGACATCAGTCGGTGCCCGTTCGGAGATTGCTGCTGTGGCGGCCAGAAACACGTCCTGTTCCGGACGGAAGAAAACAGAGCCAGAGGCACTGAACGTTTCAAATGACCGGGAAGCCGTCGCGATTTCAACATCGCGCATTTCTACTCGCGCGCCACCCTCCAGCCCCCAGTCACCAGCATCAAAGCGCTCGACCACAAATAGGCCGGTGTCCTGTGTCTGGACCGGAACAATATAGGCTTCGGCTCCTATCGCCGCAAAATCCTTGGAGAAACTCTGGATACCGAAGGCGCCTTCCACAGAACCAATAGGACGGTGCCGGAGTTCCAGACGGCCTTCCCAGCCCTCATTCTCGAAGACTGTCCCGACCGCACCGTCTTCAATCTCGCGGTGACGGTAATCACCTGTACCGAACGAGAAACGCACCCGCTCGATCGGCGCACCGGGAAGCTCGATATCACCGCGTGAATCCCAGCGATTCTGGGTGAGGATCAAACAAGAGCCTTCCTCGCCCTCGGCTTCAGCACAAGCCAATACCGGGAAATCCTCTGCATGATCTTCATCATGGCCATGAGCATGACCCGGCAAACCGTACTCGCCGTCCATGGTCTTGTACGCGATGCCGAAGAATCCCCAATCTCCGATATAGGACGCTCCAATCGAGCCGCTGGCGAATTCCAGATCACTCGACGGCACGACGCCATAAACATGCTCTTCCTCTTCTTCCGCGAAGGCGATCAGCGCGTCATCATCGTGATGATCTTCTTCCTCGAGCGCCCGCTGTCTTGCCGATTCCGCATAACCTGGAATTTCGTAGTTTTCCGACGCGCGTTGCATTGCTTCCAGATGGAAAACGATGGGACCGGTCGCGAACCGGGCACGACCGGCAAACTGATAGCCATCATCAACACTGGTCGCGCCGGCATAGAACCGCCCTTCCAGCCCGTTATCCGGCGCCCGGTCGGGCACTCGCCCGTCAATAACATTGACGACACCACCAACCGCACCACCGCCATAGGCGATAGCCGCCGGTCCACGGAGGATCTCCACGCGCTCGGCTTCCAGCGCTTCGGAAGACACGGCATGGTCAGGACTGGCCGCAGATGCATCTGCCAGGCCCACGCCATTGACCAGAACCCGCACGCGATCTGATCCCAGCCCCCGGATCACCGGTCGGCTGGCCGCTGGCCCAAAGAAGGTTGTTGTCACGCCCGGCTCATGCGCGATCGTGTCGGCCAGACTGCCGGAGAGGTTTTCTTCCAGATGATCAGCCGTAACCACGTCGGCCGAACCGACAATCTCGTCCGCCAACACCTGAAGGGGCGAAGACGTAACAATAATCCGGTCAAACTCCGGCTCTTCCTGAGCCAGAGCAGGCGTTGTCATCAAAGCCAGAAGGGATACCGAGCCAAGTAGAATACGCATGACAGCCTCTCGAAAATTCGGCCGTGTGATATTATAACATAACGAGACGTGCAAGATCGGAGGCTCGCTTTCTGCAGCCGGATTGGATTAAATCTTCGCAAGATGACCCATACTGATTCCATCTCCGCCGCGCTTCATCACGCGGACACGCATTGCGCCAGCAGGGGTGTAAGGATGACGCCCTTGCGTCGTAATGTACTGGCTTTGCTCGTTGAGGCGGGTGAACCGGTGAAGGCCTATGATCTGCTGGACAGGATGAAATCCTCCGACAAGTCGGCCAAGCCGCCCACAGTCTACCGCTCGCTCGACTTCCTTATGGAAGTGGGACTGGCGCACAAGGTCGAAGCCTTGAACGCCTACATTGCCTGTGCGCATTGCCACGATAAGAGCGGCGCCGAACTCTACATCTGCAAGGTCTGCGGCGATGTTTCCGAACGCCATGGCATCCCGGAGCCCCAGAATGCCCCGGACGGCTTCGTAACCGACCGTTCAGTGGTCGAGCATTACGGTATTTGCTCCAACTGCCGCTAACCGGATCGGGGCCCATCATGATCGAGCTCTGGCGTGGCTGTGCCAACGCATGGGAATGTGACGAGCTCGGCCATCTCAATGTCCGCTTTTACCTGGCCAAGGCCTGGGAAGCAGTCGGTGACCTCGCCGACCGTATCGGCATGCCGGACGCTTTCCAGCCAAGCGCGACGTCGACTTTGCGGCCATCAGACATCACGGTCCGTTATCTGGCAGAATTGCGCCCGGGTGCGCCGATATTCATTACCGGCGGCGTGACCCAAATCACGCCGGAATGTGCGGACATCGTCTTGATTGTCCATCATTCAGCAAGTGGCAAAGTCGCGGCGGTTTTCAGGATGACGATTGATCATTGTCTGCCCGCTGGCGGCGGCGCCTTCAATTGGCCACAACGGGCTGCATCGGCGCTCGAAGGCTTGCGAACACAGCTACCGGAAATCGCCAATACGCGCAGTCTGACAGATGAAAACCCGTCCCGTGGCATTCGATTGGCCGACGCAGACCAATTGGGCCTTGCCGAGATCGGCCGCGGCCGTATCAACCCGGAAGATTGCGACTTCACCGGGCTGATGATGCCCGAGCACCTGCAGGGCAAGGTCTCCAACTCCGTCGCCAACTATGCCGCTGCTTTTCCGGAGCAGTTCAAGGACCATGCGGGCGCCGGTGGGACTGTCGGCGGCGCTCTTCTGGAGGGAAGAATTGCCATTCGCCGCTGGCCACAATCTGGTGAAGGCTACACTATCCGAACCGGCCTGCGCTCTGCTGACAGGAATGTCCGGAAGATCGTCCACTGGGTCTTCGATCGGAATGGCCGCCTGCTCTGGTCGATGGAAGGTGTCGCAGCCATCATGGACCTCAAGGCCAGAAAACTGGTCAAGGCAGACGATGCAACCCTCGCCGCTTTCCAGAACGAAATCCGTAAAGAACTAAGACTTTAGTTTGTCAGTTGGCGTGCCCGCGCACGTGCCGCTACAGCCTGCCCATCCGTAGCAGCGACCATTGCCGCCTGTTCGTAAAGCAGGCGGGCGTTCTCGACGTTGCCGACCGCCTCATTGGCCTCGGCCAGCGCGATCACTGCCTCGAACCGGCCAGGCTCGAATGCGATGACCCGCTCCAGCATAACAATGGCGTCATCGGTGTCGCCGGCCGCAATACGGCAACTCGCGGAAACCGTCAGCGCATCAATATCCCAGGAATCGACTTCCAGCGCCGCGGCAGCCGTCACGCATTCATCGGCACTTGCACCGCTTTCCTGAACCGCGTCCTCATGCGCGGCAGCCCCGGACTGTGTCAGGACCGGCGTATCCGCATCGGCGCTATCGGCTATTTCCGCCTCGGCTGGGACGACAGTATCGCCGGATGCCATGGCCGGCATATCGTCTTCGACCACCGGGTTTTCAGGCATGGCAGGCCAGTCACCTTCAGCCGCAACCGGCGCCCAGCTCAGACGCAAACCGGTTTCAGTCCGAACCACCTCAACAGCGTCAGCACCCTCGACAAGCTCCAGGCGGATGGTCTGGTGGCCCTCAATTGCCAGGGTTTCGATAGACGATATCCATCGGCTGCGGGCCGGTTCTATCCGCCGCGGATGATCGATTGCCGCCATCACATCCAGCTCGATCACACGGCCATCGACCCTCGACGCGAGAATCTCAGGGCCCACATCGAAACCGATGAAGATATCGGGCTCATGACCATTTCCGAGCTCTCGCACATCAACCAGATCAGCAGCCGCTGAGGCAGTGCCAGCAAGGAAAACTGGAAGGAAAATGGTGAACCGGCGCATGCTCAACGAGGTGAGCCGCGCCGGTTAATGAAAGCCTAACTGACGGGCGCTCTCGGGCCGGCGCAGGAATCGTATCCGAATGCGCCGATCAGCACACCATCAGCATCGCGGACGGACTCGTAGATGAAACAGGCATCGCCGCGAGCCGGCATTTGGGACCGCACAAAAATCGGATCCGACTCACCCAGCCTCACATCCACGGCGCTCAGGGGAAGAATGGCATTCACGCGTTGATCGTTGACCGTGATGCATTCCCAGCGATTGCCGGAATGATCGGCCATTCGAACCGCCGTTCCGCTGGCGGTTGAATAGGCAAAGGTCACGTGCTCGGCCTCATTTCGGAGTTCGGCCACACAAAGGTCAATTGCCGGCATCCAGTCAGAAAGATAGTTCGACCAGCGATCATTGACCGCATTCTCTGACGCGCAGCCACTGAAACGGTCGCTGCCGATGACCAGAGTCGCGAAATAGCTGTGGTTGCCATCACTGCAGGGGCCAGCCTGCAGCATCACAAATACATCCTCACCATCCGGCGTCTGGCCGGTAAACCGGCGCACACCACCGTTCAGATAGGGCTCTTCCATTTCCAGGTTTGCACTCTGTGCCCCACCCTCGCCAGAAAAGGAAAAGTCGACGTCGATACCGCTGCCGCTGGTCTCATAGACCATCGATCCGCTCCAGCCTGCATCGCCTTCCATCTCATAACTGAAATGACTATCCGGCAGTTCATTGCTTCGCGTTGGCTCGTAATCGAAGGCACTGCTGGCCAGCCCGCCGCCGGGACTCGTGGTCGCGCAGGCCGTCACACCGACCGCGACAAATAATACCAAGAGAATTCGTTCCATTTTACGCTCCCCTGCGCGATAGTCCCCATATCCGGAACGATACTGCCATGAAGCCCTGCCCAATGCATCAATCATCTCGCCAAACGGGAAGTCGGGGTCTGCCGCACCCGTTGCGCTGGCTGTACGGTGGGGGCTGAGCGAGCATGCGTCTGGCGGTCATCGGTTGCGGAATTGGCGGCATGGCCAGCGCCACCCAGCTGGCGCGCGATGGTCATGATGTCACCGTCTTCGAAACGTTCGAGCGAGCCCGGCCTCTGGGCGCTGGTCTGTTGCTTCAACCCACGGGCCTTGAAGCATTGAGCCAGCTGGGCCTGCGCGATGAAATCCTCGCGCGAGGAGCCGAGATCGACGGCTTGAAGGGCCACACGCCGGCGGGCCGTCTGATCATGGATCTACGCTATCAGTTCGGCCGTAAGGGCGATATCGGCATCGGCATTCACCGCGCCACCCTGTTCGACGCGCTCTACAAGGCGATGACTGGAGAGGGCGTCACTTTGCAGACCGGGCGCGAGGTAACGGCCATTACGGATCCGGAAACGCCTCGTCTCGAAGTCGGGGGCGCAGTCATTGATGGCTTCGATGCGGTTATCGTTTCCGACGGCGCCCATTCCAACCTGCGCCGGCAAATCTGCCCTGATGCCCGCGATCCCGTCTATCCCTGGGGCGCTGTCTGGACAATCCGACCGGATACAAGCGGCGAATGGCACGATCAGCGCTGGCTGGCACAAATCTATGCCGGAACGCGGATCATGATTGGCGTTCTGCCTGCCGGCGAGAACCCCGTCGATCCGGACGGCCCGAACTGTGTCAGCTTCTTCTGGTCACTCCACACATCCCGGTTCGACGATTGGCGCGAGGCCGGTTTTGTACCGTTTTACAGCGATGTTGATCGCTACTGGCCAGAAGCCGCCAGCTTGCTCGACGGTCTTGGCTCGCTGGAAAGCTTCGCCGCCGCAGCCTATCGCGATGTCCGGTGCCCGCGCTGGCATGATGGCAAGGTTATCCTGATCGGCGACGCCGCCCACGGTGCCAGTCCGCAATTGGGACAGGGCGCCAACATGGCCATCTGCGACGGGCTCGCACTGGCCGCTGAACTCAAGGAACAGGCACCTGCGAGGGCTTTTGTTGCCTACACAGGAAAGCGGCGGCCTGTCTTGCGGTATTACAGCTGGATGTCCTGGGCGCTCACACCGGTCTTCCAGGGGGATTCGGACTTTCTGGGCAGCTTGCGGGACCTTTTCTTCGGGCTGGTCTGTCGTCTGCCCGGCATCCGCAATCTGATGACCTGGACTCTGGTCGGTCGTGGCCGCTGGTTCTGGTAGCCTAGAGCCCGTCCCTGAAATGCTCTGCCAGATGGTCAACGAACAGCCGAACCCGATGAGCCAGATAACGGCTGGACGGATAGACCGCCCAGAGATCTCGATGATCCGCTTCCCATCCCGGCAGAACCGATACGACGCGCCCGGCCGACAATGCCTCCCGCGCTGCCCAGCTGGGGCTGCAGGCGATACCGGCGCCCTGGGCCGCAGCCTCGATGGCCGCGGTCGCTCCATTGAGCGTCAACCGCCCCGACACCTTCACCTCTTCGCTCCTGCCGTCTTTCTCGAACTTCCAGAGCTGTGATGCCGGCTTGTTGCGATCGATGATGCAATCATGGCCGGAAAGATCAGACGGTTCCAACGGCGAACCGGCGGCACCGAGATAATCAGGCGAGGCCACCAGCGACATACAGGCCGGGGCAAGGCGTTTGGCAATCAGGCTGGAATCGGCCAGATGCCCGATCCGGACAGCCACATCAAAGCCTTCATCCACCAGATCAACCATGCGATCGGCCAGCGATAGCCGCACGTCCAGCGCAGGCCAGTGCTGCATGAATTTTGTGATCGCCGGCATCAGGATGTGTGCACCGAAATCGACCGGAGCCGACACCCTCAACACACCTGCGGGCGCCGCAGTCTCCTCGGCGAAACCTTCCTCGATCACCTCGAACTCATTGAGCCAGGGCCGGATCCGCTCCAGCAAGGCCTCACCGGCATCGGTCAGGCGGACAGACCGCGTCGTCCGCTCGAGCAGTCTGGCCTGCAACCGGATTTCGAGCGCAGTGATCTGCTTGGAAGCAGCCCCCGGCGTCATGCCTTCGCGTTCAGCGGCTTTGGTGAAGCTGCCCAATTCGGCCACTGAAACAAACAGGCGGAGCGTATCGATGCGATCCATATTTCCTCTCCGGAAATAGTGATCTTCAAATTTAGCCGTTTATTCCGAACATTCAACACTCCATCTTGCAGGCATTGATGGAGTCTCCGATGAATTACCCGATCCTTTTCCTTTCTCATGGCGCGCCTAGCCTGCTGACAGGTCAGTCGGACGCGAAAGCATTCTTGAGCGCCCTCGGCGCGGAACTCGACCCACCGAAAGCCTGGATCATCGTCTCGGCGCACTGGCAACAATCGCCGATCGGTGTCACCGCCTCCGCCGCGCCGAGGACCATCCATGATTTTCGGGGCTTCGGCGATGATCTCGCGCGTTTCGAGTACGCTGCGCCGGGCAATCCCGCTCTTGCCAGGCAGATTGTTGAAGCGCTCAACGCTGCAGGCCTTGCGGCTCGGGAAGATCCTGACCGCGGCTTCGATCACGGCGTCTGGGTGCCAATGGCATTGATAACGCCGCGAGCTGCACACCCCGTTATCCAGGTCTCACTTCCTGCGCCGGATGCCAACGGCGACCAGCTGACGCGTCTGGGCGAGACGCTTGGCCGGTTTGCAGAAGACGGTCACCGGGTCATCTTTTCCGGTTCGCTGACCCATTCCCTCCAAGACTCCATCGGTGCGCCGGAAAATGCACCGGTTCTCGAGGAAGCCGACATTTTCGCCGGCACGATACGGCAGGCGCTACTGGCCGGAGACAGGGAGGCATTGGCGAACTGGCATACCCTGCCTTTCGCGCACAGAAATCACCCGACGCCCGAGCATTTCGAGCCCTTGATCGCAGCAGAGGCCGCCGGTCATTCGCCGCATCAACTGCATCAGAGCTGGACCCATGGCGCGCTGGCCATGGATGTCTGGTCATTCCGTCCGCATTAGTCCTCGTCGGTAATGAACCCGTAGTAGGCATTGGACGGATCGGCGCCTTCGCGACGGTATTCGGCCTTGTGTTGGGACAGGCGGTCCCGGGCATAGTGGGCCACGGTGCGCTCAGCATCAGAGAAACCGTAGATATCAGCCGAGTTCAGCCCAAAAATCCGGCGCTTGGTGTCACCGTCTGATGGCCCCAGCGGCGGCAGTCCAAAGCGTTCCTGCAAATCGTCGGGCACCTCGATCCGGCGGAAGGCCTCGATCTGCCATTGCGGCGCTCCCCACCAGACGGCATCCGTCCCCCAAAGCACGTGATCGGCACCCAGTCCGCGCACCAGGATCGACATCAGAGCCGCTGCAAGGCGCGGCTGGGTGATTGCACCCTGGCCAAAGCTGGTGCCAACATCGGCATACACGTTCGATACGCCGTACTGCGCGGGAATATCGGCAAGCTCGCTCGCCCATTCCATGCGGCCAGTGTCCTCGAAGTTCTGGACGAAACCGGGATCGAACATCACAACCGGGCGCAGGGCCGCGTGATAGATAATGAAATTCAGCTGCGGCCAGTCCTGCGCCGCCTTGCCGACATCATTCACGGTCGCATACGGCCAGAGATCCGGCATCCGCGTGGTATAATCGGCCGGCATTAGCCCCTTGTGGATGCAGACATTGGTGATGCCTGCCTCGACCATGCGCTCGAAGGCCGGATAGACGAGGTCCTCATCGTCCAGTCGCCAGGGCGCAACCGATGTCGGCGACAGAGGATCGCCCACTGTATAGCCCTTCCACGAAATCGGGCGGTGGATTTCGATCGCTTCTTCCAGCGCTTCCCACCAGTTTTCCGCGCCCGGATGGAAAGCCGCATGCCCCATCAGCCGCCTGGAACCGGCGGCCGTATTCAGGCGTTCGACATCGCGTGCGATCTGCTCATTGGAGAGAAATCGCCGGGCCGGATCATCGGATGTGGCGGTCGATATGATCCCCACACTGGTGTCGGAATCGAAATAGACTTCCTTCACGAAGTTGAGGAATTTCACGTCTTCGAAACCGGGATCGCGCTGGGGAATTCCGTCTGCCTGCATCATTCTCGCCGCATTCCGGAAGCCCAGAATCCCCGGCCAATCGTAATCCTCATGCACGAAGTGCAGATGCCCGTCGAAGATAAACTGGTCGGCATGGCGCGCAGCCCAGTCCGCGGCGGCTCCGGCATCCGCCATCTCGTCCTGCGCGACAGCATAGCTTGGCCCGAAAACCGAGTTCAGCGCGGTGAAGGCAGCTGCCAATCCGAAGCTGGATTTCAGGAAGCTCCGCCGGTCCATGGACAGTTTGGATGCCCAATGCTCGGCGATATCCAGCAGCGAGGCCTCGACCCGCCTTTGTGCCACCGTTTGCGGCAGCGGCGAATATTCGCCGTTCGACATGATCCGCGTCGGGATCGGCAGTCCGGCTTCGGTTTCGCCGGCCAGCCTTGCCCTAGCCTTGTCGTCGGATCGGAACCAGTCGCTCATTACGTTCTCCCCTTTTTCAGGAGAGACTAGGCGCCCGGGATAAATTCAATAAATGAAATCGGATTAATCCGTTCCCTTCCGGGCGATCACCTCGATGACCATCGGCGTGGTGAGAATACTCATCGGGTCGGCGCAGCGCTCATCAACGAAGGCGTGGAAGCGCTCCGCATCTTCGGCGCTGAAGAATCCCAGTTCGACCAGCCGGTCGATGCCGTCCGATTTCAGCCAGCCGATCGGCCATTCCCACACCATTTCCCCCGGCCGCGTGGTGAATACATGGGGCGTCATGTATTCGGTTTTCCACCCCACAGAGGCGCAGATTTCCGGCAGCTGCTTGGCGATATCGGGCTCGCCGCCAAAAGCGCGCCAGCTGGCCTGAACCGCATCAATAAACCGGTCGAGCGTCTCGTGCCGCGGATGAAGTCCGAACGTGGTGTAATCACCATATTCATGCGCCACGAACACCCCGCCCGGACGCAAGGCCGGGCCCAGCCGGGTGATCAGATCCTGCGGTGCCGACAGGAAGGACATCACCCAGCGCGTCCAGATGAAATCGACAGCTTTGGCCGGCAGTTCGAACTCGGCCAGATCGGCCTTCATGGTACGGATATTCGTCAGGCCCCGTGCCCGCGCGCCTGCCTCCACGGCTTCGAGAAAGAGCTCGGACTGGTCGACCGCGATCACCTCGCCGGACGGGCCGACCAGCTGGGCGAGATCGAAGCTGGCATGACCCGGCCCGCACCCCATGTCGAGCACGCTCATCCCTGGCTTCAGCCCCGCCCGGCGCCAGGCGGCCAGCGCCCGTTCGCGCCAGATCGCGTGCTGCTGGCCCAGCCGGGAGACCTCCCGCTGGCTGGCACCGATGATGTAGTCGTCTTCCGGAAGGGCTTGCTGGCTCATTTTATCCTCGACCAATCCCGTGGACAGGACTCCGACGGTTTTTCTGTTTCGTCTCCTACTACTACTCCTACGATCCTGCCCATCACAGGGCGGTGAGCAGGGTAGGTCGAACGGCTCATCATCAGCAGCCAGCGCGCAGTCTACCACCCGATACTTGCGGTACGGACAATCCGTTAGCGATGGCTGCCCGCCGCGCCGCGTGCCATAATCTGAAGGGACTCAGCGCAGGAAGGCCAAGCATGAAACGCGACATCAACGAGCTGGTAGCGAAAATCCGCGATCTGGAAGCCGAACTGGAAGAAAAGCTGATCGAGCGGCGCCGCGACCTCGAATACAAATGGTCACATGGCCGGGCCGTTTTCAGCCGCGAGGTCAAGGAACGCCAGCGCAAGCTGAAGATCAGTGCCGGGCGCTTTTTCGCGACCTCGGGCTTCTGGGAAATCCTCACCTCGCCTTTCATTTACGCCGTCACCATCCCGTTGATCCTGCTGGATATTTTCGCCAGCGCCTTCCAGGCCGTCTGTTTCCGCGTTTATGGCATCCGGCAGGTCAAACGCCGCGAATATGTGGTCTTCGACCGCCACCGCCTCGCCTATCTGAATGTGTTGCAGAAGATCAATTGCACCTATTGCGCCTACGCCAATGGCGTCCTCGCCTATGTCCAGGAAATCGCCTCGCGGACCGAACAATACTGGTGCCCGATCAAGCATGCAGAACGGGTGAAGGGCGCCCACAAGCGCTATAATGCCTTCCTGGAATATGGCGACGTCGCTTCCTATCCGGACAGCCTTCAGGAACAGCGCAAGGTGCTGAAAGCGGAAAACGAGGACGACTAGACGCGCGGCCTCACGCTGCGCGATCAGATCAGCAATGTCAGGAAGCCAAACACACCAACCGCCCGTCTCTTTCCCTCTTTCGAGTTCAGCGGCGGGCGGCGGCGCGGGGGGATCTGCCGTGAGGCTTTTCCCCTTTGCAGTCCCGGTGGGTGTACCGGGATGCTCTTACTGGCGTTGCTGTTCGCTTCGCTTTCGGAGCTGCTCTTTCCGGCCTGGCTTTTGACGGCCCTGCCTTTTGAGAGCTGCCCTCTTCCACGTTGCTTTCGCTTCGTTTCGAGAGCCCCTCTTCTCCGGTTCGCGGTCAACCGCGCGACCAGTTGGAGGGATCGGTTTCCGTTGACTTGCCTGGTGGGGCCTGCCCCGGTGTGTTCCGATGACTGGATGAAACGACCGAACCGGGTTCGGGTCAATAAAAGCCCATTCGATTCGTGTGGATAACGAATCGCTTTTGGTGGAAAAGTCCAAATACGGACGATTTTCCGGGTGGCTAGAGAGTGCGATTTTTTGCCCCCTCACCCTCGGGCGCTCCGCCCTCGCAGGGAGGAAAGAGAAATCTACTTTTAGTTGATACGTAATTGGCTGCTTGCTATTTCTCCCCCCGTTTACGGGGGGAGTGTCGCGCCTATCCCCGCGAAAGCGGGGAAAGCGACGAGGGGGGCATGCGGAAAAGCGAACAAAGATCCCGAGCATTCGCCAAAAGGCTACGAAACAATCTGACCAATGCCGAAACCATTCTCTGGTCCCGGCTTCGCCGCGGCGGCCTGAATGGGCAAAAATTCCGCCGTCAGCACCCGATTGGCCCTTACATCGTGGACTTTGCCTGCATCCAGGCGCGGTTGGTGGTTGAAGTAGACGGCGCCACTCACTCAACACCGGATGAAGTCGCTTATGACCGACGGCGAACGCGCTTTCTCCGGAAGCATGGCTGGTTCGTCTACAGGGCGACCAACCCGGACATCTACGAAAACCTCAACGGCGTTCTGGAAGGGATAGCGGCGCACCTCCCCCCTCCACCACTGCGTGGTCCCCCTCCCCCGTAAACGGGGGAGGAAACCCTCTCACCTCTTTCTCCCCCGTTTACGGGGGGAGTGTCGCGCCTATCCCCGCGAAAGCGGGGAAAGCGACGAGGGGGGCTGGGCAAACACTCGATTCTCGACCAGTTTCCGCTCATGAAATTCGGCGAACTCAAATCCGTCGGCCACAATCTGGCGGCCTCCTTTGCCAGCGGCATCGGAATGATGGTGGGGCAATACCTTGATGACGTTCCATACGCCGAAATAAGGAAAGCTGACGGCGATTTCTTGGAGATCGATTTTCTTAGCGGCACGGTCTCCGGGATAAAGCCGTCCCCTCCGCTCGAGACTTATATAGATGTGTTCGTATCGAAGGGGCTGCAGCATCTATGCGACAGACACGGCCTTCAGCGTGCTGACTTCGCCGGACTGAAAGTCTGCTTCTTCAGCGGGCCGGGCGGCTCGGGCTTTATTGTCACCGTCACCGATAAGAACGGCAACACGTCAAGCGACGAATATGCTGGCTATGGCGAACGCGTCTGGGAAATCGATGATTACGGACGCGCGCGGCGGAAGCCCGGCGAAAAAGGTCGCATCGAGCCGTCGGAATAGAAAAACCGGGCGGTTGCCCGCCCGGCTTTAACAATGATCCTTCGAGGCTCACTTCGCTCGCACCTCAGGATGAGGTGCATTATTAGCCAAACCTACCTCATGCTGAGGTGCCCGGCGGACGCCGGGCCTCGAAGCACGCAGCTTTAAGCCGCCTTCTTTTCCCCGCCGAAGCGCTTGTAGAAAGTGTCGCCCTTGGCGGCCATGTCACGCAGGAGGTCCGGCACCTGGAACGGATCGCCGAAGGCTTCCGCCATCTTGTCGGCATTCTCGACAAATGTCTTCGCCCCGATCGTGTCGATGAAGGACAAGACCCCGCCGGTATAGGGCGCAAAGCCCCAGGCCAGGATCGAGCCGACATCGGCTTCGCGCGGATCCTTCACCACGCCTTCTTCCATGCAGCGGGCCGCTTCGATGGCCTGGGCATAGAGGATGCGGTCTTTCACTTCCTGCACGTCCGGCTGGACCGATTTCAGACCGTCCACGGCGAACTGGTTCAGCTCCGGCCAAAGCTTCTTCGAGCGATCCTCGCCATAATCATAGAAGCCCTTGCCGGTCTTCCGGCCATAGCGGCCCTCGGCATAGAGTTTCTCGATGATCGGATCGCCCTTGCCCGGCACATAGGCGTCGCCAAGGTCTTTCTTGGTCTGCTGCTGGATCTTCCAGGCCAGGTCGACCGCGGTCATGTCGGTCAGCTCCATCGGGCCCATCGGCATGCCGGCCATGCGCGCACCGTTTTCGATCAGCGCCGGGGCATAGCCTTCCGACAACATGTCGAGACCCTGCTGGGCAAAGCGCATCACGCAGCGATTGCAATAAAAGCCGCGCGTGTCGGACACGACGATCGGCGTCTTCTTGATCCTGGTGACAAAATCGATGGCGCGGGAAATCGCCCGGTCACCGGATTTGTCGCCGACAATCACTTCCACCAGCATCATCTTCTCGACCGGCGAGAAGAAATGGATGCCGCAGAAATTCGCCGGACGCGAAGAGGCTTCCGACAGCGAGGTGATCGGAATGGTCGAGGTGTTGGACCCGAAGATCGCATCCTCAGCCATATGTTCCTCGGCCATTTTGGTGATCTTGTGCTTCAGCTCGGAGTTCTCGAACACGGCCTCGATGACCAGCTCGCAATCCTTCAGCAGGGAATAATCCGTCGTCGCCGTGATCAGCGCGGCCATACCGTCGGCTTTCTCCTGGGAGAGCTTGCCGCGGGAAACGCCTTTGGCGAAGTGATCAATGGCGTGCTGCTTGCCCTTGTCGGCGCCTTCCTGGTTGACGTCGATCAACACCACTTCCAGCCCGGCCTGCGCCGAGACGGTGGCAATGCCTGCGCCCATGAAGCCCGCACCGATGACGGCGATCTTCTTCAGATCCTCGCGCTGCGTGCCGGCGGGACGCGCCCCGCCCTTGTCCAGCGCCTGCTTGGACAGAAAGATCGAGCGGATCATGTTGCGGCTTTCCGGCCGCATCAGCAGCTTGGTGAAATACCGGCTCTCAATGCGCAGACCGGCATCAATCGGCACCTGCAGGCCTTCATAGACGCACGACAGGATATAGCGCTGGGCCGGGTAATTCCCGTAGGTTTCCTTGCGCAGCATCGGGCTGGCGGCTCCAAACGTCTGCATGCCGCCGGGCGTATAGACCGCGCCGCCCGGGATCTTGAATTTGTCCTGGTCCCAGGGCTGCTTGGCCCCCATCGGGTCGGCCTTCACCAGTTCCTTGGCCTTGGCGACGATGTCGGCCAGCGGGGCGATCTCGTGCACCACGCCCTGTTCCTTGGCCTTGTTGGCATCCAGCTGCTTGCCTTGCAGCATGATTGGTGCGGCATTCATCACACCGACCAGGCGCGGCAGGCGCTGCGTGCCGCCACCGCCCGGCAGGACGCCCACCATGGCTTCCGGCAGGCCCAGCTTGGCGCCGGTATCGGTCGCCATGACGCGGTAATGACAGGCCAGCGTGACCTCGAACCCGCCGCCCAGCGCCAGTCCATTGATGGCGGCCGCGATCGGCTTGCCGCAGGTTTCCAGCTGGCGCAGTTGCGCGTTCAGGCGGAAGGCCACGTCAAACAGGGTCTGCTTGGCTTCTTCTTCCGACATGTTGGCGAGATCCGCCATGCCGCCGCCCAGCTCGGAAAGGTCGGCCCCGGCGCAGAACGCCTTCTTGCCGGAGGTGATGACGGCGCCCTTGATGGCGTCGTCGGACGAGATTTTCTCGACCAGTTCGCCCAGCTCGGCCATCACGCCGGCGGACAGAACATTCATCGAGACATTCGGGCTGTCGAAAATGATCAGCGCAATGCCGTCAGCGTCGAGTTCAAACTTGAAATGGTTCATGGATCAGTCTCCATCGCCGGAAGGTGTTTCGTCCGGCTTGTCTTGTTTCTTCTTGTCTTCCGAGATCATGGCTTGTCCGAGTGAGAGCGCGAAACCGAAACCGAGGGCTGTTCCGACACCGATCCCGACGGGCAGATTGTCGGTGCCGACACCAATGGCGACACCGATGCCCATTCCGATGGCGAGACCGAAAGGCAGGCCCTTCAGCAGGGCCGCCTCGGTTTCCTGCTTTTTCGCGTCTTTATCGGACATCAGGCCTAGACCCGCTCGATGATCGTGGCTGTGCCCATGCCGCCGCCGACGCACAGCGTGGCGAGGCCGGTGGACTGGCCCGTGCGCTCCAGCTCGTCGAGCAGCGTGCCGAGGATCATCGCACCGGTCGCACCCAGCGGGTGACCCATGGCAATCGCGCCGCCATTGACGTTCGTCTTGTCGTGCGGGATGCCCATATCGTCCATGAAGCGCAGGACAACGGAAGCGAACGCCTCGTTCATCTCGTAGAGATCGATGTCGGACGCGCTCATGCCGGCCTTGGCCAGCGCCTTCTTGGCCGACGGAGCCGGGCCGGTCAGCATGATGGTCGGTTCAGACCCGATCGACGCCATTGCCCGGATCCGCGCGCGCGGCTTCAGGCCCAGCTTTTCGCCCATCTCCTTCGAGCCGACGAGAATGGCGGCTGCGCCATCCACAATGCCCGAGGAATTGCCCGCATGGTGGACGAAATTGATCTTCTCCACCTGCGGGTATTTCTGGATTGCGACTGCATCGAAGCCGACAAAGGCCGAGAGATCCTTGAAGGCCGGGTTCAGCGAGGCCAGCGATTGCATGTCGGTCTGCGGACGCATCAGCTCGTCATGGTCGAGCTGGGTCAGGCCCAGCTGGTTCTTCACCGGCACGATGGATTTATCGAAGCGGCGCTCTTCCCACGCCTTGCCGGCGCGGCGCTGGCTTTCCACCGCATAGGCATCGACATCATCGCGCGAATAGCCGCCCAACGTGGCGATCAGGTCTGCGCCCACGCCCTGCGGGACGAAGTAATGGTCGAACGCCATTTCCGGATCGGCAACCATGGCACCGCCATCGGAACCCATCGGCACGCGGCTCATGGATTCCACACCGCCGCCGATCGCCATGTCGGCTTCACCCGACATCACCTTCGCAGCGGCCATATTCGTGGCTTCCAGGCCCGAGGCGCAGAAGCGGTTGATCTGCACACCGGCCGTCGTTTCGGCGAAGCCGGCATTAATCACCGCGGCGCGGGCAATGTCGGAGCCCTGCTCGCCCACCGGCGAGACCACGCCGAGGATGACGTCATCCACGTTCGCAGTGTCGAGATTGTTGCGGTCGCGCACGGCCTGCAGGGCCTGCGTAGCCAGCTGCAGCGCGGTGATCTCGTGCAGGCTGCCATTCTTCTTGCCCTTGCCGCGCGGCGTGCGCAGGGCGTCGTAGATATAAGCTTCGGTCATTTCGGTTTGTCCTTTCGGAACGCGGAAAGTCTCTGGTTCAGTCTTGAGCGGTGCAGCGCCAGGCGGCGGGGTTGAAGCCGGCGACTTCATTGCCGGCATTCACCACGCCGTCCTCGACGATCAGCACGGTGATGTCGCGATCGGCACCGGGACACTGAAAGCCGATGCGGAAGCCGGCCGTGTGCGGATCGCGGATCAGGTAATCGATCGGGCAGAAATCGCCCTCGGGATTGGTGAAGCCCGCATGCGTGACCTCACCGCCTTCGGCGCAGTCTTCCTCATAGCCCCAAGTCCCGGCGAAACAGCGGTCGAACTGTTCCTCGATCGTGCCATTGGTCGAATAGCCACAACCGGAATCGGTATGGCCGTGATGATCGGCGGCGAACAATGCGAGGGTGGAAAAAAGAACGCCCAGCATCACAGCGTCCTCGAAATCAGCAGCTTCATGATTTCGTTGGTGCCGCCATAGATGCGCTGCACACGGCTGTCCCGCCACATGCGGGCGACCGGGTATTCATTCATGAAGCCATAGCCGCCATGCAGCTGGACGCATTCATCGATCAGCTCGCACTGGATGTCGGAGACCCAGTATTTCGCCATCGAGGCGGTGGAGGCATCCAGCTCGCCCTTGATCAGCAGGTCCGAGCAATACTGGCAGAACACTTCGGCGATGGTCGCCTTGGTCTTCAACTCGGCCAGCTTGAACTGGGTGTTCTGGAAAGCGATGACCGGCTTGCCGAACGCCTGGCGCTCCTTGACGTAGCGGATGGTCTCGTCCAGCGCGCGCTTCATCATGCCGACGCCCTGCACGGCGATCTGCAAGCGCTCCTGCGGCAACTGTTCCATCAGCTGGATGAAGCCTTTGCCCTCTTCCGGGCCGATCAGCGCATCGGCGGGCACCCACATATCATCGAAGAAGAGCTCGGCCGTGTCCTGGCCCTTCAGCCCCACCTTGTCGAGCAGACGGCCGCGGCGGAAGCCCTCCAGACCGTCGGTTTCGACCATGAACAGCGAGGTTCCCTTGGCGCCGGCAGCCGGATCGGTCTTGGCCACAACGATGATGAAATTCGCTGTTCCGCCATTGGTGATGAAGGTTTTGGACCCGTTGATCCGGTAACCATTGCCGTCCTTCCTGGCCGTGGTCTTGATGCCCTGGAGGTCGGAACCGGCGGCCGGTTCGGACATGGCGATCGCGCCGACATATTCTCCGGAGACCATCTTGGGCAGGATGCGCTTTTTCTGCTCCTCGCTGGCATAGTGCCAGACATAAGGTGCCACGATGGAGTTGTGCAGCGAGGCTCCCCAGCCATCGACACCCAGCTCGGCCACCGCCATGTGGAAGACATAGTCATGGCGCCAGTCACCGCCGGCACCGCCGTATTCCTCCGGGCAGGCCGGGCACAAAAGACCGGCCTCACCGGCCTTGGTCCAGACATCGCGGTCGACAACGCCTTCCTTCTCCCAGCGCTCGCCATGCGGCAGGCATTCCTTCTCCACGAAGCCGCGCACGGCATCGTAGAAAATGTTGACGTCTTCCTGGTCCAGCCATTCCGGACGTTTCACGTTGAGGGGATCTGCGAGCATTTAGAAAGCCTCCGCTTCAAGAGCCATCATCGACGCTGCGCCGGCTTTCACCTTGGCCAGGTGCATGCCGCCTTCGGGCACCCAGCGGTCAAGGAAATAGCGGCCGGTCTTCAGCTTGTTGGAATAGAAAGGATCAGACGCATCGCCCGCCTCTGCCGCCTTGGCCATCAGGCCCCACATATAGGTCAGGCAGGTCAGGCCGAAGAGTTGCAGATAATCGTGGCTGGACGCACCGGCATTGTTGAAGTCCTTCAGCCCGTTCTCCACCAGCCAGTCTGTCGCCTCTTTCAGCTGCGCCTTGGTGGCGGCCACCGCGTCCAGGAAGGGCTGGGTCGCCTCCGAACCACCGGAGGCGGCGAACGCATCCAGCTCGGCAAAGAAGGAATTGATCGGGCGCATGCCGTGCATGGCCAGCTTGCGGCCGACCAGGTCCAGCGCCTGGATGCCGTTCGTGCCTTCATAGATCAGCGTGATCCGCGCATCGCGCAGGAACTGGCTCATCCCCCATTCCTCGGTATAGCCGGAGCCACCGAAGACCTGCAGGCCGTCGGAAACGGACTTGAAGCCCTTGTCGGTCAGATAGGCCTTCACGATCGGGGTCAGCAGCGACATGTAGTCTCCGGACTTCTCGCGCTGGGCCGGATCGTCGGATTTCTCCTCCAGATCACCATGCAACGCCGTCCAGGAAACAAAGCAGCGCGAGGCTTCCACAAAGGACTTCTGATCCATCAGCATGCGCCGCACATCCGGGTGAACGATGATCGGATCCGCCGGCCCATCCGGATTTTGCGGCCCGGTCAGCGAACGGCCCTGAAGGCGGTCTTTCGCAAATGCCAGAGAGTTCTGATAGGCGACCTCGCCCAGTGCCAGTCCCTGCAGGCCGACGCCGAGACGCGCCTCGTTCATCATGACAAACATGATCTTGAGGCCCTTGTTCTCTTCGCCCACGAGCCAGCCGGTCGCCTCGTCATAATTCATGACGCAGGTCGAATTGCCGTGAATGCCCATCTTTTCTTCCAGGCCACCGCACTGAAGCGAGTTCCGCTCACCCGGATTGCCGTTCTCGTCGAGAATGAATTTCGGCACCACGAAGAGCGAAATGCCCTTCACCCCTTCCGGCGCGCCCTCGATCCGGGCCAGCACCAGATGGATGATGTTGTCGGCCATGTCGTGCTCGCCCGACGAAATCCAGATCTTCTGACCGGAAATCCGGTAGCTGCCATCACCGTTGGGAACGGCCTTGGTCCGCAACAGGCCCAGATCCGTGCCGCAATGCGGCTCAGTCAGGTTCATCGTGCCGGTCCATTCGCCCGAAATCATCTTCGGCAGATAGGTCTGCTTTTGCTCTTCCGATCCGCCCGCCAGCAGGGCACGGACATTGCCGCCCGTCAGACCCGGATACATGCCAAACGCCATATTGGCTGCGGACGTCATCTCGCCGGTCGCCAGCCCCAGAACCTGCGGCAGGCCCTGACCGCCATATTCCTGCGGCTGGGACAGGCCCATCCAGCCGGCTTCGGCGAACTGCTTGTAAGCCTCCTTGAAGCCGGTCGGCGTGGTCACCGAACCATCGTCGTGGCGGGTGCAGCCCTCGACATCGCCAACACGATTGAGCGGCGCCAGAACCTGCTCGGAAACCTTGGCGGCCTCCTCGAGAATGGCATCCACCGTATCGCCATCGGCATCGGCAAAGCCCGGCAAATTCCCGTATTTGGTGATATTCAGAACGTCGTGCAGGACAAATTTGTAGTCCCGCGTCGGGGCGGTATAGACCGGCATCAGAGTGGCTCCCTCATATCAGCTCTGTGTTTCATGGGATCCGGGTTCGGGCGACGCGCCCGTCCAGACATTCATCCGCGCCGTTGCCAGCGCTTCAAAAGCGCGGGCCCGGTGCTTGATTTCCTCGGAAGGTTCGCGATTGGCGAGCCTGTCTTCCAGCCAGATCCGGCCAGCCTCCAGCTCCTCGATCGCGGCATCGATATCCTCGCGCTGGCTGTGCAGCGCGGCGATCCGCTCGTTGAAGCGCTCGAGCGTATCACTCAGCGCAGACGGGTCGCGCGTGGTGATCGCTTCCAGATCGAGCATTTCGCGGATTTCATCGAGCGAGAAACCGACCCGCTTGCCACGCAGGATCAGGACCAGGCGGGCTCGGTCGGCCAGAGAATAGACGCGGCTGGCACCCTTGCGTCCGGGATTCAGCAATCCCTTCTGCTCGTAAAAGCGCAACGTGCGTGCCGTGACGCCGAATTCGGACGCCAGATCGCGGATCGAAAACTCTGTCTTCAAGTCCGGTTTCTCCCTCATGAGGTGAATTTGACTCACGTTAACGCGAACGTCAACGTCAACTTCATGACATTTCTTAACCGTCTGAGACTGTTGACCCAATCGCCGGTCCGGGCTTGTGTCTTTTCAGGCCACGTCAACCCGGAAGTCACATGAAACGCGTTCTCGCCAGTATATTTGCGCTCGCTATCGCCTTGCCCGCAGCGGCACAGGAGAACACTCAGGCCGAGGGCCCCTCCGAGGACGCCATCCAGGACCTGCTCGATCTGCTCGATGAAGGCGAGACCTGCGAAGGCGAGGATTGCGATGTTGACGCGTCGGAAGATGACGGCACCCCGGACACCAGCGAAGACAGCGAAGCCGTAACAGGGGAAAGCCCGGACGCTGCCGCGGAAGGCGATGTCGAAAACGGCGAGGAACCGGCAGCGGACGAGGCTGCCGATGAAGACGCTTCTGAAGCGGCAGAAAGCACTGGCGCCGAGGCCGCGTCAGAAGACGTCACCGAAACAGAACCGCACGCCATCACCACGTCGGCCCCTTTTCTGACCAGCAGCGAATACGCGGCCCTGCGCGATCACGAAGAGGTGGACGTTCTCCGCCTCGAATGGCGGGTCGAGACCTTCACCTCTAGCGGCCTGCGTTCCGGTGAGCCGGCAACCCGCATTCTCTATCTGGCGCCCGGCTATGTCCGCGAAGAGAACGGCAATGCGGTTTCCGTTTATGATTTCGCCCGCAACCGGCATCTGACGCTGGATCTGGCCGCACAAACCATGACCAATATTGCCTTCGAGGCAGAGGTAAGGCGGCGCACCGACACCTATCTCGGCCTGTCGCAGGCCGGCCGCCTGGAACAGATCCCGCTGGGTCCGGACCGGTCGTTTGACCGCTTCTGGCTAGAAGCCGCCATGGGCATCCGCCGCGAACCGGTGGAATTGCAGACCGGTTATGCCAGCGGAGAACTGACTGTGACACGCGGCGATGGGCCCACCCTTCTGGCCGCCAGCTTCGATGTCGAGGACACCGCAGCATCCGGTGAGGACAACGCCGACACGGACGACACTGGCGAAGACGCGTCAGAAGACGAGATGGATGCCATTCTGGCCATGGCCACGCCGATCGATCTGTCCTCCGGGGAATCCGTCGTTTTTGATCCCTCCGAAGCAGCGGCACCGATCACGCTGGGCGGCAACAATCCGGTTTTGTCCTTCCCCGACAGCTCGCCGGAAGCGCAAGCCCAGGCCGAGCTTTTCCGGCGCTGGATGCGCCATGCCCTTCCGCTTCACCCTGACGTATTGGCCACTTTGCGCGGGGCGCCGGCCATCCCCGAAACCTTCTCCTATTTTGTCATCAGCCCCGACAGCCCGTCCGGCCGCCGCGAAGTCTGGACATTGCAGGGCATCGAACCGGTCGAGGACGGTTTCCGGCTGGAAGAGGGATTGACCGCGCATGCCGGTCCGCCAACGCTCTTGATGCAAACGGTATTTCCCATTGCAGCGCGAGCCGCACAACAGGCGGAAGCGCCGGGCGAAGATGCCTTCCTCGAAGCCATCGCCGCTTATCGCGAAGAAGGCGATCTGGCTCGCGCCTATCTGGTGACTTTCCAGGAAAGCAGCCGCAATGGTCCCTGTCCGCCACCCGGTCAGACCGGAATGCGAGACGTTTGCCGCGAAGTCAGCAGCCTTGTTGCGGCTGGCATCGGCAATAGCGGCTTCGAAAGCGTCTTTGCCGCTGTGACCCAGATCGGCGGCGAGGAAGGCGAGGTCATTCTGGAAACCCTCTCGCCCTATCTGGAAGAGGACACTCTGGCCGGTGCAGCCGCCCGCACCATCGTTGCCAACGAGCTTCTGGCATGGGCCGTGCGCGATCCCGATGGTCCGCCTGAAGACCTGAACCCCCACACGCTTCTGGCCGAGGCCCTTGTGATCGATCCCTTTGCAGGCGCCAATTATCGCTATCTGGGGAATGCGATCCTGACGCTGCGCAATCCGGTCGGCGCCTGGACCGTCTTTGATGCCGGCCGCGCCGTCCCCGGTGCCGCCCGTCATCCCATGCTGCTAGAGGTCGGCGTTCAGGAAGAAAGATTGCAGGGTCTCGCACCGGATTTCTTCCTGCCGCGTTAACCGGTCTTTACCGGCGATTAACCGAAACCGCGCTGATTAACGTTTGCGTATGGTCAGATGGCCAGCGCTCAGGCGCCGAAGACCCGTGACTGAAGTTGTGGAAATACCACATCTTGGGCCCACAGGGTCGGTTTACACAATATTAAGGCGTCCGCTAGCTTAGGCCATCGGAACGGAGTGCGATTCGTCATGCCCTCGGGGGGACCCTGGAGTGTCAAAGGAATAGATCCCCGCGCCCGCGCCCGCGCGAAAACCGCCGCGCGTCGCGAAGGCATGACTCTGGGTGAATGGCTGAACCGCGTTATCCTTGATGACGGCCCCGATGATGGCGACGACCCACGCTGGGAAAACCACCTCGAATCCTATCCCGGCTTCTCAAATCGCGACAGCGAGGGCGATGCCCTGTTGCGCGGCATGGTCGAACGCCTGACCCAGCGAGTTGAATCGACGGAACAGCAATCCTCCACCGTCCTGAACGAGGTCGACCGGTCCATTTCCGATCTCGCTGAGCGGGTCGAGAGCGCCGATCAGTCCTGGCGCCAGGATCAGGAAAAAACCCGCGGTGTTGCCGAAGCGGCCCGCAAGGCGGCAGAAGCGCTCGCGCTTCGCGTCAAGCGGATCGAGGAGGCTGGCGGCACGGCCGATCCACAGGCCATGCAGGCGTTCGAAAACGCTTTCGGAAAGCTGGCCGCCCGCGTCTTCCGTAACGAAAACAGCTCCCAGCGTTCCGCCGAGATCATGCAGGAAGCGCTGGAGGATTTCGGCCAGGCCACCGAGCAGGTCACCCTGTCCCTGCAACAGCGCATCGACTCCATCGAGAAAGGCCAGCAGCAGCTGTCCGACGATCTGCGCAAATCCGGCGACCGCACCCAGAATACCGGCCGCGTCCTTCACGGCCTGCATAATGCTGCCGACCGTTTGCGCCGCCGCGTTGAAGAAACCGAGCGCCTGACAGCTGATGTCGCCAGCTCTTTCGAACAGTCCGTCGCCAGGATCGACAGCCGACTGCGGTCGCTGGAAAACCGTCCTTTTGGTACTGACACCGCCTCGATCGACCGCCGCTTCAACCAACTGTCCGACGAGCTGGCCCGCGTTGTTGCTGACACCCGCGCGCAAGTCGCCCAGGAATTGGAAACCGCAGCGTCCGAACCCCGTGTTGACCGGCTCGAACGCGCGCTCAAATCGGCCGAGGCGCGGATTGCCCAGGCCGAGACCGCCCATTCTGACAGCCTGTCGCGCATCGGATTGGAAATCACCCGCCTCGCCCGTGTGATGGATGACCGCATTACTGAGAGCGAGAAGAAGGCGGAGAGCACGCGGCTTGGCGAAAAGGCCGAGCGCGAAATGGAAGAGCGTTTTGCGGCCGTGCGCGAGGAAAACCGCAAATCGGTAGAAGCCCTCGGCGAAAGCCTTTCCGCCCGCATGGCGGCCACCGAATCCCGAACCGCCGATGCGATCGAGACGGCGACCCAGTCCATGGCAGAAGCGCTGGGCCGGATCGAATCCCGCGAACAGGCGAAAGCCCGCGAAGACGACCTCGAAGCCCGTCTCCGCGCCTCAGAGGAACGTACGGCCCAACGGATTGAGGAAGCCATCAGCGGGATTTCCCAGCGCCTCGAACAGGTGCGTGGCGAGGCCGAGGAAAGCCTTTCCCCCGTCCAACGGGCCATGAATGCTCTGGCCGACCGCCTTGAAGCCATCGAGAGCCGCAAGGCGGAAGCCGAAGCCGAGACGCCGGCGGAACCCGCGCCACAGCGCAATGCGTCGCCAGCGCCCGCTCTGCGCCAGTCCGCCTATGAGCCGGACTTCGACACGCCGCTGTCGCCGCCGCCGGACGCTGAAACGCCGCCCGGATATGATGATGACGAGGTCGACGATCCTTTCATCATTGCCGAGGCCCCCACCCGCCACGAGCGGCAGGCAGAACCGGAAGACGAGTTCCTGCAGGACCAGCCGGCAGAGTCCCGGCCGGCACCGGCCATGGATGAACTGGGCGGCCAGTATCAACCGGACGAGGATGGTCTCGCGGATCATTCCGATCTGGAATCCGAGCTGACGGAAATCGAGGAAGAAATCGCCGCCCGCGGCCCGACCGCTGATGGCGGCATGATCCTGCAGCCCATGGAGCCGGTCGACGAACCCCTTCGGCCCCAGCGCCCGTCCCAACAGCAAGAACAGCCCCGCCCGTCCAGGCCGCGCGCACCGCTGGGCGCCACCGCTGATGCGGACTTCCTCGCCGCCGCACGCAGCCGCACACGCGGTGACCGCTCGGCCAATTTCGATCCCTATGCCAGCGAGGGCAGCTCTTCGGGCGGCGGCCGCACAGTAATGATCGCAGCCAGCATTCTCGGCTTCGTCGCCATCGCGGCAGCTGCCGGACTTCTGCTCTCCGACAGTTTCAGCGAGCCGCCAGCCAGCACGGCCCAGGCCCTGTCAGCCGATGTTCTCGGCCATGACAGTCCGGCTTCATCGCCGGTGGAGGAAACCAGCCTCGCCAGCAGTGATCAGAGCGTGCCAGCCGAAACTGTTGAGGCGCCGGCCGCTGAACCGGCCACGCCAGAGCCAGCCGATACAGAGGCCCCGGAAACGGACACTGTCGAGGCCCGGACGACCCCAACCGCCAGCGAAACGGATAATCAGCCGCGCGAGGCGGATCTGCAATCGCTCGCCAGCAACACACCTCCGCCGGGCGAGCCGGAAGTCACTACAATCCGCATACCGTCCATGCGCGAAGCCGCAGCGGCCGGTGATCCTGTCGCCCGCTATCTGCTCGGCGAGGAGCGTCTGGCCGAGGGCAATACCGCCGCAGCCGTCGCGTTGATCCGGCGCGCAGCGGAGCAGAATGTCCCCGCCGCCCAGTATCGCTACGCCAAGATGCTGGAACGCGGCGAAGGCGTGTCGCAGGACACCACGGCCGCCCGCCAGTGGACGCGCCGCGCCGCCGAAGCCGGCCATCGCCGGGCCATGCATAATCTCGGTGTGATGTACGCCACCGGCTCGGGCGGTGAAGAGAATATTGAGGAAGCCTTCCGCTGGTTCGAGGAAGCCGCCCTGCACGGCCTGACGGATTCGCAATACAACCTCGCCGTCCTGTTCCAGCAGGGACGCGGAACGGAGCAGAGCGCCGCCGACGCCTATGCCTGGTTCTCGATCGCCGGAAACGGCGGAGACAGCGGTGCCGCCCAGCAGGCATCGACCATCGCACCAACGCTCAGCGATGAGGTCCGGGCCGAGGCAGACCGCGTCATAATGTCTTTCTCAGCCAGACCCGTTGATGCCGAAGCCAATGGGCAATATGACCGCGCCTGGGGTACGACCATTACATTGGACCGTGAAATGATTGCGGCGGCTCAGGCTCGTTTAAATGCGCTCGGATATTCGGCCGGACCGGCTGACGGACAGATGGGTCCGCAGACGCAAGCGGCTGTGCGCGCCTTCCAGGAAGCCAGCAATTTGCCAGCAACCGGAATCATCGACCAGTCCCTGATCGGGCGCCTGGAAACCGCCCGCGCCGGCTAGGGGCGCGAGGCGATGCAGATATACCTGCCGATCGCCGAAATTTCGGTCAACATCTTCATCCTGCTGGGACTGGGCACGGGTATCGGATTCCTGTCCGGCATGTTCGGTGTGGGCGGCGGCTTCCTGATGACACCGCTTCTGATCTTTATCGGCGTGCCGCCCGCGGTCGCCGTGTCGACCGAAGCCAACCAGATCGTCGCCTCCTCCGCGTCCGGCGCCATTGCGCACTGGCGGCGCAGGACGCTGGACATCAAGATGGGCGTCCTTTTGCTGATCGGTGGTTCGGCCGGCTCCATTGCCGGTGTGCAGCTCTTTGCCTTCCTGAGAAGTCTCGGCCAGATCGATCTCATCATTTCGCTCTGCTATGTCGGATTCCTCGGCATCATTGGCGGGCTGATGGCGATCGAGAGTGTGGGAGCCATTATCAAGCGGAACCGCAGCGCCCACTCGGCACAGCCCGTATCAAAGCGCCGCAAGCGGCGCATGATCGACCGCCTGCCTTTCAAGACCCGCTTCCCGGCATCAGGCCTCTATCTCTCGGTGATCCCGCCAGTCGTGATCGGTTTCTTCGTCGGCACGCTGGCCGCCATCATGGGGGTGGGCGGCGGCTTCATCATGGTGCCCGCAATGATCTATGTGCTGCGCATGCCCACCAATGTCGTGGTCGGCACATCGCTCTTCCAGATCCTGTTCGTGACCGCGCTGACCACTTTCCTCCAGGCCACACAGAACCAGACCGTCGATATCGTGCTCGCGCTCCTGCTGATTGTCGGTGGCGTCGTTGGCGCTCAGATTGGCGCCCGTGTTGGCCGCCACGTGAAGGCCGAGGAATTGCGTATCGCCCTGGCCCTGATGGTGCTGGTGGTCTGCGCCAAGCTGGGCTGGGATCTGGTCGCCACGCCGAGTGATCTCTTCGCCATCCTTCCGGCACGGGAGGGCGGACATTGATCGCCGAACTCGCCGCCGCTGCCCTGATGCTGCAAGGTCAGGCCGATCCCGTCACCGGGGCGGATAATGCGCCGCGCGTCGTTGCGGCACTCAGCCAGGAAGTGGTCGAAATCCGATCCGACTTTGCCGGCGCGGAAATCATCCTGTTCGGCGCGGTCACCGGAATGGAGGAGGATGACGATCTTGTCGTTGTCGTCCGCGGACCGGCGCATGATCTCCGGGTGATGCGCAAGGAACGCACTTTCGGCATCTGGATCAATCGCGCGCCTGTACGATTCGAGAATGTGCCGAGCTATTATTCGGTGGCCTCCACACGGCCCCTGCAGGAGGTCGGCGCTTTCTCTGCGCTTCGCCGGGAAGGCATAGGGCTTCAGCATCTGCGCCTGGTCGCGCCGGACACCGAGCACACCGAAGTGCGCCTCGGGGTCGAGGTGACGGTCAGCGAGATCGGCGAAGAGGCTGCCGAATACCGCGATGCGATCAGCCGCGACCGCCGCCGTGACCGCCTGTTTGCTGAAACTACATCCGGCGTCACCATGCTCGAAGGCGGGCTGTTCCGCGCCAATGTCGCCCTGCCCCCGGCCACGCCTGTTGGCGATTACACGGCCGATGTCTATCTGTTCCGCGATGGGCGCCCGGTCGCCTCCGGCACGGTGGAACTCGGCGTTCGGAAGGCGGGACTGGAACGCATCATCTACAATTTCGCCCACGATTATGCCTGGCTTTACGGCCTCGTCGCCATTGCCCTCGCCCTCCTTTTCGGCTGGGGCGCAGCGGCCATCTTCAGCCGGAGATAACCGGGTGAGCCAGAGGCCCGTCCTGCCCTATGCGCTCGGCATCGCCGGTCTGGTGCCGTTTGTGTTCTTTGGCTGGCAAGCAGTAGTCAAAAGTGATCCCGAAGCCGCGATTGTATCGAGCTTCTATCTGGCGGGTTATGGCGCTGTAATCCTGTCATTCCTCGGCGGGGCGAGATGGGGTGCAGAGATCCAGCGCAACCCGTCAAATCCGGATTCAATGACGCTTTGTCTGGCAATGGCTCCGCCACTTGTTGGCTGGGCCGCCATCATCCCGACCATGTGGGATCGCTGGCAGGTCGTTTTGGGGCTGCTGTCAGCGGGTCTCGCCTTGCAGCTGATCTGGGATGTCGTTGCTGTCCGGCGTAGCGAATTCCCGGCCTGGTATCTGCCCTTGAGAATTCTGCTGACGACGATCGCCGTTCTCAGCCTTATGGCTGCCGCCTTCCTCTAGCCCACCAACCTTTTCGCCGGCACCGGATAAATCGCATCCCTGCCGATTACCCAGGCATCAGGGCAGCGTCCGAAGACGGATTTGATCGCTTCATCGCGGACCGACAATCCGCCCGCATAGGCGCCGAAAGCCGGCAGGATCATGCGCGCACCATCGGTCGCAAAACAGCGCAGACGGCGCGAGCGCCCCACCACTTTCGCCGCCGGATGAAGGTGGCCGCACACCTCACCGGGTGCCGCACCCGGCACCGGTTCGTGGCGCAGAACCAGACCGCCCAGTGTCATGTCCGGACGCGTAATGCCGCCAAAGCGGGCGGGCGGTTGCGGATCGTGATTGCCCTCGATCCACACCCATTCGGAGACCGAGCGCACCAATGCGGCGAGACGGTCCGCATCCGCGTCATGGATGCGGTTGTCCGCCCCCAGATCATGGAAGCTGTCGCCCAGTGCGATCACGGTTTCCGGCAAAAAATGCGCAATCGCTTCGGCCAGCCGCCCGATGGTCTTGCGGGTATCATAGGGCGGCAAAAGCTGTCCCGACGCGGCATAGGCCGAGCCCTTTTCAAGGTGCAGGTCGGCGACCAGAAGTGCCGAAAACTCCGGCACGTACAGCGCACCCGTCAGGTGCGGAACAACGGCAACGCCATTCAGCGAGCCGGTCAGTTCTTCCGCTTTCCGTGCGGGCTCAGCCATCGCCCATCATCTCCGACACCAGATCCTCGGCCGCATCAGCCAGAATGCTTTCCTGCGCCTCGCCATAAACCGCTTCGCGCCCGATCTCGAGCATAACCGGCACGGCCAGCGGTGAAACCCGCTCCAGATCAATGCTGTGGATATGGCCCTTTACCCGCTTCAGTGCCTCACCCAGCCGGCGAATGTCGAGCAGGCCCGTTGCTGCATCGCGCCAGGCCGCCTGCAGCAAGATGTGATCAGGATCATGCTCCCGCAGCACGTCATAGATGAGATCGGCCGAGAAGGTGACCTGGCGGCTGGTCTTTTCATGACCGGGCAGGCGCCGCTCGATCAGGCCGGAAATGATCGCACACTGCTTGAAGGTGCGCTTCATCAGCGGGCTTTCCGCCAGCCAGGCGTCCAGATCATCGCCCAGCATGTCCTCTGAAAACAGCGCGTCCATATCGGCATCCGCCATATTGCGCAGCCCCCAGACGGCCAGTGCGTATTCATTCGCCACAAAGCCGGTGGGACGCAGCCGCAACCGCTCCAGCCGCCGCGTCAGCAACATGCCAAGCGACTGGTGTGCCAGCCGGCCCTCGAACGGATAACAGACCAGGTAGAATTTCCCGTGCTTGGGAAAGGTCTCGACCAGAAGATCATCCGGTTGCGGAAGGCGCGATTTTTCCTTTTGCAAGCGCAGCCAGTCCTGCACCTGATCCGGCAGTACATGCCATTGCGCCGGATCGTGTGCGATCTCCCGCACCCTCTTGGCCAGATAAGTGGATAGCGGAAATTTTCCGCCCTGATAGGCCGGCACTTTCGGTTCGGGATCGGCGGACCGCGTCACCAGTGCCGCGTTCTCTGCAATCCCCTGGAATTCGAGAATTTCGCCAGCGAAGACGAAGGTGTCACCGGGTGCCAGCTGCTCGATGAACCATTCCTCGACCTCGCCGAGAGATCGCCCTCCTCGGCCTCCCCGGCCCTTCAGGCGAACGGGCAACATCTCGGCCTCGATGATGGTACCCACATTCATGCGGTGACGCTGCGCGACCCGCGCATTCCGGGCTTTCCAGAACCCCTCCCTGTCGCAAATCAGCCGGCGGAAGCGCTCATAACTGTCCAGCGCATAGCCGCCATTCGAACAGAATTGCATCAGGTTATCGAATTCTGCGCGGGTCAGCGCTGCATAGGGCGCTGCAGCGGTTACCTCGGCAAAAAGATCATCAGCCTTCACCGGCTCACCGCAGGCGCGCCCGGTCATATGCTGGGCGAGAACATCCAGCGCTCCGGCGCGTAAGGGTTCACCATCCAGCACGCCTTCGGCGACGGCAGCGCGGGCGGCTTCGCATTCCAGGTGTTCAAACCGGTTGGCCGGGGCCAGCAGCGCCCTTGAGGGTTCGTCCAGCCGGTGATTGGAACGGCCGAGCCGCTGGATCAGCCGTGCCGAGCCCTTGGGCGCTCCCATCTGGATGACGAGATCCACATCGCCCCAGTCAATGCCGAGATCGAGAGTGGAAGTACACACCACCGCTTTCAGCTTTCCCGCCGCCATGGCGGCTTCCACCTTGCGGCGCTGTTCCACCGCCAGCGAGCCGTGATGCAGCGCAATCGCCAGCCCGTCATCATTCAGACGCCATAGCTCCTGGAAAGTATGTTCGGCCTGGCTGCGCGTATTGACGAAGATGAGGGAAAGCCGGGCCTGCCGGATCGCCTCATACACCTCGCCCATGGCATGGCGGCCCGAATGCCCCGACCAGGGAATACGTTCCCGGCTGGAGAGAATGTTGATCTGCGGCTTGGGGCCTTCCATCCCGCGAACGATGCGGGCAAAGCGGGGGGCATCGCCCTGCGGCGTCAGCCAGCGGGCCAGCCCGCCCTCGTCCGACACCGTCGCCGACAGGCCGGCCCGGCGGGCTTCCGGCGCCCATTGCGCCAGCGTCGCCATTCCCAGTGACAGAAGGTCGCCGCGCTTTTGCGGGGCCAGCGCGTGGATCTCATCAACAATGATCCGCTTCAGATCGGCAAAGAAGGCCCGCGCATTGGGAGAGGCGCAAAACAGGGCGAGCTGTTCCGGCGTGGTCAGCAGGATATCGGGTGGCTTGTCGCGCTGGCGCTGGCGTTTGGAAACGGGCGTGTCACCGGTCCGCGTCTCGATGCGCAAATCCAGCCCTATCTCCTCGACCGGGATCATCAGATTGCGCGCAACATCGACCGACAGGGCCTTTAGGGGCGAAATATAGAGTGTGTGCAGGCGATAGGGACGCTTTGGTCCTTCCGCGGCGACATCCGCCAGATCGATCAGGCTGGGCAGAAAACCACCCAGCGTCTTGCCGCCACCCGTTGGCGCAATCAGCAACGCATCCTCTCCGGCGCCTGCCGCCCCGATCATGTCCAGCTGGTGCGGCCGGGCCTGCCAGCCGCGGCTGGCGAACCATTGCGAAAATCGATCAGGCAGGATTGGCGCGCTCATTATCGTCAAATCTAGCTCGCCCGTGCCAAAGCAACAGGCGTTTTGCCATGTCGGGGGGGATAATGTGAATCCCGTTCCCCCTGCAGGCCGTGTGGATATTTGCTAGGAATAGCCTTGCTCGGGGGAGCGCAGACGTGTGAGGGACACACATGACGCACGCCGCCATTGAACGGTTCAAGGCGCTGGAAACCGCCTTTTTCGAGAATACCAAGCGATCCGAACGGACACAGGCGCGCTTTGCAGCCGCAGCCTGTCTGAATGCCGATGATGACCCGGCCACCATGGTGCGCCGCGCCCTGCGCGAACGCGATGCCATCAACCAGGAGCGCTCGGGCTGGCGCAGCCCGTCGACCTCTCTGCGCCTCGTCTATGGCGCGGCGCTGGCGTCGGCCCGCAAGGATGGCGGCGGCCTGATCCGCATGATGGAAGCGCTGGAAACCGAGCGGAAACGCCGCGGCGGCCGCAGCCTGTCTTCCGGCGGAGCGCCCGCTGCGCTGGTCATGATGTGTGCCGGCGGCAGCTTTTCGCAGGCCGGCATGTTCTATGATGTGCTTTCGGAAATTTCCGCGCCCTGGTGGCGGCGTACGCCCGCGAGTGAGGAATCCTATGCCGCCATCATGACGGCAACGGGGGAAATTCCGGCCACGGCCATGGACCGCCTCGACAAGGCAAAAAATACGCTGCGGACAGCGAGGGTTCCGCGTTCGGCGTTCAATACCTGCCTTTACGAGGTGGCCGTGGCGGACCCCCGAACCGACGATTTTGTCTCGGCCTGGATGTCGCTGAACGTCGCCGCTCGTCAGCGCTCCGGCCTGCAACGCCGGGCCACGTGGGCAGGACTGGCCACGCTGGCTGCCCAGGTGGAGGACGGCTCGCAGGCCGGTGATGCCCTGGTACAGGCCGATGAATTCGTGCAGGCCCACCGGCCACGGATCACCAGTATCGCAGCCGGACGTCTGACTGTGCGCCTCGCAGCCAGCATGACCGGTTTGAAATCACCTGGCGGTGCCGCAGCCGATTATGCCGCCGTGCTCGCCGCGCAGGCTGCAATGATCGCCGCAACGACAGCGGCTACGGCGGCCGTGGTTGCTGCCACCTAGTCGGTACGGACCGCAACGCTGGTCGCCCCGCGGATCACGCCAGACGAATCCCTGGCCTCAACCCGGATGCGGGCCGAGCCCGGGGCAAACGGAATGCCTTGACCGCGAGGCAGGGCGAAAATGGCAAAGCTGGCCATCTCGTCCTGCGCAAAGGTTCGGGTAACAGCATTGCCGGCATCCGCCAGGCAGGCGCCTGTTCCCGGATCGGTCTCGCAAATCGTGAGCCCGATACCACTGGCAGAACCCGCTGCAGCCGGCTGTACGGTCAATTCGCTCGATGCACCGACATTGGCGACCGCAACGGCGAAAGCGCCATTGGTGTTCTCGTCCGCCAGCCGCAGGATCCCGTCCGAGGTCGGTGTCAGGGCGATCGCGATGAGATCGGGCGGTGCGACCGGTCCGAACGATAACAGGACGGAATTGATCCCGGGCAGGATCGCCGCAGCATCACCATTATCGCACTTGTAGCGGATTGGCAGGTCAAACCCTTCGCCACTGGCTGTTGCCTCAGGCGTAAAGCTGAGAACAAAGCTGCGCGATCCGCCAGCAGGCACATCAAAAAGGCGGTTTTCCTCACCGAACGCGGCGTTGGTCGCTGGGTCGGTCATCCGGTAGCGGAACCGGCCCTCGAACGGCGCGCCGGGTCCGATCCAGCAGCCTTCCGCGAGCACGCCGGAAGGATTGATCACGGTCGCGAATACTGTTGCCGGCTGACCGGCCTGCACCGAACGGCTCAGCGGGAGGATCGCCGCGCCCAGCTGTGCGCCGGCATCCGGCGTGCGTCCGACATAGAAGGCGCGCTCGCGCAAATCTCCTTCGAAACGGGCCCGAATGCGCCAGACACCGGCCGCGGCATCCACCGGCAGAGTGTAGGAAAACACCGAGTGATTGGTCTCGGTGACCGGAAAGGTCGAACCGGTAAATTCGTGACTGGCGACGATCGCCCCGGTCGGATCGATCATGTCGGCGCTGACCGCGGCACCGGAAGCCTGATCGCGCACGAAGACGCTGGCAAACACCTCGTCACCCGGATCGAAGCGCTGCCGGAAGCTGGGCACCTCTTCCGGACCATAGCGCGCCGGACGCACCGGCGCCGCGCTGTGGGTGAAAATCCCGGTAATCGCTGGGTCGACATAAGCGTGCTGATGCTGCCAGACGGTTTCCGGCCCGTTCGAACAGGGTCCGCCATACGGGTCAACAATCCGCTGGAACAGCGCCGGATGGTGCATCTGGAAATGCAGGTGCGGCTCGCTGGACGTGCCCGAGCTGGCGGCGATACCGAGATAATCGCCCGCCTCAACCCGATCACCGATCTCGCCCGGGATCACGCTGTTCAGCGCGAGGTGATAGTAGAACACCTCCATCCCGTCATCCTGGCGAATGATGACATAGTTCGACGTCAGGGATTCATTCCGGCCCTGCGCATTGCGGTCAGGCTCACCGTCATGGCGGTCCAGGATCACACCTCCGGCTGCCGCGATGACCTCCATCCAGCTGTCTTCTGTGCTCAATTCCTGGAAGGTGGAAGCCACATAATCCGTGCCGGCATGATCATATCCGCCGGGCAGGTCATAGGTTCGCAGACCGCACTCATAATCCTGCAGGAAGCCGGGCCCATAGGCGTCGTGATCCACGAAATTCTCGACCAGATGGACACGGAAGGGTGTCGCATTTGCACTGGCCCTGACCGGGAACAGGATGCGCTCGAACGTGTCGCGTCCGGGTTCCTCTCTGGCGGCATCCAGACCCAGCGCAGCCCGGTTGGCCGCAAGCCGCGCCTCGATCAGCTCATAGGGAATAGGCGGGTGCAGCGCCTCACCTCGCGGGCTGTCCTGAGCCTCCGGCAAATCATCGGCAAACGCACCGCTCCAACCGGCCAGCACCGGCACCAGTATCGGCCAAAATCGCATCGTCACCCTCTCCCGCTGGCGATCAATCGGACATACGGACATGTCCGCTCAGGCCGGCCCCGAAAGAGTTCTAGGCACAGCTTGCCAGCGAGCTCAATTCGAGTTCTCAATTCTGACGCGGAATTAATATTCAATATTAATGGCTTGCGGTCTCAATCCGTCCGCACGGCGACGCTGGTGGACCCGCGAACCACACCGCCCCCATCCTCGGCGAGCACACGGATGCGGGCAGTGGCCGGATCAAAGGGAACAGCCAGTCCATCCGCGAAGGCGAAAACCGCAAAGCTGGCGGTTGAATCGCTGGAAAAATTACGTGTCACGCTGGCCGCCGGGTCTGCCAGGCAGGCACCACTTCCCGTATCTGTCTCACAGACCAGCAGGCGCAATCCGGATGCCGCGCCCAGACCGTCCGGCCGCACGGTCAGCGCTCCTTCTGCCCCGACATTCGAGACGGCAGCGGCGAAGGCTGCCGCCGAATTCTCGTCCGCGATCTGAAGGATACCGTCCGCTGACGGCGTTACCGCAATCGCGATTAGATCCGGCACCGCATCGGGCCCGAAGGACAGGAGGACGGAATTCACCCCGGGCAGGAGGCCGGCCGCGTCCGAGTTATCGCACTTGTAGCGCAGTGTCAGATCAAGCGAGTCCGCCACCGAGCCGGCATGCGGCGTAAAGCTGATCACAAAGCTGCGGGCTCCACCCGGCGCAATATTGAACAGGGCATTGGAATTGCCGATCACAGCATTGGTTGCCGGATCGGTCTCCCGGTATTCGAAGGCTCCCGCAAAAGGCACAGCGGGTGAAATCCAGCAGCCCTGCGCCGCCACGCCGGAATAATTCAACACGGTCGCAAAGACAGTGGCCGGCTGGGTGGCCTGTACCGAGCGGCTGGATGGCAGTACCGCCGCGGCCAGCGCCGCGCCGGCTTCCGGTTCGCTGCCGACATAGAAGGCGCGCTCACGCACATCGCCCTGGAAATTTCCCCGGATCGTCCACTGGCCTGTGGGAGCATCAGCAGCAAGAGTATAGCGGGTCTGGTAATCACCGGCCGCCGAAAACACCGTTGCCGCCGGAAAATTCTGGCTGAAAACCTCGGTTCCGGACGGATCCCGCACAGACACAGACGACATCGCGCCGATCTCCCGGTCCCGGACATAAAGACCGAGATGAACGGTATCACCGGGATCAAAGCTGGTGCGGAACCGCGGATATTCCGGCTCGCAAAACGAGCCTGATACATTCACCGGCGTGTAATTATGCGTGTAGATGGCGGTGATAACCGGATCGGTATACTGGTGCTGATGCCGCCAAAGCGTTTCGCTGGCGCCGCATGTCCCCGCATAGGGATCGACGACATTGCCGTCCGGATCCCGTAACTCGAAATGCAGGTGCGGGGCGGTTGAAATACCCGAGCTGCCCACCAGGCCCAGGAAATCGCCTGTCTCGACACGGTCACCCACCTGACGGTCGGTCAGCGAAGCCCGTGCCAGATGCCAGTAATAGGCTGTCAGCCCGTCATCCTGCAGGATTGAGACATAATTGGCGCGCTGATCAGCTCCCAGCCCCCCGCAATTGCGGTCCTGGGCATCATCATTCCGGGCAATGATCACGCCGGGCGCCGCAGCAATGACCTCCACCCAGCGCCGGTTCATGGCATGAGCGCGGAACGGCGTTGTCGAGATATCCGTGCCGGCATGGTCATAGCCGGTATTGAGGTCATAGGTGCGGGCGCCGCAGGCCCAGTCCATGCGGGAATTCGGGGCCACCGGATCCAGATCGACGAAATTGCCGCTGAAATTGGCCCGGTAAAGATCCGCATTGGGACGCGCCCGCACAGGATAGATGAGACGATCATAGTCACCACGGGCGGCTGTGCCATCGAGTTCCGAACGGTCGATCCCGAGACGCTCCAGATTGGCTTCGATCTCGGTCTCGATTCGCGAATGGTCGATCGGTTCGTGAAGCGGCTCCCGGACCGGGGAATCCGCAGGCGTCTGCGCGGATAGCGAGGCACTGCCTCCAAGAAAGACAAGACTGGCAAGGAAAGAACGGAACATGGCAAACCCGCCTGGCCGGCTTTCCTCCGGCAGGCCCTCTTCATGCGCCCTTTGTCTGTGTCCACAGCCCCCTGCGGACCAACACCCTATCCGGTTTTCCCGCCCTCGCAAATCACGAAGGTGTGGGGACCGGAAAAGCCTGTCAGAAACAGTTCCGGCGCAGACCGAAGCCTGCGCCGGATACCGCAATTGGCTGTTGGCACGCCGTGCTAGCCACCGACGGCCGGTGCGACGTATTCCACGCCGGCACCCGGTCCCAGCGGCCAGCCGAGATAGACCCAACCCAGCATCATGATGAAGCCGATGATCAGCATCAGCACCGAATAGGGCACCATGATCGCCGTCAGACTTCCCAGGCCGAAGCCCGGGATCCAGCGGCGTGCAAACACCAGGATCAGCGGGAAATAGACCATCAACGGCGTGATGATGTTGGTGGCGCTGTCGCCAACCCGATACGCAGCCGTCGTTGCTTCCGGTGAAACGCCCAGCAGCATGAACATCGGCACGAAGACCGGCGCCAGAAGCGCCCATTTGGCACTTGCCGAGCCCACGAAGAGGTTGATGAAACCTGTCAGCAGAACCAGCGAAGCCAGTACCAGCGGCAACGGCATGCCGGAGGCCTCGATGGCTTCTGCCCCCGTAACCGCCGTGATCAGACCGAGATTTGACCAACCGAACATCGCCACGAAGTGCGCGGCCGCATAGGCGAGAACAAGGTAATAGGCCATATCGCCCATGGCCTTGGACATCATGCCCACCAGATCGCGATGGTTCTTGATCGTCCCGGCACAAACGCCATAGGCCGTTCCCGCGGCCAGGAACAGGATGAAGAAGCCGGCAACCAGCGAGGTGAAGAGCGGGGCCAGTGCCGCCGTCACTGAATCGGCACTTTCATTGTAGAGCGGCGTGCCCGGTCCGATGGTCAGGAAAACCCAGACGCCGATCACACCCAGGGTAGCTATACCGGCCCATTTGAGCCCCTTGCGCTGGCCATCGGTGAGCGGTGCGTTGGGATCATCGTCCTGGTCGGCCTCGCCGCCGGGAGCGACGCCCCCGGTCCACTTGCCCAGACGCGGCTCGATAATCCGGTCGGTGACGTACCAGATGATCGGCAGATAGAGCGCCAGAAGCCCGATAATGAAATACGTATTGCCGGCAATGTTCACCAGATAGTTCGGGTTCAGAAGGTCCACGCCGGCCTGGGTAATCCCGAATAGCAAGGCATCGAGCTGGCCCGGCGCGATATTCGCCGAGAACCCGCCGGAGACACCCGCAAACGCCGCGGCGATCCCGGCAACCGGATGACGGCCGGCAGCGGCGTAGAGCACGCCCGCCAGCGGGATCAGCACGACATAACCGGCATCGGCGGCGTGATTGCCCAGCATGGCGATCAGCGCCACCACGGGCGTCAGAAGGAATTTCGGCGCATTGCGGACACCGGCGCGCATCGCCGTGCCGAACAAGCCGGCACGTTCCGCGACGCCCGCCCCCAGCATCACCACCAGCACATAGCCGAGCGGGTGGAAGTGGGTGAAGGTCGAGGGCATCTGGGTCAGCAATTGCTGGATATTGGCAGGACTCAGCAGGCTGGCGACCGATATGACACCATCATCGCCAATACCGAAGCGTGCGCGCCCGGCCTCGCCCAGCCCGGCCAGGATCTGGTCATTCAGCTGGACCGAAACACCCAGCAGGGACAGGACCACGCTGATCACCACAAGGGCCAGGATCAGGTAGAAGAAGATGAAGACCGGGTCGGGAAGCGCGTTTCCCGTTTTCTCGATCCAGCCGAGAATCCCCTTCTGGGCTTCAGGTTGCTTGCTTGTCGTGTCAGACGCCATGTTTCTCCCCGGAAAATCTGCGATTGCGAAGGGTTAGCAGGCGCGGCCGGAAACGCAAAGCGCTTCCGTCTTTGGGCTTGCACGGTCACGCCACAGTGATAATCAGGCACCCGAAACGCCAATCAGCCGGAGCACGCAGCCGTGGAACAATTTTTCAGCGACAATGAAGCCCTGATCAGCCAGATCACCCAGATCGTCACAGAGGGCGGCGTCAATCTGATCCTGGCGATCGGTATCCTGATTGTCGGATATATGATTGCCGGTGCCGTCAAGCGCGCCATTGTCCGGATGACCGAGAAGAACCCGGCCTTCGACCGCACACTGGCGACATTTTTCGCGTCCATGGCCCGCTATGGCATTCTGGTGGTGGTCTTCATTGCGGTTCTGAACCGGTTTGGTGTCGAGACCACGTCGCTGGTCGCCGCCATCGGTGCCGCAGCGTTCGCCGTCGGCCTCGCCCTCCAGGGTACGCTGTCCAACGTCGCCTCAGGCGTCATGCTGGTTTTCTTCCGGCCCTATTCTCTGGGTGATTTCGTTGAAGTGGCCGGCGTATCGGGCACGGTCAAGGACATCAATCTCTTCACCACCGAACTGGCCACACCGGACAACAAGACCATCATCGTTCCCAATGGCCAGGCCTGGGGCGGGGTGATCACAAACTATACGGTCAAGCCGACGCGGCGCGTCGATATCACTTTCTCGATCTCCTATGATGACGATATCGACAAGGCCATGAAGGTCATCCGCGATCACTACGAAGCGGATGAGCGTGTCCACAAGGATCCCGAGACCTTCATCGGGGTGATCGCCCACGGTTCGTCTTCGATCGATATCGTGGTTCGCGCCTGGACCGATACGACGAATTACTGGCCGGTCTATTTCGATGCCATGAAGTCGATCAAGCAGGACTTCGACAAGAACGATATCGAGATCCCCTACCCGCACCAGGTGGAGATCCAGCGCAAGGCCTAAGGCCTCATATCCGCCTCAATCGGCTGGCAAGGAAAGCGTATGTCAGAGACTGGAAACACACCGTCAGACGAGACGCGCGAGCGCGAGCCGAAGAGCCGGGTTCAACGACTGTTATCGATAACGCCCGGCGATCTGGTCCGGGTGGCGCTGATCTCGGTCATCGTCGGCCTGGTGCTCGCTGCCTTCCGGGTGGATCCGCGCCGCCTGTGGGTGGATTTCTTCGGTACGATTGCCGAAGCCTGGAGCGAATTCATCAATATTTCCATGGATCTGGTTCGCTGGTCCGTGGACTACCTTTTCCTCGGCGCGGTACTGGTCGTTCCCATCTGGCTGGTCATCCACATCGTCCGCTCGTTAGGAAAGCGTTCACCCTAATCACCGAAATCGCGTGAAAAATCCGAAGCTTGCCGTTAAGTATGGCTCGTTTCGGAGGGGTGTATGGGCGCAGCCGCTGCCATCGAGAGTTTTGCTCACTGGTCATCGACCGGTGACACGTGGCGTGACCGCCCGGTTCTCGTGCTTGAGCGGGGAGCCCTGATGCGGCGTCTCCTTGTCGCCGCGCTTAAAAACGCCGGCGCGCAGACGATTATCACCGCCAGCGACGACGCCGAGGCTCGCGCCATCATTGAAGCCGATTTGCCCGGCACGGTCGTAACCGACTGGCGTGCCGATGCCAGCAATCATCGCGAAGCCCTGTCTCTGGTGCGTTCGATCCGCAGCAGCGATAATCCGGCCTTCAGGGATGTGCCGATCGTCCTGACCAGCCAGTTCACCTCCCGCACCGATGTTGAACGCGCCCGCGATGCCGGCGTTTCCGAATTCCTGAAGAAGCCGCTCTCGACCAATCATTTTCTCGAGCGCGTGCAATCGGCGGCCCTGCCCCGCCAGTTCGTCCGCGCCACCCGCTATTCCGGCCCGGATCGCCGCCGCAAACCGCGCAGTCCGATCGAGCCCTCCTTCAAGCGTCAGCGCGATGTCGAGAATGGCCTCGTCGATTCCTTGCAGGCCGCTCGGAATGCCTGCTATGCGCTCGCTGTCGAGGTTGCCCGCGATGGCTGTCAGCATGCCCGCCGCGTGTCCGCCTCGCTGAAACGCTATCTGACGGCGGTTGATGAATTCGGCCCGACCGAGAACGAGATCGTGGAAATGCATCGCGCCGCTCTGGTCCAGCTCGACGATGTCCGCGATGAAGGCGCGCCGGTGCGTCTGGCCGTGGTCCAGAGCCTGGAAGAAGTGGTGCAGATGCGCCTCTCCCGGCTCTAGCCTCCCCCCGTTTTCCCGCCTATGTGTGAAGCCTCACCAAGAGGAGGCTCCATGCCGGAATCCCTTCAGGATCTGCTTGATCGATTGGCGCCACTGATCGTCGATGGCTCGCCGCATGCCCAGGCCCTGGGTCTGGCGCTCGACGGGCTCGGCCCGGGCCGCGCCACCATGCGCGCACCCTATCGCGAGGATCTGATCGGTGATCCTGAAACCGGCGTCCTGCACGGCGGTGTGGTGACCGCCCTGCTCGATCATGCCTGCGGCGTCGCGGCGTTCTCCGGACTGGGCGGCAAGGAAACCCCGGCCACGCTGGATCTGCGCATCGACTACATGCGCCCTGCCGAGCCCGGCAAGGATATCATCGCGGAAGCCGAATGCGTCCGCGCCCATGGCCTCATCGCCTTTGTCCGTGCCACCGCACATGATGGTGATGAAAGCGATCCGGTGGCCATGGCCTCGGCCGCCTTCATGGTCACCCGCCCGTCAAAGGCCGCCGCCGAGAAGGCCCGCAAGATCATGGAAACCGGGACGATGCCCCATGAGTGACGATCTCATCCAGGCCCTGCTGGAAGTGCCCTATGTCGCCAAGTTCGGCATCCGCTTCGAGCGCAAGGGCGACGAGCTGACCGGTATTCTGCCCTATGACGAGCATCTGGTTGGCAACCCGCTGGTGCCGGCCCTGCATGGCGGAGCAGTGGGTGCCTTCATGGAAGTGGTCGCCTCGGGCGCCCTGCTCGCCTCGCAGAAACTGGTGCGCCTGCCCAAGCCGATTGATGTGGCGGTGGATTATCTGCGCCCGGCCCGGCCGGTGGATGTCTATGCCCGCGCCCTGATTGGCCGCTCCGGCTCGCGCGTCGCCAATGTCCGCGTCGAAGCCTGGCAGGGCCGCCGCGAAGCGCCGGTCGCAACGCTGCATGGCCACTTCCTGATCAAGCCGGAACCGGTGGCGGGGTAAGCATCAAAGAAAGCTCCAGTGGAGCTTTCGACATCCGACGGGAAGACGGCGCAGCCGTCAGGGTGGGGTGAGATATGGAACCCTCCTTCGAGGCTCGCTGACGCGAGCACCTCAGGATGAGGTGTTTGTCTGGTTCCTGCTTACCTCATGCTGAGGTGCTTTCCGCAAGGAAAGCCTCGAAGCACGCAAGAACTGCGGCGGGGCGCCGCGAGGCACCCTGTCACATTGGATTTGCTTGAACACCGCCCTAGCTTGCGCCTCATGAAGACCGATAAAGTCATCGCCTATTATGACGGGCTCTGCCCCTTCTGCGTGCACGAGATGAAAGTCTATGAGCGCCGCGGACAGGGCCGTGTTGTCCTGCACGATGTGAACGGCGATATCCCGGATGATGTCGACCGCAAGGCCGCACTCGATGCGCTCTGGGTCCGCAAGGCCGATGGCGAGCTGGTCACCGGCTGGGATGCCTTCATTTCCATATGGGAGCGCAGCCCGGGCTTTGGCTGGCTGGCCGCCCTCACCCGCCCGGCTCTCATCAAATGGCCGCTGGATAAAATCTATCGCTTCCTCGCCCCTTACCGCCCCCGCCGGAAATGTGCCGATGGCGCGTGCCAGATCGAAAGCTGATCTTCCCTCGAAAACCTGCGTGACCTGCGGCCGGCCTTTCACCTGGCGCAAGAAATGGGAACGCGTCTGGGACGAGGTGAAATACTGCTCGAAGCGGTGTGCGGGGCGGCGTTAGATCGCCCTCGCCACCTCCGCAAACGCCAGCGCATGACGTTTGGCCAGTGCCGTAACATCCCGCGAATAGCCACCGCCCATGACCACGCAGAGCGGCACAGCGGCGCGTTTGACCGTCTCGGTCACAAAGGCTTCCCGCTTCGCGAGGCCTCGGTCTGACAGATCCAGCAGGCCCAGCCGGTCATCGCGGTGCGGATCGACCCCGGCATTGTAAAAAACGAGGTCCGGTTTTTCCTGCGCAATCAGGTCCGGCAGCGTGTCGGCGAGGACGCGCATGTAAGCCTCATCTCCCAGCCCTTCCTCCAGCCCGATATCAAGATCGCTCGGCACCTTTCGGCGCGGCCAGTTCTTCTCGCAATGCAGGGAGAAGGTGAAGGCGCGGGGCTCATCCGCGAAAATCTTCGCCGTCCCATCGCCCTGGTGCACGTCCAGATCAACGATCAGGATTTTTCCCAACGAGCCTTCATCCAGCAAGAGCCGCCCAGCCACGCCGACATCGTTGAAAACGCAGAACCCCGCCCCGCCTTCGGGCATGGCATGGTGCGATCCGCCCGCCAGATTGCCAGCCACGCCATGCTCCAGCGCCAGCCTCGCAGCCAGCACCGTTCCGGCGACGGAATGCCGGGTGCGGTGCTCGATGAACTTCGTGACCTTGAAGCCGATCTTCCTCTGGGTCGCTTCATCCAGCGTCTGGCCGAGCACGCCTGCCACATAGTCGGCATCATGGACCAGCGTCAGCCAGCTTTCCGGGGCGAGGATGGGCGCGTGGTAATCGTCCAGCGAGCCCACCACGCCATCATCGACCAGCTGCTGGGCCGTGGCCCGGTATTTGTCCATGGGAAAGCGGTGCGTCGGCGGCACATCCTTCGCAACATAGAGCGGATGATAGACCAGTGGCAGCAAGGTCAGTCGAAATCGGCTTCCAGCACGAAGCGGTAGCGGACATCGCCCTTCTTCAGGCGCGCGATCGCCTCATTGATCTTCGACATCGGCAGATGCTCGGTCTGCGGCGTGATGTCGTGACGCGCACAGAAATCCAGCATGGTCGCGATGGTGGCCGGCGCCCCGACGGATGATCCCGTCACGCTGCGCTGATTATCCATCAGCATACCGGCCGCCACCGGCATCGGGTCCATCACCGCACCCACCATGTGCAGCTTGCCGCGCGGCGCCAGCGCCGCGATATAACGCGACCATTTCAGCGGCACATTCACGGTGGAGAGCACCATGTCATAGCGGCCCCGCTCGGCTTTCAGCGCAGCTTCGTCCCGGCTGTTGACGATACGATGCGCGCCCATGGCGCGGGCTTCTTCGGCCTTGGCCTCGGTGGAGGTAAAGGCCGTTACCTCACAGCCCCAGGCGCGCAGGAATTTCACCGCCATATGACCCAGACCGCCAATACCGATCACGCCCACCTTGTCGGTCGGCTTGATATTGTTCTGGACGATCGGATTGAAGACCGTGATGCCGCCGCAAAACAACGGTCCGGCTTTTGCCGCATCCACGCCCTCGGGCAGTTTCACCGCCCAGGCGGCCTGCGAGCGGACCTTGTCGGCAAATCCGCCAAAGCGCCCCTGATGCGCCGCCGCGACGCCCTTGGCATCAGAGCACATATTATGATCACCGCTCATGCAGGTATGGCAGGTCAGGCAGGAATGCGCATACCAGCCAACACCCACCCGGTCGCCGATTTTCAGATGGGTGACATGGGCACCCACTTCGCTGACCCGGCCGATCACTTCATGGCCCGGCACCAGCGGATATTGCGAGACGAACCACTCATTATCGATCAGGGACACGTCGGAATGGCAGAGCCCGCAGGTCTCGACCGCAATCTCCACCTCGTCCGCCGGTAGCGGCCCCGGATCATAATCATAACGCTCCAGCGCGCCGCCCTGCTCTTTCGCTGCCCATGCCCGGATCATCGTGTCACTCCCCGCAATGCTTTCCTGTCTCAGACGTTACTACACCGCTCTCTCGGACCAGTCGCAACAACCGATCTAATTCGCAAGGAACTAACCGTAGCGGACGTGAGATTGATCTAGATTTTGAATATGTCCGCGGCGAGCCGACGCAAGTAAAATATCCCCATCATGGATGCGGGAACCCACCATAAAATTTCCCAGCTGCCATAGAGTAATTTTGAAATCAGTAACGAAAGGATGCAGGAAAACGCCAAAACGAAAACTGGAATAATGACATAATCCAGTACCAAGCGGCCCAGACCAGACGATTTCGCGTAAAATTCAAAAATTGCCAGCAACACTCTCAAGCTCCAAAAGCGGAAATGCCCGCAATGCTTTGTGAACAGCATATAGGGTGCGGGCGATTGCGTCCCACCCCTTTGCCGCTAAACCGCAGTCATGGATCCTGTTGCCCTCACCCGCAAAGACGTGCTGATGCGCGCCTGGCCGCTGGTGTTTGCCAATGCCGCCGTGCCGCTGGCCGGCGTGGCCGACACCTTCGTGCTGGGCATTGCCGGGGACGAGACCGATCTGGGCGGGGTGGCGCTGGGGGCGGCCCTGTTCAGCGCTGTTTACTGGAGCTTCTATTTCCTGCGCATGGGCACGACCGGCCTCACCTCGCAGGCCGACGGCGCCGGCGATGAAGCCGAGGTCCAGCGCTCGCTGATCCGCGCCCTTGTGCTGGGTGTGGCCATCGGCGCCCTGATCATGGCGCTACAGGGCGTGGTCTCGGGCATCGGCTTTTCCATCCTGCAGGGCGGAGAGACGGTCGAGGCCAATGGCGCGCACTATTTTCACGCCCGCGCCTGGGGCGCGATCGGGGCGTTTGGCGTCTTTGCCATTACCGGCTGGCTGATCGGGCTGGGCCGCTCGACCGAAACCCTGATGATCCACGGGCTGATCAGCCTGGTGAATATCGTCCTCGATCTATGGTTCGTGCTGGGGCTGGGCTATGCCGCGGGCGGCGTCGGCGCGGCCACCGCCATCGCCGAATGGTCGGGGCTGCTCCTCGGCATTGTCTTCATCCTGCGCGTCATCCCCAGGCGCGGCGGCTGGTGTGCCGATATTTTCGACCGCGCCCGCCTGCTTGATGCCGCGGCACTCCGGAAGATGATCGACGTCAACGCCAATCTGATGATCCGTACCTTCGCGATGCTGATCGGCTTTACCTGGTTTGCCAATGCCGGGGCCCGGCAGGGCGCGGCCGTGCTGGCCGGCAACCATGTCCTGTTGCAGGTGATCACTGTCACCGCCTTCGTGCTGGATGCCTTCGCCTATATCTCGGAAACCGAATCCGGCCGCGCCGTGGGTCAGAAATCGGTGAAGAGATTGCGCCGGGCGCTGATCCTGACCGCCGAACAGGCGCTGGTAACCGGGGCGAGTTTCGCTGTCCTTCTGCTCGCCTTCGGTGATGATCTGCTGGCGCTGGTGCTCGGGGACGAGGACGCGCGGCGAGAGGCCATCCGCTACCTGCCCTGGTGTGCCGCCGTGCCTTTGATGGGCGCCATGGCGTGGATCTTCGACGGTATCTTCATCGGTGCGACGCGCGGCGCCATGTTGCGCAACGCCGCCATCGGAGCCGTGCTGATCTATCTGATTGCCGACTATTTCCTGGCCCCCGCCTTTGCCAATCACGGCGTCTGGGCCGCTTTTCTGATCTATTACATTGCCCGCGCGGCAACGCTGGCTGTGCAATATCCGGCGTTGGAGAGAAGGTTGGCGGGATAATGCACGGGCCGAGGCTGATCTACGATCAGCACCTCACCATGAGGTAAGATGAAGCTTCAAAACTCACCTCATCCTGAGGTGCGACCCCGGACTAGCTTGCACCCGCGAAAGCGGGTGATCCGGGGGAGCCTCGAAGGACCCACCTTAGACGTCAGCCCCCACAGCCTCACCAACACTGGAATACCCGTCCGCTTTCAGCCGATCGGCGAGGCCGCGATTGATGCGGGCAACCAGGCCGGGGCCTTCATAAACGAGGGCGGAATAAAGCTGCACGGCAGAAGCGCCCGCGCGGATCTTGGCATAGGCGGTGTCCGCATCCTCGATCCCGCCAACGCCGACCAGCGGCGTCTTTCCGCCGAGGGATTTCGCAAACGCCTTGAGCAAGGCCGTCGAACGTTCAAACAAGGGCCGCCCCGACAGGCCGCCCGTTTCGGCCCGGTCCGCACTGGCCAGCGTGTCCGGCCGCGCAATCGTCGTGTTCGAGACGATCAGCGCATCGATTTCATTCTCGACGACACTGGCGGCGATATCGGCCAGGTCCGCGTCTTCCAGGTCCGGTGCGACCTTCAGGAAGACCGGCGCAGCGCCTTTGGCCGCCATCACCCGCTTCAACAGATCATCCAGTGCCGCTTTTGACTGCAGGGCACGCAGACCCGGCGTGTTGGGTGAGGAAATATTGACGGTGAAGAAATCCGCCAGCCCGTCCAGCGCCCGCAGCGAGGTGACATAATCCTCGGTCCGGTCCTCCGAATCCTTGTTGGCACCCAGATTGACACCGACCACGCCGGGGCGGCCGATCCGGGCCGACAGGCGTTCCTTCAGGGCCACCAGACCGGCATTGTTGAAGCCCATCCGGTTGATGACCGCGCGATCCGGCGTCAGACGGAACACGCGCGGCTTGGGATTTCCGGCCTGAGGGCGCGGCGTCACCGCACCGCATTCAACAAAACCGAAGCCCAGCTTCAACAACGCGTCGATCACTTCACCATTCTTGTCATAGCCGGCCGCCAGCCCGACAGGATTGGGTAATTCGATACCGGCGAGGGACGTCTGCAGGATAGGGTCCGGCACGATATGCGGGGCCGGCACCAGCCCGGCCTTTAGCGCTTTCAGACTGGCCTGGTGGGCCGCCTCCGGCGGCAGGGCGTGCAGTAAACGGGTGCCGAGCTTGCCGAACTCACTCATGAGGACAGATCGTCCGGCAACAGCCAGCCGCCCTCATCGCCCTTGCGCAACAGGCGCACTGTGCGCACTGCGATCATCGGCAATTCGTCATAGAGATGCGGGAAGAGATCACCGCCCCTCGCCTTCTCCCAGACCAGCTCGTCGCCGAAATGGCGGGTATCCACCTCGATCAGGGCCAGCCGGTCGAAATCGGCAAACCATTTCTCAAGCGTTCCCGGCAATTGTTCGGCGGTGGAGAAATGGATGTAGCCATCTTCCAGATCGACACCCGCCCCTTTGAAAACGCCCGCGCTCATCGCCTCCGCCCAGACCCGCGGATCGACCAGCTTGTAGATCGGTTCACTCATTGCCCGCCCCTCCCTTCGGAGCGCTTGCGGAATATTTTCCGGCTGATACTCTATTTGTGGTTGTGGTCAAGGAATATATTCCTGTAGTAAGGATCGACTCAGCTTGAGCGGAATAAACACCATGCTCACCCATAATCAAATCTGGAAAGGCGTGGACCGCCTTGCCGCCCGGGCCGGGCTGACCACATCCGGCCTGGCGCGCCGGGCCGGGCTGGATCCGACAACGTTCAACGCCTCAAAGCGGATGAGCGCGGATGGCAGCCGTCCGCGCTGGCCCTCGACCGAGAGCATTGCCAAGGCGCTGGCGGCAGTGAGGGTCGACTTCGAGGACTTTGCCGTGCTGGCCAGCGGCGCCGCGCAGACCCGCTCTGTCCCACTGATCGGCTTTGCCCAGGCGGGCAATGACGGCTTCTTCGACGATGCCGGCTATCCTGTCGGCGAAGGCTGGGAGGACGTGGTCTTTCCCGGCGTCGAGGACGCCCACGCCTATGCCCTGGAGATTTCCGGCGATTCCATGCTGCCGGTCTTCCGCGATGGTGACCGAGTCGTCATCGCTCCCGGCGAATTGCCGCGCAAGGGCGATCGCGTCGTCGTCCGCACGATTGACGGCGAGGTCATGGCCAAGGAGCTGGCCCGCTTTACCGAGGGCGGCCTCGAACTGGCTTCGCTCAACCCGGATTACCCGGACCGGCGGCTGGACGCGTCCGAAATATCCTGGATCGCAAGAATTGTATGGGCGAGCCAGTGATCCACTAGATGTGGTGTTACGTAATGGTTAATGACATTGGCCGTTTCGTCACATTCTCGACATGGTCATGTCACTGAAAAGTCGCCGAATCAGCGGCGTAAGAGGCTTGCGTAAGGGAGCAAATCAGAACGCCCCGGCGCGCAAGGTTGATCTGCCACTCTTAGAAAGGAGTCCGGCCATGTCTATCCTCCCCCGAATCTCCTCCGCCACCGCCCTTCATGGCATTTGTGTTGTCAGCCCGTCCGGCCGCAAGCTGGGCCATCTCGATGATGTCGTCGTTGGCGTCACCACGGGCCGCGTCATGCATGCCGTCATCCGGCTGGATGAAGCCAGCGAGCTGGGTGAAAGCCTCTATGCGGTTCCCTGGGAAGCGCTGACGCTGGATCCGGCCTATGACCGTTGCGTGCTGAACGTGCCGATCGAGACGCTGCGCGCCGCACCGGCCTTTCCGACCCGCGATGCCGTCAACGATGCCGATCCGCGCCTGCGCCGTATGCTGAACCAGCATTTCGGCGAATACCGGCCGGCCGCCGCCTGATCAGGCCTCTTTCGGGTACTGGAAGACCTCTTCCAGTGGCACCCTGAACACATTCGCGATCTGGAAGGCGACTTCCAGCGACGGGGAATATTTTCCCTGCTCGATGGCAATGATGGTCTGGCGGGTCACACCGACCCGCCTGGCCAGCTCCGCCTGGGTCAATTCCTGCGAATGAAAGCGCAGCTCGCGCAGGCGATTGGTAATGCGGGTGGGTTTGCCCATGGCTTACACCCCCCGCCGGCAATCGATCAGCTTGGAGATGGACTTCACCAGCTCTCCGGCGACCAGCCCGCCCAGCGCCGCATGGGCAATCCAGAACAGCGAACCACCGGTCAGCGCCAGCGTCAGCGTCCCCAGCAAGCCCAGCGCCATGATGAAGCCGCCGCGCTGATCCCCGCGCAGATCGATCAACCGGTCACGCTCATCGCTCTCGTCCTCCGAGCGCGTGACGATGGCAATGGCGATATGCGCCACAATGCTGATCACGATCATCAGCCCGACCGTCCCGATCAGCCGCATATTGTCCGCTGTTTCCGGCACCCCGCTTTCGGCCAGTCCGCCGAAGGTGGCGCTGGCATACCAGCCATAGACGGCCAGCATCGCCGCCAGCAGCACCCACGTACTTTTCTCCTGAAAACTCATGTCAAACCTCATCGACCTAGTGTTAGTTATTTTTGACATGACGGGATGTAAGGCCTCGCTGACGTGATGTCAAATTTTTCTGACATAGGTCAGAAGTGCGTCAGGATTTTACCAATTCTCCGGCCAGGCCCTGCTCGATCAGGGCGATGGTTTCCGGGATGCCGTAGATCGCCACGAAGCCGCCAAAGCGCGGGCCCTGTGACTGACCCAGCAGAACTTCATAGAGGCCCTTGAACCAGTCGCGGAGGTTCTCGAAAGGCTGTTCCTTGCCAGCGGCATAGACCTCGTTCTGGATCGTTTCCGGATCCTTCTCGTCGGCGCCCAGCGCCTTCAGCCGTTCGACCAGGTCCAGCATTGCCGCGCGCTCCAGCTCGGAGGCTTCGCGATAGACTTTCTCCGGCGCCACGAAATCCTCGTAATAGGCCACGGCGCGCTCGGCCAGACCATCGAGGACCGGATCGGATTCCGGCGTCGCTTCCGGCGCATACTTGGTGATGAAACCCCACAGCGTCGCCTTGTCATGCGCGCCCGCCACCGAGGCGAGGTTGAGCAGCATGGCAAAGCTGACCGGCGTTCCATGGTCGGGCGGATTGCCGTCATGGATATGCCAGACCGGGTTTTCCAGCCGCTTGGCCTCGTCCTGACCCTGATAGGCGGCGAGATGCTGGTAATACTCGTCCACCGCCTTGGGAATGACATCGAAATAGAGACGCTTGGCCGTGCGCGGCTTGGTGAAATTATAGAGCGACAGGCTCTCCTGCGTGCCATAGCGCAGCCATTCCTCGACCGACAATCCATTGCCCTTGGACTTGGATATCTTCTCGCCCTGCTCGTCCAGGAACAGCTCGTAGACGAACTGCACCGGCGGCTCGACGCCGAGGATGCGGCAGATGCGCGAATAGATCGGCGCATTGGTCTGGTGGTCCTTGCCGAACATCTCGAAATCAACGCCCAGCGCGGCCCAGCGCATGCCGAAATCCGGCTTCCATTGAAGTTTCACATTGCCGCCCGTGACCGGCAGGGTGACGTCCTCGCCGTCCTCGTCGGTGAAGGTGATCGTGCCGTCGGACGGGTTGGTGGCCTTCATCGGTACGTAAAGCACATGGCCGGTCTTCGGCGAGATCGGCAGGAAAGGCGAATAGGTCGCCTGCCGCTCCGCCCCCAGCGTCGGCAGCATCACCTTCATGATGTCGTCGTATTTTTCCAACGCGCGCAGAAGCATCTCATCGAACGCGCCGGAGCGGTATTGCTCGGTCGCCGACAGGAATTCGTATTCGAAGCCGAACCCGTCGAGGAAGGCGCGCAGGCGCGCATTATTGTGCTGGGCAAAGCCGTCATGCGTGCCGAACGGGTCGGGCACATCGGTCAGCGGCTTTTGCAGATATTGCTGCAGCATTTCCTGTTGCGGAACGTTGGTGGGCACCTTGCGCATGCCGTCCATGTCGTCGGAAAAGCAGATCAGGCGGGTTTTGATCTTGTCATCCGTCAGCACGCGGAAGGCATGGCGCACCATGGAGGTGCGGGCCACCTCGCCGAAGGTCCCCATGTGCGGCAGGCCGGACGGGCCATAACCCGTCTCGAAAATCACCTCGTCCTTGCCCGTCTTTTCCACGCGTTTCAGCAATTCCCGCGCGAGCTCGAACGGCCAGGCTTTGGCGTTGGCGGCAGCGGCGGAAAGGGACATGGGATCAGGCTTTCTGTGATTGCAGGGATATGGGCCCCGGCAACTAGGCCCCGCTTGGCCTTTCGTCAATGGTGGGAGGACCTCACCCCTCCACCAGCGACCAGCCGCCCTTGCCGGAAAACTTGCGAGTCAGGAGATAGATCGCCAGCCCGATCGGGCCGAACATCAGCGTGAAGAACAGCGCTGGCAGGACGATCCATTTGTTGAGGCCGACGCGCAGCGCATCGCGCGCAATCCACGCGCCGACAAAGAGGTCGAAGACCAGATAATGCGTCCAGCCGGTCAGCACGCCGACCGGATGCGAGAACAGCGCCATCACCGCCGCCAGCGAGGACATGCCCGCCTCCGGATCGGACTGGCCGAATAAGATGCCAGCGGAAAGAAAAGCAAGATAGATCGCCGCCAGGATCAGCGGATAGAAGGCCGCATGCACGATGCGCCGCGTCCAGACCCAGCCGGGCGCCACGGCCAGCAAAGCCCACGCCGGCGCGATGAGAATGTGCAGGGCGGTGTAATAATGCTCGTACATGGCAGCCTCCGGTTTTCCGGGCGATGCTAGCGGGATGTGGGCGCGTTGCCACTCTGTTGATTTCCACGCGCGTCATTCCGGGGCGCGCCACAAGCGCGAACCCGGAACCCATGCCGTGACGGCGACAGTCCGGAATGGGTCCCGGATCAGGCTATCGCCTGCCTGCGATGACGAGAATTCGATCAGTCCAGCGAAATAACATCCACCTCATGGTGAGGTGCCCGGCATGGCCGGGCCTCGAACCACGCAGCACGCTGGACCGGGTCCTTCGAGGCCCACTGCGTGGGCACCTCAGGATGAGGTGAAATTTTAGAGCTCGATTTCGCCCCGCCTTACGTCCCTCTCTCCTCCACTACCCCGCTCCCCCTCTCCCTCTTCCCTGCCACGCTTCATTGCAACTGACTGACCGGTCAGTTATAAGCGGGGCATGAACACCTCCATCAAGTCCCGCCCTGCCCGGCGCCGCCCGGAAGACCGGCCTGACGAAATCCTCTCCGCCGCCCTGGAAATCTTTACCGAGAACGGCTTTGCCACCGCCCGGGTGGAGGACATCGCCAAACGCGCCGGCCTCTCCAAGGGCGCCGTCTATCTCTATTTCGATAGCAAGGAGGCGATGCTGAAAGCGCTGGTAGAGCAATCCGCCGGGCGTATCGTCAATGCCGCTTCCACCCTGTCCATGATGGGCGCAGAACAGGACCCGGAAGCCACATATCGCGCCATTTTGAAAATGGCGCTGATCGCGCTGGCCGACCCCGACATATCGGCCGCACCGCGTCTGGTGCTGGCCGAGGCCGGCCAGTTCCCCGAACTGGCGCAATTCTACCGCAAGCGGGTGATCGAGGTCGGCCGCATGGCGATGCGCCATCTGGTGGAGGAGGGCCGGAAAAGCGGCCGCTTCCGCGACATCCCCAGCGAGGCCGCCCTTCTCACCTTCATCGGCCCGGCGGTCGCCCAGATGATGCTGTCCACTGTCTTTCGGCTGGAGGATGATCCCGAACCCGACCCGTCCGAACTGGCCGATGCGATTGCCGATATTGTTCTCAATGGTCTCAAGACCCGGAGCGCGAATGATGCGTAGAGCGGTTCTCCTCCTGCCCCTGCTGATCGCCGCCTGCGGTGAAACACCAGACCCGCATTATCTGGGATATGCCGAGGGCGATTACCGCCTGATCGCGCCACAGGTTGCCGGACAGATCGAGACGATTGCCGTCACCGAGGGCCAATATATCGATGCGGGCGATATCCTGTTTGAACTGGATTCCTCGGTCGATGCCGAGCAACTGGCCGCCGCACGCGCCCGGCTGGAAGCGGCCACGGCGCGTTTTGATGATGCCGCCGCCGGCGGGCGTGAGCCGGAAGTCGAAGCCGCCCGCGACCAGCTGGCCGCCGCCCGGGCCTCCCAGCGCGAAGCGACCGAAAATCTCGACCGCCAGCGCGAGCTTTTTGCCCAGGGCATTGTGCCACGCGCCCGGCTCGATGAAGCCGAGGCCGCCGCGAGTGCTGCCAATGCGCGGGTTGCGGAAATGCGCCAACGCGTGACGCTGGCCTCCCTGCCCGCGCGAGAGAACCAGTTGCGCGCGCTGACCGCCGAGATCGCCGCGGCCCAGGCCGAGGAGGACCGGCTGGAAGTCTATCTGGAGCGCTTCGCTGTCCATGCACCTGCTGCCGGCCTCATCGAGCGCCAGATCCGGTATGAGGGCGAACTGGCAGGACCCGGCCAACCGGTCTTCCGGTTACTACCCGATGGCGCCCTGCATGCCGTGATCTTTATCCCGGAAGCCGAAATCGGTGACTGGGCGCCGGGCGATACGCTGTCGGCTGATTGCACATCCTGTGCGGACGGGCTGTCTGTTACGCTGACGCGCATCGACCCCCAGCCATCCTTCACCCCGCCGGTCATCTATTCCGAGGACCAGCGCGAGCGCCTGGTCTTCCGCGCGGAAGCCGGATTCAACGGTGCGGTCCCGCCCGCCGGCACGCCTTTGACCTTCCGCCCGGAATAGAGCGGTGAGCGAGGCCGCCATCCGGGTCGAGGGATTGACCAAGCGCTTCGGCGACAAGACCGTCGTCGACGGGTTTTCCATGGAAGTACCCAAGGGCGCGATCTACGGCTTTCTCGGGCCGAACGGCTCGGGCAAGACCACCACGATCCGCATGATGTGTGGCCTGTTGAAGCCGGATGCGGGCGGCGGTGAGGCTCTGGGCCTCGACATCCGCACCGAGGCCCGGGCGATCAAGTCGCGTGTCGGCTACATGACCCAGAAATTCTCGCTCTATGGCGATCTGACTGTCCGCGAAAATCTCGACTTCATGGCCCGCCTGCACGCCCTGCCCGATGTGAAACGGAAGGTCGAGGGAGCGCTGGAAGAATACAATCTCGCCCCGCGCGCGAAACAGCTGGCCGATACGCTGTCAGGCGGCTGGAAGCAGAGGCTGGCACTCGCCGCAGCCTCATTGCACGCGCCCGGCCTCCTTTTGCTGGATGAACCGACCGCCGGCGTCGATCCCAAGGCAAGGCGCGATTTCTGGGACCGCATCCGCAAGCTCGCCCGCCAGGGCGTCACCGTGCTGGTCTCGACCCACTATATGGACGAGGCCGTGCAGTGCGATTTCATCGCCTATATCGCCTATGGCCGAAAGCTGATCGATGCGCCTTCCGGCGAGATTGCCGATCAGGTCGGCCTGCATACCTGGCGCATTGAAGGCAAGGGGCTGCAACCCATCCAGGACGCGCTGGAAGGCGCGGACGGGGTGGACCAGATCGCCCGTTTCGGCTCGGCCATGCATGTTTCCGGCAAGGATGAGGACAAGCTGCGCCGCGCCGTTGAACCCTTCGCCGATCGCGACGGCATCACGGTGTCAAAGGCCAGGACCGGGCTGGAAGAGGCTTTCATCTATCTGATGAGCGGGGCGGAGGACAATTTCTCATGATGGCCTCGCTCTCCCGCATCCTCGCTGTCCTGATGAAGGAATTCATCCAGATGCGGCGCGACCGGCTGACTTTCGCGATGATGGTCGGCATCCCGCTCGTCCAGCTTTTGCTCTTTGGCTATGCGATCAATACCGATCCGCGTCATCTGCCCACCCTGATCGAGCTCGGCGATGACGGACCGGCCGTGCGCGCCATCATCGAGACGATGGAAAATTCCGAGTATTTCGACATTCAGGGCACGATCGGACCGGGCGAGGCAGATGCCGCCATGCGCACCAACGAGACGATTTTCATTCTCGTCATACCGCCCGATTTCGAACGCGATCTGATGCGCGGCGAACAGCCTGACATTCTGCTGGATGTGGACGCGTCCGATCCGGTGGCCGCAGGCGCCGGCGCCGGGGCCTTTCCCCAGATCGTGGCGCGGGCCCTGGCGGAACAGGGGGCCGGCCCGCCAGCGGCCAACGCCGTCATCCATCGCCGCTATAATCCGTCCGGCGAGACGGCGATGAATATCGTGCCCGGTCTTCTGGGCATCATCCTGACCATGACCATGGCGATGATGACCTCGATGGCGATCACCAAGGAAGCCGAACGCGGCACGCTGGAAACCCTGCTCGCCACACCAACACGGCCACTGGAAGTGATGGCCGGCAAGATCGCGCCCTATGTGCTGGTCGGCGCACTGCAGGTAGCGCTGATGCTGCTGGCGGCGCGATACCTGTTCGGGGTCCCCTTCTGGGGCGATCCGCGCGCTTTCCTGCTGGCGGTGACGCTGTTCATTCTCGTCAATCTGTCGCTGGGCTTCCTGTTCTCGACCCTGGCACGCACCCAGATGCAGGCCATGCAAATGACCTTCTTCGTCTTCCTGCCCTCTATCCTTCTGTCGGGCTTCATGTTCCCGTTTTCGGGCATGCCGGCCTGGGCCAGGACGATCGGCGAGGCGATCCCGGCCACGCATTTCATCCGCGCCGTGCGGGCCATCATGCTGAAAGGCGCCGATACAGCCGAAGTCCTGACCGATCTCTGGCCGCTGGCGGTTATCTTTGCGGTGATCGCCACACTGGCGCTGACCCGCTACCGCCGGACGCTGGATTAGGCCTCGTCGTCAAAAATCTCTTCTATCGGCATCCCGAACTGCCGGGCGATCTTGAAGGCCAGTGGCAGGGACGGGTCATACTTGCCATTCTCGATCGAGATGATCGTCTGGCGCGACACACCCAGCGCATCGCCGAGCGCCTGCTGGCTCAGCCCTTTCTCACCCCGCAGCTCCCGGACGAGATTCTTCATTCGTAGCGCCGTTTCACAAGGTGAAGGGCGACGTAATAGGCAATGATCCCCAACGGCATAGCCATCGTGCCGAACAACCCCAGCACGCCGTCGCGCAAAACCGAGATATTCCACAATTCCAGCGTCATACCGCCAATGGAGATGAGCAGGGCGACCGCACCGAAACCGCAGGCCAGCGCCGTGATATGGATCCGCTGTTGCAACTCGTCCAGCTGGCGCATCAGGTGAACGAATTCATAGATCAGCCATAACAGCGCCAGCATGCCGGCATATCCCATGACGAGTACGACCAGCCGTGATGTGCCGGCATCCTCGGCGATCTGCGAACCCAGATAGAACGGCAGAAAGAGCAGGCCGGCGGTCAACGAGCGCCAGACATAGCGCCGTTTTGCAGCCTGCGGGGCCGAACTGGCTTCGGGCATCAGGTCCATGACTGCCTCCTATCCTGCGTCGCCGGTAAGCCTGTCCCAGAGTTTCCGCCGGTTCGCGAACAGGGTCCAGCCGCCAATGATCGCCAGCGCCCAGACCAGGATTTCTGTCGCCAGGGCCGCGACAGTAACCGCAACCGTAAAGGCCGCGATCGAGTCAGTCGAAAAATAGGTAATGATAACGCCCGCCCATGCGGCAACGAAGAAAAGCACAGACATGGCAAGCCCCAATTGGCGGATTAACTTTGTCATTTCGGTTTCCATTCCGGGGAAGTTCAGGGCGTTGTTTCGCGCCCAGTTTGTTAAGTTACCTTGACATGTGTATTGCAAAGCTTCCTTTACGTCAAGCGTCCTTAACATAATTTCCGGAACCGTGGAAAACCGCATTGGAAAGTGGCCTTTTGGGCAAGCTGCGGGCAAAATCCGGTCATCTGTCAGAAGGAAACCGGATGCCGCGCCTGATCCTCGTCCGCCATGCCAAGGCCGTTGACCGTTACGATGCCGATGATGATTTCGAGCGCGGGCTGACGCCGCGCGGGCGTGAGGACGCCGCCGAGACAGCGCGCCAGCTTCAGGCTGCCGGCATTGGCGCCGACCTGGCGCTGGTCTCACCCGCCCAGCGGACGCTGCAGACCTATATCGCCATGCGCGAAATGATCGGTAATCCGGGCTTCGAGGATCCGATGGCGCTCTATCACGCCTCACCCGACATGCTGCTCCGGGCTCTGTTGGACGCACTGGACCGCGCCACATCCATCCTGCTGGTCGGACACAATCCCGGCATTGGTGTGCTGGCCCAAAATCTCGCCGAGCGCGCAGGCCGGCTGCAGGACATGCCGGATGGATATCCGACTTCGGCCGCTGCCGCTTTCAGTGTGCCGGATGCCAATCTGGACACCGTCACGCTGGACCTGATCGTCAATCCCAAGGCCTGATCACCGGCCAGACTCGCCTGCTGCTGAAATAAACGCTATAGTTGCATTTCGTCAGCATCGGGGGTGGGCGGTGGACGGTCATGGTTTTGCCGCGGGTCAGGAGACCCGGAGGGTCATGCGCGCGGTTGAGCGGCTGGTCCCGCACAGGCTGGCTGACAGCTTTGCCGATCACGCCGCCAATGGCCTGTTCCGGCAGTCCCCGGAAGCGTCCGCTCGCGCCGGCCTGACGGTAAGCCAGAAGAAACTGATCCTGTTGGCCGGCTTCATGCTTGTTGCCACCGGCCTGATCTGGCCGGCCATCGTTTGGGCCAGTGTCCAGATCGCCGCAGCCCTGTTTTTCACCTTGCTGATCCTGTTCCGGCTGGCGGCTGTCATCCTTCCACCGCGCCTTGCTCCGTCGCGCCGGCTCGACGACGCCGACCTGCCGGTGATCACCCTGCTGGCACCGGTGTTTCGTGAAACCGCCATTCTCGATCAGCTGATGCGGGCGCTGGGCGCGATCGACTACCCGCCGGCCCGTCTCGACATCAAGATCATTCTCGAGGAAGGCGACGCCGGTACCATCAGAACGGCCCGGCAACTGGCCTTCGACAGCCGGTTTGAACTGGTCATCGTTCCGCCGGGCGTGCCGCAGACCAAGCCGCGTGCCCTGAATTATGCGCTTCGCTTTGCCCGTGGCGATATTATCAGCGTCTATGATGCCGAGGACGTGCCTCACCCCGCGCAGCTGCGGGCGGCCGCCGAAGCCCTCGCCGCTGGCGACGAGCGTCTCGCCTGCGTCCAGGCGCCGCTTAACTGGTATAATGACCGCAAATCCTGGCTGACCCGGCAATTCGCGCTGGAATATGCCGTTCAATTCCAGGCCATCCTGCCGCTGCTGACCAGATGGGGCATGCCTTTACCCCTGGGTGGAACCAGCAATCATTTCCGCCGATCGGCGCTTGAAGCCGCCGGCGGCTGGGACGCCTATAATGTCACAGAGGACGCAGATCTGGGCTTCCGCCTCGCGCGGATGGGGTATCGCAGCGAGGTCATTGCTCCGCAGACGCTCGAAGAAGCCCCCGAAACGCTGGCGCCATGGGTGAAGCAACGCTCGCGCTGGCTGAAAGGCTTCCTGCAAACCCTGGCGGTTCACTGGCGCAGTCCTGCCCGGCTTCCGGTCAAAGCGCATCTGTCACTCATGCTGACCATCGGGGCCGCCTGCCTTTCCGCCATGTTGCATTTGCCACTGCTATTACTGGCCGCCCTTTTGCCCCTGACCGGTATTGCCGACTTTCATGCTCCGGCGGCGGGCCTTCTTTTGTGTGGTTATGCGGCAAACATGCTGTGTGCAGGGATCGCGATCCGACGCGCCGGAATGCGAACCCGCCTGATTGATATCCTGCGTATGCCCCTTTATTGGCCTCTCCAGACCGCGGCAGCGTTCAAGGCCATGGCGGAATTGCGCACAAACCCCTATTTCTGGGCCAAGACCGAACACGGCTTTTCCCGGGCCCCGGAGACCGAATGTCCCTCACCCTCACCCTCATCCTGCAGGTCGTCTCCCTTGCCGCCTTTGCCTTCTGCGCATGGCAGACCCGCCACGAGCCGGATCCGGCCAAAGGTCCGCGCCTGATTCCCTGGACATTTCTGGCGATCACGCTGGGTTTCTGGAACCTTTTGCTGGTCGCTCATCTTTTGTCCTTTGTCGGGATCGAGACCGGAGGGCGCTTCCGGGACCGCTTCGGCATCTAGCCGCAGAATGCTAATTCACTTGAACTCACCGCCAACTGCGTCAAATACGACGGGGACAGGGGCTGAACGGCGTTAACCGTTCACAGATCGGGGCAGACCTTGATGAACAAATGGTGGTGGGGCGGAATTGCCGCCGCAATCCTTCTCGTAGCCGCAGGCTGGTTCATGTTCGGCCGCAGTGCGCCTGTGGGCGAGCTGACCATCGAAACCGAACCGGCGGCGCTGGCAGACATCCGCCGCTCCGTCGCCGCCACCGGCTCCGTGCGCGCCCGCGTAACAGTAGAGGTCGGTTCCCAGCTCTCCGGACAGGTGGCCGAGCTGAATGTCGATTTCAATTCGCCCGTGGAAGAAGGTCAGGTCATCGCGCGGATCGACCCGCAGACCTTCGAGACCCGTGTAAGGGAAGCCGAAGCCGCTGTCTCGACCGCCGAGGCCCAGGTCTCGCTGCAACAGGCCGGCCTGCAGCGCGTCAACGCCAACCTTCGCGTCGCCGAGGAAGAATTCGAGCGGGTCGAAAATCTGCACGAGCGCGGCATTGCTTCGGCGGCCGCCTATGAAGCCGCAGAGGCCGCTCTGGAATCGGCCCGCTCGGAGCGCGCTGTCGCCATCGCCCAGATCCAGAACGCCCGCGCCACGCTGCAGCAACGTGAAGCGACGCTGGCCGGTGCCCGCATTGATCTGGAACGCACCGTCATCCGCTCGCCGATCGATGGCGTCGTCATCAATCGCGCGGTCGATATCGGACAGACCGTCGCCGCCAGCCTTTCCGCACCCGTCCTCTTCACTATCGCCCAGGACCTGTCGGTCATCCAGATCGATGCCCAGGTGGATGAGAGCGATATCGGCCAGATCCGCGAAGGACAGCTGGCGACGTTCAATGTCGATGCCTTTCCGGGCCGCGACTATGAAGGCCGTGTCGACCAGGTGCGCCTGGCCGCGACCAACGAGGCCAATGTCGTGACCTATACTGTCGTGGTCACCGCGGAAAATCCGGGCCAACGTCTTTTGCCGGGCATGACCGCCAATATCGACATCGTGACGGGCGAGCGGACCGGCGTTCTGACCGTACCCAATGGCGCGCTTCGTTTTCGGCCTTCGGGCGCTCTGGAAGCCCTTGCCCGCCCGGCCGAGGTAACTGAACAGGGTCAGCGCGGTGGTGGACGCGGCGCTGGCGGTGGGCGCGGTGGCGGCATGATGGACCGTCTCGCCGAGCAGCTGGACATGACCGAGGCCCAGCGCGAAGAGGCCCAGCAAGCTGTCCGTGCCGCTTTCTCGCAAATGCAGAGCCAGATGCAGGCCGGCGGCAGCCCGCCTGACCGCGCCGCCATGAACCAGCTCTTTGCCAATGCGATGCGCGACGTGCTCACCCCCGAACAGATGGACCGCTTCCGTCAGATCCAGGCCGAAAATGCAGAGACCCGCACCGCCAGTGTCTGGGTCGAGGCCGAAGATGGCATGCTGGAAGAGCGCCGCCTTCGGGTGGGTGTCGGTGACAGCCGCAACACCGAAGTGGTCGCCGGACAGCTGGAGGAAGGCGAAGCCGTCATTACCCGCGCCCGAATGGTGGAATAATGGCAGCACCGTTGATCCGCTGCCGCGATCTCACCCGCGTTTACAGGATGGGGGATAATGAGGTCCACGCCCTGCAAGGCGTCTCGACCGATATCGCGGAAGGCGATTATGTCGCCATCATGGGACCGTCGGGTTCGGGCAAATCGACATTCATGAACATGATTGGCGCACTCGACCGTCCGACGTCCGGCACACTGGAGATCGACGGCGAGCGCCTCGATAATATGAAGCCTGACCAGCTGGCCGCTTTCCGAGGCCGGCGCGTTGGTTTCGTCTTCCAGCAATTCAACCTCCTGCCGCGGACCAGCGCTGTCGAGAATGCCGGCCTGCCGCTGATTTATGCCGGGATCGAGGCCGCCGAGCGCAAGGCCCGCGCCGAAGCCCGCCTGAAACAGGTCGGTCTGGGCGAACGCATGGATCACCAGCCCTCACAACTCTCTGGCGGACAGCAACAGCGCGTCGCGATCGCGCGCGCTCTGGTCAATGACCCGGCCATCCTGCTGGCTGACGAACCCACGGGCGCGCTCGATTCGCAGACCTCCGAGGAAATCCTTGATATCTTCGACCAGCTGAACCGCGAGGGGATGACGATTATCCTCGTCACTCACGAGGCGGAAGTCGCCGAACACGCCAAGCGGCAGATCGTCTTCCGTGACGGCGAAATAGTGGAGGACAGGTCATGAACCTTCTGGCTGCCATCCGGGTTGCACTGGTCGCCTTGCGCGTCAACGCGCTGCGGACCGCCCTCGCCATGCTGGGCGTTATCATCGGTGTCTCGGCCGTAATCGTCATGGTCTCCGTCACCGAAGGCGCCAAGGCCGCAGTCGAGGAACAGATTGCGTCATTCGGTGCCAATCTCCTGATCATCCGGCCAGGCTCAAGCGCCTTTGGTGGGCGCCATGGCGGGGCCGGTACAGCCACTTTCCTAAACGACGAGGACGTCAATGCCATTGCCACCGAAATCGATGGCGTGCTGGGCGCTTCCGGTGAGATCAGTGGCAATACCGCCATTGTGGTTGAGGGGGAGAACTGGACGACCCGTGTCCAGGGCGTGCATGCCGCCTATTTCGAGACCCGCGACTGGTTCCCGGCAGAGGGCCGTCCCTTCTACCCGGAAGAGGTCAATTCCGGTGCCCGCGTCGTGGTGCTGGGCCAGACCGTGGTCGAGGAATTGTTTGGCGCTTCCGATCCGATCGGACAGACTGTGCGCCTCGGCTCCACACCGATGGAAGTGATTGGCGTGATGAGCGAAAAAGGCCAGTCCAGCTGGGGCTCTGACCAGGATGATGTTGTCCTTGTTCCGGTCACCACGGCCCGGGACCGCATACTGGGATATCAGCTCGGTGTCCGCGATCCGGTTTTCTCGGTTTATGCCGAAGTCTCGCCTACAGCGAACCCGGACATCGTCACCGCCGACATCGAGGATCTGATGCGGATCCGGCGTGATATCCAGCCCGGCGCAGAGGATGACTTCAATGTCCGCAATCTGGGTGAATTCATCCGCGCCAGAAACGAGACGGAAAACCAGCTTGGTCTTCTACTGGCCGCCGCGGCCGCCATCTCGCTGCTGGTCGGCGGGATCGGCATCATGAATATCATGCTGGTTTCAACAACAGAGCGCACGCGGGAAATCGGCCTGCGATTGGCCGTCGGTGCCAAACGTGCCGACATTCGCAACCAGTTCCTGATCGAGAGCGTCATGCTCTGTTTTACCGGCGGTCTGATCGGTCTGGCGATCGGCGTCGGGGCGGCCGCCTACATAGATTCGCTGGATGAATTTCCCGTCCAGATCCAGCCCACAGTGGCGCTGATTGCCATCGGCGCATCGGCTTTCGTGGGCGTTTTCTTTGGATTTTATCCCGCACATCGGGCATCAAGGCTGGACCCTATCGAGGCACTGCGCTTCGAGTAACGGTCACAGGAGGTGATCATGATGCACCGCCGCCGCTTTCTGATTACTGCTTCAGCCACCCTGGCATGGCCAGCCACAGCCCACGCGCAGGGCGCGGCTCCAGCCATCCGCAACATGCTGGTGACCGCCACCCGGCTGGCCACCGAACGCCTCGGCCGTCGCGACGGGTTTTTCGGCGACTCGATTGTCAGAATACCGTTGCCGGGCCTTCTGGGGCGCACGCAGGACCGGCTCGAACCCATAGGTCTGTCCGGACCGCTGGATGATCTGGAAATGCGCATGAACCGCGCTGCCGAAGCGGTGATGCCGCAGGCGCGCGACCTGGTCGTCTCCGCGATCCGCTCGATGACGATATCGGACGGCATTTCCATCCTGCGCGGCCCTGACACCGCCGCGACGCAATATCTGCGCGGCCGCACGGAGACGTCCCTGACACGCTTGCTGCGCCCGCCCATGGAATCAACGCTCGCGTCTTCAGGCGCTTATGGCGCGCTCGATCAGGCGGCCGGACTGGTCGACACACGATCCAGCCTCGGCCAGCTATTCGGTGGCCGAGGCTCGCGCGGTGCGGCGCAGGACTTCCGCGGCGAGGTCACCGACTTTGCCGTTGAAAAGGCACTCGACGGCATTTTCCATTATGTCGGAGAGGAAGAGCGCGGCCTTCGCCGTAATCCGACCAACCGGACACGCGACATTCTGAGAGGTCTGTTCGGCCAGTAAATTATCAAACAGGGGGAACAAGATGGCACGGGTATTGGTGACCGGGATCAGTGGCTTTATCGCCAAGCATGTGGCCTTGCAGCTTTTGCAGGCCGGACATGATGTGGTCGGCACGGTCCGCGATACGGCGAAACGCGACCAGGTCAGGGAAACCCTCGTCCGCCATGGCGCCGATCATACAAAGCTGAGCTTTGTCGAAGCCGATCTGATGAGCGATGACGGATGGGAGGAAGCCGTCGCCGGCGCCGATTTTATCCAGCACCTCGCTTCGCCCTTTCCCTTGCAACAACCCAGTGATCGCGAAGCCCTCGTGCCACCGGCCCGCGACGGCATGCTGCGCGTTGTGAAAGCCGGGCTGGCCGCTGGCGCCCAGCGCATCGTTGTTACCTCATCGCTGGCTGCGGTCATGTATCACCCGAAGCACAAGGGCGATTTCGAGGCTGGACCGGACAACTGGACTGACCCGGAATGGTCGGCCATTTCCGCCTACATCGTCTCGAAAACCCGCGCCGAGCAGGCCCTTTGGGAATATCTTGATGCCCAGGGCGAGCGTGAACGGGCCACTGTCATCAATCCCGGCCTGGTCCTGGGCCCGGCGCTGGACGGACGGGCAGGCACCTCGCTCTACGTTGTCGAGGCGATCCTGAAGGCGGCCTACCCGGCGCTGCCACCAATCTCCTTCCCGACGGTTGATGTCCGCGATCTGGCCGCCCTGCATGTGGCTGCCATGGATTCACCCAACACGGCCGGGCAGCGCCTGCTGGCTGCGGCTGACACGCTGACCATGCAGGAAATTGCGCTGATCCTGAAAGACGCCTTTCCGGCTTTCGCCCGAAAGATACCGACCAAGGAGCTGCCGGCCTGGCTGGTCAAATTCATGGCGAATTTCGACAAGTCGCTGCGCTCGGTCACGTCTGATCTCGGCCGCCGCCGCAAGGCAAGGACGGCCTATGTCACGGAGAAGACGGGGATTGCTTTCCGGCCCGCCAGGGACGCCGTGATCTCAGCCGCTGAGTCCCTGATTGAATACGGCGTTGTCCAGCCGCCAGACTAGCGGCTGCGATCCAGCAATTCCTTGAGATATTTCTGATATTCCGTTTTCGGACTGTCATCGACCAGATCGGCCAGCCCGTTGCGGTCAATAAAGCCCATACGGAAGGCGATCTCCTCCGGACAGGCCACTTTCAGGCCGGTCCGTTCCTCGACCACCTTGATGAACTGGCCGGCCTCGAACAGGTCGGCATGCGTTCCGCCGTCGAGCCAGGCCACCCCCCGCCCGATGGTTTTCACATGCAGATCGCCGCGTTCCATATAGGCGCGGTTGACGTCGGTAATTTCCAGCTCGCCACGTCCGGAAGGCTTCAGCCCCCAGGCAATATCCAGCACATCGGAATCGTAGAAATAGATACCCGGGACCGCCCATTTGGATTTCGGCTTTTTCGGTTTTTCCTCAAGCGAGACCGCGCGGCCATCGGGGCCCAGTTCGACCACGCCGAACGCTGACGGATCAGCGACCTCATAGCCGAAAATCGTCGCGCCTTTTGTCTGCTTGGTCGCTTCCTGGATCCGCTTGGACAGCCCATCGCCGTAGAAGATATTGTCGCCGAGAATAAGCGCGATATTACGCCCTTCCAGCTCATTGGCCGCGACGCGGAAACCCTCGGCAATACCGCCCGGACGATTCTGGGCAACATACTCGAATTTCAGACCCCATTTGGCGCCATCGCCCAACAGCGACTGGAGCTGGGGGATCGATTCCGGATTGGAGACGATCACGAATTCCCTGACCCCGCCGAGCATCAGCGTGGTCAGCGGATAGTAGATCATCGGCTTGTCGAAGACCGGCAGCAAATGCTTGTTCACCGCATGGGTCAGCGGATAAAGGCGGCTTCCCGTCCCGCCCGCGAGGATCAGGCCCTTCCACGACGTGCTCATGTGCGAGCTCCTTCTTCACGGGCGAGGCCAAGGCGGGCGATTTCGGCCGGATCGCGCGACAGCCAGTCCGGATGCGCCAGATACCAGTCGAGCGTCGCCGACAATCCTTCATCGAGGCTGACCGATGGCGTCCAGCCCAGCTCATCCTTCGCTCGGCCTGCATTCACCGCATAGCGCAGATCATGACCGGGCCGGTCCGTCACAAACCGGATCTGGTCTTCATATTTTCCGGCACCGGGGCGTTTGTCATCCAACAACCGGCAGATCGTCCGGACCAGGCCGATATTGGTGCGCTCGGCATTCCCGCCGAAATTATACTTGCGCCCGGTCCGGCCGGTTTCAGCGGCGGTCATCATGCCCAGGACATGATCGTCCACGAACAGCCAGTCGCGGACATTCTCGCCCGAACCATAAACAGGTATGTCCTGCCCCGACAGAGCCGTGCGGATCACGGTCGGGATCAGTTTCTCCGGGTGCTGGAAAGGACCGTAATTGTTCGAACAATTGGTGATCAGCGCTGGCAGGCCATAAGTCTCCACCCAGGCCCGGACCAGATGATCTGCACCGGCCTTGGAAGCCGCATAGGGGCTGTTGGGCGCATAGGGTGTATCTTCGGTGAATGCCGGATCAGCCGCTTGCAGTGTTCCATAAACCTCATCGGTCGAAACATGAATGAAGCGGAAAGCCTGCCGCTCATTCTCTGGCAGGCCGCGCCAGTATTTCAGGGCCGCATCCAGCATCACGGATGTGCCAACCAGATTGGTCTTGATAAACACGCCCGGCCCGTCGATTGACCTGTCGACATGGCTTTCGGCCGCGAGATGAAACACGCGTTCTGGGCAGCTGGCCGCGAAGGCTTCCGCCATGGCCGCGGCATCGGAGATATCTGCCTTTATGAATTGGTAGGCGTTCGATGATGCCGCCTCGGCCACGGCGCGCGCATCGCCGGCATAGGTCATGGCATCGACATTGGTGACGAGATGGCCGTCGGCGATCAGCCGGCGGACCAGCGCAGACCCGATAAAGCCGCACCCCCCTGTCACGAGAATACGCATCTAGACGCCACCCCTTTCGTATTCCCGTCCAGAAAACAGGCCCTGACCCGAAAGGCAACCGCCTATCACACGATTAACCTCAATCGCAGCCACGATTATTTGCAACCTTGGAGCGGAAAGTGCGCACGCCAACGGCGCGGTTGACAGGGCCGGATGAGATGGAGGCCGCATAAAGAAAAAGGCCCGGCACAATGGCCGGGCCCCGTTCTAATGGCAGCTGGTGTCTACCAGATGCTCACCCGTTGATCGGGCGGCAGGTAGAGATCATCATCCTCGGTAACATTGAATGCCTCATACCAGGCATCCATGTTCCGGACGACACCATTGGTGCGGTACTGGTTCGGGCTGTGCACACCGGTCAGCAGGCGCGTACGCATCGAATCCTCGGTGCGGATGCCCCGCCAGACCTGAGCCCAGGCCATGAAGAAGCGCTGTTCCGGCGTATAGCCATCAATGTCTTCACCACCACCATGGTCTTCCAGATACATGCGGTAGGCATGCAGGGCGATGGAAAGCCCGCCCAGATCACCGATATTCTCGCCCATCGTCTGGTCACCGCGCACGCAATCACCTTCGATCGGACAGAACTCATTGTACTGCGAGCCCAGAACCGAAGTGCGGTCCTCGAATTGCTCGCGGGCGAACTCCGTCCACCAGTTGCGCTGCAGGCCGGTGCCGTCGGAGCGGCTACCCTGATCGTCAAATCCGTGACCCATCTCGTGACCGATTACGCCGCCAATGGCGCCGAAATTCACGGCCATGTCGGCATTCGGATCGAAGAAGGGCGGCTGCAGGATCGCGGCCGGGAAGACGATTTCGTTACGCGACGGAGAGTAATAGGCGTTCACCGTCTGCGGGCTCATGAACCAGGCCCATGTGCGGATCGGACCGCCCAGACGCGAGCGGGAATCCTCACGGCCCCAGTCACGCACCGCATTGGAATTGGCAATCAGGTTGCCCGGTTCCATGCTGATCGTGGAATAGTCACGCCATTGTGTCGGATAGCCGATCTTGGGAATGAAGGCTTCCAGCTTGGCAAACGCCTCGGCCCGCGTTTCGTCATCCATCCATTCCAGCGTTTCCAGCCGGTCGGCAAACGCACGGCGCAGATATTCGACCAGCTCGGTCATCTGGTCGCGATAGTCTTCCGGGAAGTATTGCTCGACATAGACCTGGCCGATCAGCTCGCCCAGACGGCCATTGACGAATTGCACGGCGCGCAGCTCGCGCGGGCGCTGCTCCTCGGTGCCGTTCAGACGCGTCGAATAGAATGCAAAGGACGCATCATCGAAGGCCGCTGGCAACATGGAGGTGTGATTGTCGATGAAGTGAAAGGCCAGATAGGAGCGCAGCGTCTCTACCGGCGTTTCGGCAAACAGCTGGGCCAGGCCCTGCACTGCCGTATCGGTGTTGACGATAATCTCGCTCTGATCGCCGACCATTTCCTCTTCCAGGAAGGCCTGCCAGTCAAAGCCCGGCGCATATTCGATCAGCTCGTCAACGCTCATCAGATTGTAGTTGGCGATCCGGTCGCGTGCCTGGGCCCGCGTCCAGTGAATTTCGGCGATCGCCGTTTCCAGCGCCAGAATGGCTTCTGCACGCTCGCGGCCATTATCGATACCGGAACGCTCAAACAGGCCGGCCATATAATCGACATAGGCTTCGCGATGGCCCGGGAAGGGTTCGTCATCACGCAGATAGAAATCGCGGTTCGGCAAGCCGAGCCCGGTTTGGCCCGTCGAGATCACATAGCGGGTCGGGTCGCCCGGATCGATCGTGACGCCCAGCGAGAACATCGACATTTGCGACGGACGGCCGAACCAGCGGGCGATATCCGCATGCGTCTCGGAGGCGAGGATAGCATCGATATCCGCCTGCAGCGGCGTCAGGCCCAGCGCCTCGATCCGGTCGGTATCGAGATAGTCATTATAAAGCGTGCCGATCTGGTATTCCGCCGAGCCCGGCTCGGCATCCATTTCGGCCGCGGCACGGATTATTTCCTGCACGCGCTGTTCGGTCTCGAGATAAAGCTCGGTAAACCCGTTCAGGCTGGAGAAGCCCGGCGGGAATTCCGCAGTTTCCAGCCAGCCTTCATTGACATAGCGGAAGAAATCGTCGCCCGGATCAATCGTCTCGGAGACGTGCTGGGTCTCAATGCCCCAATCTCCGAGAATGGCCGACGCCATTTCGTCATTGGCCGCATCCGTTGCGGAATTTTCAACAGCACCGTCAGTAGACGTGCCGTCATCATCACTCATCTCGCCGCCCGGGCTACAGGCGGTGACAAGGGCAAAACAGCTGGTAGCCAGCAAAAGCTTCTTGAACACAGATCAGCTCCCCAAAAAAACACCAACGGGGACACTAGTCCGGATCGGTCGGGGCTCAACTGACAATACTGTCATTTTTGAATAACAGAGCGGCCGGGCAGCTTTCCTCTATGGGTCCGGCACAGTGCGCACCGCAACGCTGGTCCCCCCGAAAACGTCATCATCCGCATCGGTGACAAATACCGTGATCCGGTTGGCATCCGGCGCGTTGGCAACATCAATTCCCTGCCCCTGAACAAAGAAGGAGAACGTTCGCACCTGTCCGTTGGCGAGAGAAAATTGTGGTCGCATCTGCGAGGGCGGCGCAAGACACTGCCCCGTAGCAGGATTGGTTTCGCACGCCAGAACACGAAGCGGCATTTGGGCAGAAATGGGTTCGGGAGTGCCTTCGGCATTATGAGCAGAGCGACCGTTCACCAGATATAGCATCTGAAGATTCTCGCCATCGAGGCCGACATTGCGGAGCGCCATCGAGAAAGCGGAACCGCCATTCAATGGCACCTCCACCGCTCCGGAATTCCCGATCGTCGCAGCCACGGCAGCAATATCGACATTGCGGAAATCATCCGCTGAAAAACGAAGCGTATTGAGGTCCGCGACGCTGCCCGCCGCAACAACCGTGTCGCAACGGAAAATCGGCCGCAAAATCGTCGACGGCTTGGACGGCTGGATCGTCGACGGTGTCAGGCTCAGAATGAAGGTCTGGGCGCCGCCCGGCGGGATGGTGACCGGCGTATTCGGCTGCCCCGTGGGCGTATTGGTTGCCGGATCCGTGGTTTGATAGGTCCAGTCTCCATTGAAGCCGAATGGCGGATCAATACGGCAGTTTTCACCGGCAACACCTGGTCCCGCAGGATTGATGACGGTCGCAAAGGCCGTTGTCGGCTGGCCGACCTGCCCGGTTCGCACGGTCGGCAGAACCGACGCGACCAGCCGATGCGCCGGTTGGCCCGTCATGGCCCAGGGCAGGTCGAAAACGGCCTCCTCGGGACCGTCGACGAAAATCAGATAGGTTTGTCCGGCCGTCGCATTAAACGGCGCTGGACCGTTGAGCCCGGCCTGAATTGCATTCAGATCACTGTCGAAGATGACCAGCACTGTCTGTTGTGTACCCAGCGTCGGACCAAACCAGACAGGCCCGCTCATCGGAGCCGTCCACCGGAACCAGACCGAGTGTCCAAACCGCGTCAGGTTCTGTCCCTGGATCCCCAGAACAGGCTCGTTGGGATCGGTCGTTGCACCATAGGTCGTACCCGCAATATGCCCCCGCGATCCGGTGAGCACCGTGGCATTCGCCATCATGTCGTTTTCGGGTTGCAGGATCGGCCGGAGCGTGGCCAACCCCTCACCGCCGGTCGCCGACTGTCCGGCAACCGCAATATGGTAGGTCTCTCCCGCACTGCTTTCGAATACCCGGACATGGATCGGCGCGCCTGTTCCGGGAGCCACACCGGTATCGCCCTGGCTTTGCTCGGGCGAAAGTGCCCCAATCGAATTGCCGGTATAGACGGCGATCACCGGATCAAAGTTCGGATTTGACAGGACAAAGCCAACAAGGCCGGAATAGTTTGCCGTCCAGCGATACCAGACGGTCGCCCCGGTTCCTGCAACGCCGTGATTGCCTTCTCCGGCTTCCGTCGTCGCCGTGGTTGAGTCTATCAGGAATTCGTTGGCCCCCAGCGCCAGTTCAGCGGCATCGGAAAAATTGTCGTTCGCCGCCGCTGGCAGCACCGTCATTCTGGCCGCCAGGCTGAGCGTGTCCGTACTCGCTTGCGTGGATATCTGATAGCGGGACTGATAGGCGCCGGGATTCATCCCGGTTGCGTTTGCCAGGACGAAAACCGTCGTGCTGGCCCCAGGCTCAAGCCGCCCCCCGAGAACCTCGACAGCATTACCCAGGGAATTCTCGCTGCCCGGGCTCGCCTGGGAAAACCGTATCCAGCCGGCATGGGAACTGATCGTCCAGTTCAAAGGCGTGTTCCCGGTATTCCTCAAAGTATGCACCTGCCCGAAGCGGGTGATGGGCGATGCCTGTGAGACCACCGGGTCAAACGGCTGGATTGGAGAAACAGAAAGATTTCCAAGCGCGCCATTGCCGGCAATTGTCAGCTGGGCATGCGCTGCATCCACCTGGATTCGGGGCGCTTCAATGCCATAACGCTGAGCGGTGATGACCCGCCCGGTGGCTTCCAGCGCATTCTCGATCATGTCGACGCTGGCATCCGGATGGGCCGCCCGCAACAGGGCGAAGGCGCCCGCCACATGCGGCGATGCCATGGAGGTGCCGTCGAGATTCTGAGCGCGCGCCGGTCCCGTATCACCGACCCTCGGAAAGGCCGAGAGAATGGCGCTGCCGGGAGCCAGCAGGTCAATCGGATAACCGCTGTTTGAAAACAGCGACAGCTCATCCGTATCGGTGGTTGAGCCGACTGTGATGGCTTCTGCGATACAGCTTGGTGTCCCGACCCTGTCGCGGAACCGCGCATTGCCGGAGGCTATCACAGTCGCCACGCCCGCCGACCGCAGCATCCTGATCCAGGGCGCTACATTGGCATTTCGGCAGGCATGCCGGTACTGGCTGCCGCCCAGGCTCATATTGATAGAGGCCAGACTGAACGCATTGCGGTTGTTGTAGAGCCATTCAAGCGCAGCAGCCTGATCGGAATCAAACGTGGTTATGTTTCCATTGCGCTGCCGGCTGAAAACATTGACGGCAACAATATTGGCGCCGGGCGCCACACCCCGAATGAACTGACCGGGAATATCCGGGTTTTCAAAATCGGCCCCGGCAGCAATGCCCGCCACATGCGTGCCATGATGACAGTTCTGGCCACCGTTTTCGGGGTCATCCTCCAGATCCTCGCAATTATCCCCCGCCTGTGGAGAGCTGGTATCAACGTGCGTCCCGTTCGGGCAGAAACTGGTGGTCTGGTTGGCCGGGTCTGATCCGGAAAAACAGGCCGACCCCACTATCCGCCCGGCAAACATCGGATGCTGGTGATCAACGCCGCTGTCCAGAATGGCAACCGAAACGCCCGAGCCGGTCAGGCCTGCCGTGTGCAGGTTGCGCGCACCCACAAGATCAACCGAGGTGTCGAGGAGCGGATAACTCACACGATCCAGCTCGATACGGCTGACAGCAGGGTCGCGCAACATGGAATCGATTTCCGCCGCGGAGAGATACATCGCGGCGGCCGGAACATAGCTGTATTCATACATCAGCCCGGGCTGCTGGAGGGTCAGAGGCTGACCCGCCATCATGTCGGGCGACACACCCAGCGACCGCTCGATAATGGCATCCCGCGAGGCGTCCATCTGCGCGATTTGCGATTCCAGGTCAAAGCCATCGCCGCCATCCCGCGCCAATTGCGGAATATCGAAAAAAACGAAAACCCGAACCCGGGGCTGCTCCTGAAGCGCCTCCTGCAAATCCGGAGTAATATTGAGGGTCTGGGCAGTCGCAGCAGGCGTCAGAAAAACGCCGAGAACAAGCGAAAGCAGGATAACGCGCAACATTGAAACCATCCCCCACGTTGAAACCATAGGGAAATTAAGCCCGTTAACCATGCTATGGGCAAGCACCACTTAAAAAAAATGGCCCGGCGCAAGGCCGGGCCATCTCATGACAAGGTGTTTTTTTGTTCTACCAGATCCGGACGCGTTCTTCCGGCGGCAGATAGAGCAGATCGTCTTCCTCGATGCCGAAAGCGTCATACCAGGCATCCAGATTCCGCACGATACCATTGGTGCGGTATTGCGACGGGCTGTGCGGATCAGTCACCAGACGCTGACGCAGATTGTCCTCGCGATAGAGGCGGCGCCAGACCTGGGCCCAAGCCAGGAAGAAGCGCTGATCGCCGGTATAACCGTCGATCACCGGCGCACCTTCATCGCCATAGGTTGCCGCGACATAACGCTGATAGGCCGAATAGGCCATCTGCACACCGCCAAGGTCACCAATGTTCTCGCCCATGGTGAAGGTGCCGTTCACGCACTCGCCTTCCAGCGGACAATAGGTGTCATACTGGCTGCCCAGCGCACCGGCCCGCTCCATGAAGGCGTCATTGGTGGCATCCGACCACCAGTTCCGGATACGGCCAGCCTCGTCGAACTGACGGCCCTGGTCGTCGAAACCGTGACCGATTTCATGGCCGATCACCGCACCGATGGCACCGTAATTGATCGCTGCATCAGCATTCGGATCAAAGAAAGGCGCCTGCAGGATGCCTGCCGGGAAGGTGATCTGGTTCATCAACGGATTGTAGGAGGCGTTCACGGTTTGCGGCGGATACGGCCAGTCACCGCGATCAACCGGACCGGAAAGGTCCTCGACCTGCTGGTTCCAGTTGAACTCGGCGATGCGGCGCAGATTGCCGAACAGATCGCCGGCCTGGATTTCCAGCGCCGAATAGTCGGTCCACTCGTCCGGATAGCCGATGCGCGGCTCGAAGGTTGAAAGCTTGAGGAGAGCCTGCTGGCGGGTCTCGTCATCCATCCAGGACAGGTTCTGAAGACGCTCCTCGAAAGCCGCGGTCAGATTGCCGACAAGCTCTTCCATCTGGGTCTTGGATTCCGGCGGGAAATGGCGGTCGACATAGACCTGACCAACAGCCTCACCCAGAACGCCACCGACCAGGTTCACGCCCCGGCGATCGCGCGGGCGCTGTTCCTCGGTACCATTCAGCGTGCGGCCGAAGAAGTCGAAGCTCGCCTGGTCAAAGGCCAGCGGCAGCGCGTTGGTATTGTCGTTCAGCGTATGGAAAACCATGTAGTCGCGTAGAACGTCGACCGGGGTTTCCGAGAAAATTGTCGCCGTACCTTCGATCGCGCTCGGTTGCGCAACGAGATAGGTCTCGACGCTGTCGATACCCAGAGCGGTCATGCCGGCTTCGAAATTGAATTGCGGCGCCAGCGTCGCCAGATCGCCCAGCGGCATCGGATTGTAGATCGCCTGGATGTCGCGGCTCTGCTCCTGGGTCCAATGAACCTCGGCAATCCGCATCTCCAGATCCATGATCGACTGAGCGCGCTCGGCACTATTGTCATAGCCGGCCAGATCGAAGAGCTGGGTGATATAGGAAAGATAGGCGGCGCGGTATTCGTCATAGCGCTCGCCCTCGCTCAGATAGAAATCGCGATCCGGCATGCCGAGGCCGGACTGGCCGACAAACACGGTGTAGCGCGAGGTATCTGCCGGGTCTGGAATGATACCCACACCGTACATGGCCGGGCTGTGGACCGTGGCAAACATGGTTGCGAATTGCTCGTGGGTCTCGACCGCTGCGATGGCATCAAGATCCGGCTGGATCGCTTCCAGACCGCGCGCATCCAGCGCTTCGGTATTCATCCAGCTGGCATAAAGATCGCCAACCTGTTGCTCGACCGAACCGGTATCGCCACCGGCTTCAGCGAGCTCGAGGATAATGTCCTGGACGTCCTGCTCGGCTTCCAGCGCCAGCTCGGTAAACATGCCGTAATTCGACAGGTCCGCCGGGATCTCGGTGGTGTCCAGCCATTCGCCATTGGCATAGCGGAAGAAGTCATCGCCTGGATCGACGGTCATGTCGCGCCCGTCCAGGTCAAAACCCCAATCGCCGATAGCGGCAGACGCCATTTCGACTTCGCCGCCCTGCGCCTCGGTATTGCCCTGAACCGTGGTGGTATCGGTGGCCGGTTCACTGCACGCCGCCAGCAAGGCAAGGCATGCGGTACCCAATAGCAGTTTCTTCATTGTCTCATTTTCCTCTTGAAGCCGGCCCCCGCGACCGGCTGGACTGATTGTGTAAACGGATATTAGCGGCAGAAAGCCGGCTGGCCAGCCCGCCATGCGGGCCGGCCAGTCCTGGCTGACTTATTCGGCAGGCTGGATGGTACCGACATCGGTCTCCGGCTCGCCGCCCTTGGTCTCGTGATAGGTCGATCCAATTCCCGGCTGTTTCTTGCCGGTCCACATTCCGACGATACCGCGCTTGATATCCACACCGATCGCGTACAGCGCCGGCACCAGAAGCAGGGTCAGGAACAGGGCGAAAACAACCGCAAAGCCCAGCGAAACCACCATCGGCTTCAGGAACTGGGCCTGGGTCGAGGTTTCGCCCATCATCGGCAGGATACCGAGGAAGGTGGTGACCGAGGTCAGGATGATCGGGCGGAAGCGCTGTACGCCCGCATCGATCAGCGCCTGGAAGGCGCCCACGCCATTGGCGCGGAGCCGGTTCACGAAGTCCACGAGAACCAGATTGTCATTGATCACCACGCCGGCCGCTGCGCCCACTCCGAACCAGGAGAACAGGGCGAAGGAAATACCGAAGAAGAGGTGGCCGAAAACAGCACCCGCGAAAGCGAAAGGAATGGCGATCAGGATCAGAGCCGGCTGGGCGTAGGACCGGAAGGCGATCGCCAGCAGGATGTAGATACCGCCCAGAACCAGGATCACCAGGTTGAACAGCTCGGCCATGAACTCGGCTTCACCCTCAGCCTGACCGAACTCCTGGCGGGTTACATTGGGATGGCGGGCTTCCCACTCCGTCCAGAAACCATCATTCAGGCTTTCCATGATCTCGCCACGCGCCGCCGGGTCGCTCAGTTCGGCGCTCACCGTAATGGTGCGCATCCGGTCGCGTCGGTTGATCCGGTTGAGGCCAGGGGCGAATTCCACATCGGCAACTGCCGACAGCGGGACTTCCCGGCCATCACTGGTGCGGATGCGGTAGTTGCGCAGCGTATCCAGTGACCGGCGGGCATCCTCCGGCAAGCGAAGCATGACGCGGACATCCTGACCATCGCGGGGCAGCCGCATGACTTCCTCGCCATAGAAGGCCTGCCTTACCTGACGGGTCACATCTGCCAGAGTAATGCCAAGGGCCTGCGCATCGGGGCGCAGCGAGAACTGAAGCTCTTCAGCGGACGACTGGAGATTGTCGACCACATCATAGAGCGTGTCATAGGAACGCAATTGTTCCTTGAGTTCGTCGGCAGACGCCCGCAGTTCATCCAGATCCTGTCCGGAGATCGCAAAGCGCAGACCGTTGCCGCCATTGTTGATGGTGGTATCGAGACGCACTTCCTCGGCATCCGGGATCGGGCCCAGGAATTCGCGCATCCGCTGTGCCACTTCACGCGTCGACAGACCGCCCGGGCGTTCTTCCGGCGGTGCCAGCGTGACCCAGGCCCGGACACGGCCATCCGTTGCCAGGGTTGAACGGCTGTCGATCATGTCGATCTCGCCGGGGAATTCCTCGCGATAATATAGAAGGGTTTCTTCTTCAGCGTGTTCCAGTTGCTGGCGTACAGCTTCGGTACGCTGCCACGCCGTGCCTTCTGCCAGCTGGATCGTCACCTGCACGGTGTCGTTCTCGATTTCCGGCATGAACACCGTGCTGACACGGTTGGTCGCCTGCAGCACGATGGCCAGGCCAAACAGGCCGATAAAGAAGAGCAAGGTGGCATAGCGCTGGCGCACGGCGAACACGGCAACGTGGCGATACACATGGCGCGCGAACCACACCATAGAGTCGGCAATGGCACGCTGAAGCTTCAGCAGGGGGCCCATCAGGCCCGTCATTTTCTGCGGCTTCATGTGGCCAAGGTGGGCCGGCAGGATCAGCAGTGACTCGATCAGCGAGAAGACCAGCGCCGCAATCACGACAAGAGAGATCTGGCGGGTGAACTGCACTTCCGGGCCAGACAGCAACATCCAGGGCGCAAACATCAGAATGGTCGTGATGACGGCAAAAATCACCGGCTTCATGACCATCTGCGTTCCGACGACCGCAGCCGTCAGCCCGGTTTCGCCGCGCTCAACCCTGTTGTGAATATTCTCGCCGACAATGATCGCATCATCGACCACGATCCCGATCACGATGAGGAAGGCGAAGAGGGACAGCATGTTCAGGGTCACACCGAACATGGGCAACATCAGGAAGGCGCCAAGGAAGGCGGTGCCGATACCGACCGTCACCCAGAAGGCCACGATCGGGCGCAGGAAGAGGATCAGGGTCAGCAGAACCAGCGCCATACCGAAAGTCGCCGAGTTGAAGATCGTATTCATCCGGCCCTCGTAGAGCTCGGAAGAATCCCACCACAGCGAAAGCGATACGCCTTCCGGGAGGGTTTCCTGGCGTTCAGCAATGAAACGCTCGACGCCATCAGATACGTCCACGACGTCCATGCCGGGGCTGGTAAGGATCACAACCAGCGCCATCGGCTCACCATTATACGTGCCGATCAGGTTGGCATCGACAAATCCGTCGGTAACCGAGCCGATATCGCTGATGCGGATCGTGCCGCCATCTGCCGTTTGGCGAACAATAATGTCCTCGAAATCCTCGGCGGTATCGCCCAGCTGGCGTGCCGTGAGTGAAACATCGCCGATTTCGGTACGGACCTGACCGGCGGAAGCGTTCAGAGAGGAGTTGCGCAGTGCGCGCGCGACCTGGTCAAACGTCAGATTATAGCGGCGCAGATCACTCTCATCGACCTCGATCGAGACTTCCTCCGAGAGCGTGGCCCAGACATTGACCAGCGACACTCCGGGCACATCGGCAGCCACCTCGTCACGAATTTCGCGCGCAATGCGCTGGAGATCCCGGCGTGGCACATTGCCATGGATGGCAAAGCCGACGACCTGGTCTTCATTACGCCACTGATTGACGATCGGACGGAAAGCAGATGGCGGCAGATTGTTGACCGAATTCACCTGCTGTTCGATTTCATTGATAAAGGTACGCATGTCGACAGTGCGCGTACCCTCGATATTGATGAAGGCACTGCCCTCGCGTGAAGTCGAGGTAATGGTCTCAATACCGTCAACCGAGGAAACGGCTTCCTCGATCCGAACAGTGATCTGTTCTTCCATTTCCTGCGGAGACGCACCCGGCCAGGCGATGGAAACCGTCGCACCCGAGAAGCTGGCCGTCGGGAAGACTTCCCTTTGCATTGAAAGGTAACCGAGGATACCGCCGACAATCGCGACCAGCATCAGCAGGTTGGCGGCAACGCCGTTGCTCGCCCACCAGGCAATGATACCCTTGAATTCGGTTTCCTGCTTGGGATCTGTCATCACCGCCTCCTTGATCGCGGATGGATGCTGGGTCTAGTCGACCGAGCTGACGAGCTGGGCTTCGTCGTTTCCTGCCTCGGCCTCAGCCGAATCTTCATCGTCGTCATCATCGCCGGTCGGCAGAGTGGTGGACCGCGATTCGACGATCTCGCCCGACTGGTCGAAAGTCCGGATTCTCATGCCGTCACTGGCGGCACGCACAGGGCTCGTGACGACCATGTCGTCAATAGTGACACCATCGGCGACGACCAGACGCTCGGGGCTTGATGTGATCACACTCACATTACGGATGCTCAGCAGGCCGCCCTCTTCAGCCACATACACCGTGTTGGCACCACGAAGTGCCGAGCGCGGCAATATATAGGCATCAGCAACAACGCGCCCTTCAATCTCGGCATCCACGAACAGACCCACCGGCAACGGTGCACCGACGCGCTCAGCCGTCTCGCCATAAGGATCATCGATCCGGGCGATACCGTAGAGCACGCGGGTTTGCGTATCGATAGCGCTGTCGGTCCGCACCAGTTCAGCTTCCCATTCACGGTACTGGCCGGCCAGTGTGGCCGTTATCCGCACGCGCGGACCAGGCTGGTCAGAATTCGCCTGGAAGGCCACCGGAATATTGAGCATGGACAATTCATTATCCGTCAGCGGCAGCCGGACCTGCACTGCATCCGTGGCAAACACTTCGCCCAGTGGAGTTCCCGGAGCAACAAACTGGCCGAGGTCGGCCGACTTGGTGCGGACACGGCCAGCGAAGGGCGCTGAAATCCGGGTTCGTTCAAGACCCAGGCGGGCTTCCTGCAATTGCGCCTGAGCCGCCGCCAGGGAGGCGCGGGCCTGTGCCAGTTGCGGTTCGCGTAACGTCAGGGAAGACGCCTGGCCTTCGCCCAGCTCTGCCCATTCGGCAGCCGCCAGGTCGGATTCCGCCTGTTCGCGGACCAGTGCCTGTTGGGCCTGGGCGACCTGAGCCTGGGCCCGGGTGACCGCCAGACGATAATCGGCATCATCAATCTGGATCAGCGTCTCACCGGCTTCGAAAAAGCCGCCCTCGATGAAGTTCGGATTCACGTAGACAATGCGGCCGGAAACCTGTGGAACCAGACTTATCTGGGTGACCGGACGAACTTCTCCCTGCGTGTTCACGCGGAGCGTGACGTCCGTATTCTCTACGGCCGAGGCAAAGACTGCCACCGGTCGCGGCTGCGCATTCGCCCGCTCCGGCTCGGGCGCACTAGCGATCAGCGCGCCGTAAATTACAAAAAATATGGCGCCAACGCCGAGGAAAATCAGGACTGAAAGAATAATGCGACCCATGACGATCTCCTAACCCTCTTGGTTCCGCAGATCGGGCGCTTCAAAGCTTCCGCCGATCGCAAGATAGATATCCACTCGATTTGTGGCGCGCTCACGGCGCGCCGAGATGTATTGACCCTCTGCCGCTATTCTACGGCTCTGGGCGTCCAGCAGTTCAAATACGGTCGCAAGACCGGACCCGTATTGACGGATCACCAGTTCTTCAGCGGCTGCGGCCTGTTCGTAGGCGGTCTGCAGGGCATCCACCCGGGCCGCCAGCATGCCATCCGCATAGATGGCGTCCTCGGCTTCGCGCCAGGCGGCCAGCACCGTGCCGGCATAGTTCCGGACGGCTGCTTCTGCAGCCGCCTCGGCCCGGTCCCGTTCGGCCCGAAGAGCGCCGCCCTGGAAGATTGGCGCCGTCAGGCCGCCAATAACCGTTGCCACCAGCGTGTCCAGATCAAACATGTCGGCCGGGTCGGCACCGCCGGTATCCAGATTGCCCCTCAAGGTCAGGCTGGGAAGCAATGCATCGCGGGCAATTTCCGCCTGGAGACCCGCAGCTTCCAGACGAGCCTCGGCCGCCAGTAGGTCCGGACGGCGCGTCAGCAATTCACCCGGCGCACCGATACCGGTCAGCTCTGAGAATTGCGGCAGATCGGCTTCGTGCTCGATGGCACCGGCAGGATACCGGCCCAGCAGAATTTCAAGACTGCGGGCGGCGGCGGCCTCCGCGCGCTGGCGCGAGGCCAGCACGGCCTGGCTGGAGGCCAGGGCCGAGCGGAAGGTACGAACATCGGTCGAGCGCGACACACCGGCACCGAAACGGCGTTCGATCAGAGCCAGCGAACGTTCCTTGGCCTCGACATCACGTTGGGCCAGCTCGGTTTGCAGCCGCGCCTCGATCAGCAGGAACCAGGCGCGCGATACCTGACCGGCAATCGACAGGCGCGCGGATTCAAAATCGGCATTCGTGGCGTCATATTCCAGCAAACCCGCTTGCGAACGGGCAGCCAGACGGCCCCAGAGATCAGCCTCCCACGAAACACCCAGCCCCAGACCATAAGCCGTTGTGCTGGCCGTATTGGTCTCGCGCTGGGTGATGCTGGTATCGGCGCTGAGGCTGGGCAGCCGGCCGGCATTGGCCGCGCGAGCGCTGGCCCGTGCGGCTCGAATACGCGCTTCGGCGGCCATCAGACCGGGATTTTCAATGACCGCTTCATCGATCAGTTGCGACAGCCGGACATCGCCGAATGTCGCCACCCAATCCTCGATACGGGCAGAATCATAATCGCCGCCCGCCGCCCAGCTCGTGGGCGCGGCAGGGGCAATATCGGCTGCGCGCGGGACCTGACCAGTTGACGCGCAGGAAGCAAGGACAAACGCCGTTGCAGACAGAAGGAGTGTTCTTTTGATCATCTTGCACTCTTGATGCCGGAGGGAGCCGGATTGGATGCACCCTAGATTCCACTTTTCGAAAGTCAACAAAAATTTATCGAAAAACAGTAATTCTTTAGCGAAGATCATGAAAACCCTCTCGAATGTCGTTATACAAAAAGGGTGGACAGGCGGGCGCTGCCGGGCCCTTTCCGGCTGGCGGAACGCTTGATTGACAACAGGATTGCGGCCCTTATGAGCGCAGCTCAGGCAATAGGCGAATGAATTTTGAGCAAGGATTCTCCCCCAGAGAGTGAGGGCCGCAGACTGCGCCGGCGTGATACGATCGCGCTGACCGCCATTGCCATCGCTGTGTTGCTTATCCTTTTGTTCAGCGGGGCCATATCCTTGCCGGTCGCCCTGACGGCCGTCGGCGCCATCGCCGCCATGTCATTCATCTATTACCTGCTGGCCAGCCCCGCATCGCCAGACAGCCGGCCGGCCGAACCCGATCAGGGTGAAAACCGCATTACCGCAAACGAGGCATCAACATCGGGTGCCATGCTTGAAAACCTGCCTTTTCCGGTTCTGCTGGTCGGTTCCGGAGGCCGCATTGAGCGGGCCAACCCGGCAGCCCATGAATATCTGGGCCTGGGCTCGGAATCCGGCCTGCTGTCGGCCTCACTGCGGCAGCCGAAAGTGCTCGAAGCCGTCAGTAGCGTGCTGCGCGGTGATGGCGGCAAGATTGTCGAATACTCGACCTTCGCTCCGATAGAGAGTCATGTCCGGGTACACGTCATTCCCCTCAAATCCGGAGATAACGGCGCTTTCCCCTGGCGCGCACTCCTGGTGCTGGCAGATGAAACTGCCAGCAAGCGGGCAGAGCGGATGCGCGGCGACTTTCTGGCCAATGCCAGCCATGAGCTGCGCACCCCCCTCGCCTCCCTTGCCGGCTTTATCGAAACCCTGAAAGGACACGCGCGCGAGGATATAGAGGCACGCGACAAATTCCTGAACATCATGCAAGACCAGACTGAGCGCATGGGCCGTTTGATCAATGACCTTCTATCGCTCGGGCGCGTGGAAATGGATGAGCATGTTCCGCCCAGCGGCGATACAGATCTGTCCGGCATGACCCAGGACACGATCGATTCGCTGACGCCTCTGGCAAAATCCAAAGGCATCACGATCGACTTCGAAGGCGATGCCGAAGCCCGTGTTGTGGGCGACCGGGACCAGCTGTTTGAAATCGCCCAGAATCTCATCGAGAACGCGATCAAATATTCCAACCCGAACACGCGCATTGTCTGCGACGTTCATGCCAATGTCGGCCGTGAGGAAATCGACAGGCTGACCAACAGCCTCGGACGCGAGGCCGGTCGGCTGACCATCACCAGCCCGGCTCTGACCGGCGGGCGGAGATATGCGATTCTGCGTGTCCGTGATGCCGGGTCGGGAATCGAGCGCCGACACCTGCCGCGCCTGACAGAGCGGTTTTATCGGGTCGATGGCCAGAAGAGCGGCCCGAAAGAGGGAACCGGCCTCGGTCTGGCGATTGTGAAACACATTATCAGCCGTCATCGCGGCGGCTTTTTCGTCGAAAGCCGGCCAGGTGAAGGCACTGTTTTTTCAGTGTGCATTCCCAGCCAGAAGGCGCGCCCGAGTTCAGGCGATTTCTGACATCACCGGCACCGTCACTAAACTGTTACAAAACTGACATCAGCCCGCCTTCAACGGGCTGCTAGGGGACGGCTTCGCGCGCGTGGGGCGAGGAGCGCCCCGTTAGCAGAACTACGGGAATTTCATGCCGGCCAATGCCTTGCTTCTCCTGATGATGCTGGTGCTCATCTCGGCCGCCTTCTATCTGGGGCGCAGCCGGGCTTTGCGTTCGTCACCAGGTGGTTCAGCGGCACTGCATTCGCTGCCGAATTATCACGGCTATTTTGTCGCCCTCTGGACCGGCTTCCCGGCACTTCTTCTGATTGCCCTTATCGGCCTGTTCGGCGCCACAGCGACGAGTCAGATCGTTGAATCGCGATTGACGGCAGCTGCAACACCCCTCGTGGAGATCTACGACGCACGCCTGGCGGAAGACAGCGGCGCCATTTCCGCCCGGGAGGCCATCGCACTTGGCGGCGAACCTGCGTCCATATCCCGGGCCCGCACTCAGCTTGCAGAGCGGCAATCCGCAATTGCTGCCGAGGTTGAACAGATGGCCGAAAGCGAAGGCTATCGGCCATTGGCACGGGCCGGATTCCACTTCCACGCCCTGCCACGCGAGCGGCGTCAGCTCTTCATGAGCGACGCCAGAGCCCTCGCTTTCAACGGCCAGCCCAGCGAGCAAACTGCCGAGCTGGAAGCCGCCGCCGACGTTTTCCGGCCGGTTGACCAGTCCATCCGTTATGGCGGAGCCATCCTTGCCATCATCCTCGCGCTCGCCGGTCTGTTCTGGTCCCGCTCTCGTGTTCAAGCCGGCTTCCGCGCGCGTAATAAGGTCGAATCCGCCTTTACCGCCGCGCTCGTATTCTGTTCGGCGATCGCGATCCTGACCACGATCGGCATCATCGCGTCGCTGCTGTTTGAATCCCTGCGGTTCTTCGAGGCGATCGACTGGCGGATTGATCAGTTCCTGTTTGGTACCCAGTGGAGCCCGCAAATCGCCATTCGCGCCGATCAGGTCGGACAATCGGGCGCGTTCGGTGCCGTTCCGCTATTTGCCGGCACCTTCATGATCACGGTGATTGCCATGCTGGTAGCCGGGCCAATAGGCCTGTTCTCGGCCATCTACCTGTCTGAATATGCCGGCAAGCGCACCCGCAACATCGTCAAGCCGGTCATGGAGATTCTCGCCGGAATCCCGACTGTGGTTTACGGCTTCTTCGCCCTGCTGACCGTTGGACCGGCCATCCGCGCGGCTGCCCAATGGGTCGGCTTCGAAGGGGCCGTTACCCAGTCTGCTCTGTCTGCCGGATTGGTGATGGGCGTGATGATAATTCCTTTCGTTTCTTCGCTTTCCGATGACGTGATCAATGCTGTGCCGCAAAGCCTGCGCGATGGTGCCTATGCCATGGGGGCGACGCGCTCGGAGACGGTTCAGCAGGTGGTTATCCCAGCCGCTCTGCCCGGCATTGTCGGTGCCTTGCTGCTCGCGGTTAGCCGCGCAGTCGGCGAAACCATGATTGTTGTCATGGCGGCCGGCCAGGGCGCAAACTTGACGGCCAATCCGCTGGAATCTGTTACCACGATCACCGTCCAGATCGTCATGCTTCTGACCGGAGACCAGGAGTTCGATAGCGCCAAGACGCTTTCGGCTTTTGCCTTGGGCCTGGTCCTGTTCATGTTCACGCTGGCCCTGAATGTGGTGGCCCTGCGGGTCGTCCAGAAATACCGGGAAAAATATGAATAACCGGACTGCCATACAGGCCGCTGTCGAAGCCAGGCTGGCCCGCCGCTACCGCGCCGAAGCCCGGTTCCGCCTGTTTGGCATTCTGGCCATCATGGCGGCCATCAGCGTGCTGATCCTGCTGATCGGCTCGATTGGTGCGCAATCCATCCCGGCTTTTCGTACCAATGAGTTGACGCTGCAGATCACGGTGGATCCGGCCCGCGTCGACCCCGCCGGCGATCGCAGCGAAGCGTCTCTACGCCGCGGCTCATACAGCTCACTCATGCAGGCGGCCCTGCGCGAACAGTTTCCTTCTATTGGCGAGCGTTCGCAGTTGCGCGAGCTGTTCGGCCTTTACACGCCACTGAACTCGGCTCGCCTCCTGGACGAGGTGATCGCCAATCCGGATCTGGTCGGGCAGACTATCGATTTCAGCTTCCCGATTTCCGACGATGCGGACCTCTACCTCAAAGGGCTGACCACCGGGACAAGCGAGATGCGGCCGGGGTTTCTCGCAACGCCCTCCGGCACGAGTGGCGAGATCACGCTGCGCGCCAACGCCAATGTCTTCTCACCGATTGTATCGGATATTCGGGCCCAGCTGACCCGGCGCGCCCTCGCTGTCGAGGAGCGCGTCGCGCGCTACCGCCAGCGCGCCGCCAATGCGACCAGCGAAGAGTCGATCGAGCGCTTCAACAGCGAAGCCGAGCACGCCGCCGCTGAAGCCGCCGAATTGCGGGCGCTGGCCGAACCCGGCGCTGACAGTGTCGAAATGTCGCCTGACCTGCCCAGCAGACTGGTTCGCATCAATGGCGGCACTGTCCTGATCGAACGCATCAGCGATGGCGGCCGGGTGGCCGAGGGTCATGTTCTTGTCGGGCTTGAAAGCGCAGAGGCCAGCGACGACTGGACTATCTGGACGCTCGAGACGCCACAGGCCGAGCGCCGGATCACGGATTCCCAGATTGCCTGGGCCGAAGTGCTGCGCGAGCGTGGCCTCGTGCGGTCGGTCTTCAACACGTATCTGTTCACCAATGCCGACTCCCGGGAACCAGAACTGGCAGGCGTGCTGGGGGCCATGATCGGTTCTGCCCTGACCATGCTTGTGACCATGCTGTTGGCGGTGCCAATCGGTGTTGCGACCGCCGTCTATCTTGAAGAATTCGCGCCGAAGAACCGGCTGACCGGCTTTATCGAGGTCAATATCAACAATCTGGCTGCCGTGCCTTCCATTGTTTTCGGCCTGTTGGGCCTGGCCGTGTTTATCAGCCTGTTCGGCCTGCCCCGCTCTGCACCGCTGGTCGGCGGCATGGTTCTGGCGCTGATGACACTGCCCACCGTGATCATTTCCTCCCGCGCGGCGTTGAAGGCAGTTCCACCCTCTATCCGCGAGGCTGCACTGGGCGTCGGTGCATCGAAAATCCAGACGGTAACCCACCACGTACTGCCGCTGGCCGCGCCGGGCATTCTGACCGGGTCGATCATTGGCCTCGCCCAGGCTCTCGGTGAAACAGCCCCGCTTCTGATGATCGGTATGGTGGCCTTTGTCGCCGACGCGCCCAGCCTGTCCCTAAGCGGCCTGACCGAGCCGGCTACAGTCATGCCGGTTCAGATTTTCCTTTGGTCCGACGGGGCCGAACGCGCCTTCGAGCCACGCACTGCGGCCGCAATTCTCATCTTGCTGGCGCTGATGATCCTATTCAATGCCGCTGCAGTATTCCTGCGCCGGCGGTTCGAACGGAGATGGTAGAAATGGCCGATACCGGCTTGCATAACGCCACCGTCTATCACGACGCGACGCGCAATCTTCAAGGCAAGATTTCGCTCAGCGACGTCAACATTTTCTATGGCGAGAAACAGGCGATCCACGACGTGTCGATGGATATTCCTGACCGCTCGGTGACGGCTTTTATCGGCCCGTCGGGATGCGGGAAGTCAACAATCCTGCGCTCGATCAACCGCATGAACGAGACCATCGATATTGCCCGCACGACAGGATCGGTAAAAATCGACGGCGAGGAAATCAATTCCCGCTCGGTTGATCCTGTGATCCTGCGTGCACGCGTCGGTATGGTTTTCCAGAAGCCCAACCCGTTTCCGAAATCCATTTATGACAATGTCGCCTATGGCCCGCGCATTCATGGCCTGGCGTCATCGAGAAGCGAGCTGGATGGTGTTGTCGAGACCAGCCTTCGCAAGGCCGGCCTGTGGGACGAAGTGGCCGATCGTCTTGATCAGCCCGGAACAGGTTTGTCAGGCGGTCAGCAGCAAAGGCTGGTTATCGCCCGGGCCATTGCGGTGAGCCCGGAAGTCATCCTGATGGATGAGCCCTGTTCTGCGCTGGACCCGATTGCAACGGCCAAAATTGAAGAGCTGATCGACGAGCTGCGAGAGAATTACTGCATCGTGATCGTGACCCACTCCATGGCCCAGGCCGCCCGCGTGTCGCAAATGACGGCGTTTTTCCACATGGGCGATCTGGTCGAATACGGGCCGACCGAAGATATCTTCACCAATCCGCACGAGAGCCGGACGCAGGATTACATTACCGGCCGGTTCGGTTAGCGGTTGAAAGGCAAAACCGATGAACACGCCATCTCATACCGTCAGGGCCTACTCCGAGGAGCTGAATGCGCTCTCGGACGAAATTGCCCGCATGGGCGGTCTGTGTGAAAGCCAGGTCACGGACTGCATCACAGCCGTTGTCCGGCGCGATCCGCAGCTGGCCGATACGGTTGTCAAAACGGACGCAGAAGTCGATGCGCTGGAAACCGCCATTGAACGCCGCGTGATCCGGATGTTGGCGCTGCGCCAGCCCATGGCCTCCGATCTGCGGACCACCATCGCGGCCTACCGGATTTCCGGTGATCTGGAACGCATTGGCGACCTTGCCAAGAATGTCGGGCGCCGCGTGCACGAGCTGAACAAGTCTGAACCGCTGGACCTGACCCGCAGCGCCGAGCGCATGGGCCGGCTGGTTGTCGCCAATCTTCACCGGGTGCTCGACGCCTTCGCTTCCGGGTCAGCCGAAGAATGTATTGCTGTTTGCCGCGCCGATGAAGAAGTCGATGAGCACTATAATAGCCTGTTCCGCGAGCTCCTCTCCTTCATGATCGAGGATCCGCGGACCATCACCGCTTCGGCACACCTGCTGTTTGTTGCCAAGAATCTCGAGCGTATCGGCGACCACATCACCAATATCGCGGAAATGATCCACTATCTGGTGACCGGAGCGGAACTGCACCGCGATACCCGTCGCGAAACGGCTGACGGCGGCTAGATCGGGAGACTGTCATGGACCCCCATATTCTCGTGGTTGAAGATGAGGACGCCCTGTCCACGCTTCTTCAGTACAATCTCGAAAAAGAAGGCTATCACGTCTCCGTTGCGGGAGATGGCGAAGAAGCCCTGATGCTCGCCGAGGAATCGGTTCCCGATCTTGTCCTCGTTGACTGGATGCTGCCCAAACTGTCCGGCATCGAGGTCTGCCGCCGCCTGCGCAACCGCTCCGAAACCCGCAACGTGCCGATCATCATGCTGACGGCGCGGGGCGAGGAAGCCGATCGTATCCGCGGCCTCGACACGGGCGCTGACGATTATGTCGTCAAACCATTCTCCATGACCGAACTTTCTGCCCGCATTCGCGCGGTCATGCGGCGGATTCGCCCGGGCCTCGCAGAAGACAAGGTTTCCTACGGCGATATCATCATCGATCGTGTCGCCCACAGGGTTCGCCGCGGCGGTCAGGAAATTCATCTCGGACCGACGGAATTCCGCCTGCTGGACTATCTCATCCAACATCCGGGCCGGGTCTTCTCGCGCGAGCAATTGCTGGACGCGGTCTGGGGGTCGGACGTCTATGTCGAGGTGCGCACGGTCGATGTGCATATCGGCCGCTTGCGGAAGGCCTTGAATCTGGCCGGCGAGACCGACCCGATCCGCACTGTGCGGTCAGCCGGTTACTCGCTCGACCTTCAATAGGCTCAGAAATTCACCCGGCGGGTCGCCTGAATGGCGTCAAGGGCCGCCGTTGCATCTGACGTCTTGCGCTTGCGCTTTTGCTGCGGCTGGTAGGCGATCTGAGCGTGGGCTTCGCAATAGGCGTCGCCAGCCTTGGTCCGATGACCGCAGAACCGGAAATCACCACTTGCCGGGTCACCGATCGGCCATTTGCACATGGAGTCCTTGAGCGTCAGCACGGTGGCAAATTCGCCATTCGGAAGCGGCTCGGGATCCGGCGCCTGAACAGGCGGCGGTACCGGCTTGCGCGCTGCCGGCGCCTTGGCTTTCGCTGGTGCCGAAGCCGCCGCGGCGGTGACGCGCGGCTTGGGTGTACGTGCCGGCCGGCTGGATGGGCGCGACGGAGCAGCACGGCCGGACAGGCCCAGACGGTGCACCTTGCCGATCACAGCATTCCGGGTCACGCCACCGATTTTCTTGGCGATCTGGCTGGCTGAAAGGCCCTCCGCCCAAAGCTTCTTCAACTGTTCTACACGCTCGTCGGTCCAGGCCATGTCATCACTCCGCCAATGCTGCGGCTATACTATGGGAAGTGTTCTCACTTCTCTCAACCGCAATATGTTGTATCTGATACAAGATACAGTATCGGCAGTTTCTGTGGCCACAAGATGCACGCACTGATTCGCCTGTGGAAAGCTGATTCGTTTGCAGCAGGTGGCGGCCTTTGGGCTCGCCCGAAGCCCGGCCGCGTGCTACGTCCGGACCTATGACAGAACCTGTTTCCGCCCGTCCGGCTCCCAATCCCCGCCGCTTTGGCGCCCTCAATGTGCTGGGTCTGTGGACCCTTTACCGCAAGGAGGTTCATCGCTTCTGGAAAGTCATGTTCCAGACGGTGTTCGCACCGGTGGTTACGACCCTGCTCTTCTTTGCCGTGATCAATCTGGCTTTCGGCGAACGCCGCGGAGATATTGCCGGGATTCCTTTCTCGGACTTCCTGGCCCCCGGCCTGGTACTGATGGGCTTGTTGCAGAACGCGTTCGCGAACTCGTCCTCATCCATCCTGGTGTCCAAGGTCCAGGGCAATTCCGTCGATTTCCTGATGCCGCCCCTGTCGCCGCTCGAGCTGATGATCGCCTTCATCGCCGGTGCCGTGACGCGTGGTGTTGTCGTGGCGCTGGCCACCGGAATTGTCGTCGCCTTCTTCGTCGACATGCGTCCGGATCATATCTGGGCGATCGTCTTTTACGGGATCACAGGCGCTTCGCTGCTGGGCATGGTGGGGTTGATCGGCGGTGTCTGGGCCGAGAAATTCGACCACATTGCAGTGATCACGAATTTCATCATCACGCCGCTGACCTTCCTCTCCGGTACCTTCTATTCCATAGAGGTCCTGCCCGAGCCCTTCTACACGCTGAGCCACATCAATCCGTTCTTCTACATGATTGACGGCTTCCGCTACGGCTTCACCGGTCATGCCGATGGCAGCATCCTGATTGGCGTTCTTTTCATCCTTGCGCTTAATGCCATTCTCATGGCCGCCTCCTACATGGTCCTGCGCTCAGGATGGCGCTTGAAGAGTTAGCGCCGGAGGCCTAGAGGGGTTCTCGGACATCACCACAATCATTCCAGGGAGACGCTTTCATGCCCGCACCGCTTATGGACACCTATGCCCCGCCGGATCTGGTTTTCGAGCGCGGCGAAGGCGTCCGCCTCTACACGGCTGAAGGCAAGGCTTATCTGGATTTTATCTCGGGGATCGCGGTCAACGCGCTGGGTCACCATCACCCGAAGGCGGTCGCGGCCCTGAAGGAACAGGCCGACAAGCTCTGGCATCTGTCGAATATGTTCAAAGTGCCCGGCCAGATCGAGCTGGCAAAGAAATACACCGACAGCACGTTTGCCGACCGGGTCTTCTTCACCAATTCCGGTGCCGAAGCGGTGGAATGCGCCCTGAAGACCGCACGGCGCTATTTCTACGACAAGGGCGAGCCGCATCGTTACCGCATCATCACTTTCACCGGCGCCTTCCATGGCCGCACCTATGGCGCCATCAATGCCGGTGGCAATCCGAAATATCTCGAGGGCTTCGGCCCGCGGATGGAAGGTTTCGATCAGGTCGAGTTTGGCGACCACGAGGCCACGAAGGCGGCTATCACCGAGGAAACAGCAGCCATCCTGGTAGAGCCCGTCCAGGGCGAAGGCGGGGTGCGCGCGCTGCCCGAACAATGTCTCCGCGGCTTGCGAGAGCTTTGCGATGAGCACGGTCTGCTGCTGATCTATGATGAAGTGCAATGCGGCGCCGGACGCACGGGCCGGATGTGGGCACATGAGTGGGCGGATACCGCCCGGCCCGACATCATGGCGGTGGCCAAGGGTGTTGGCGGCGGTTTCCCGATGGGTGCCTGCCTCGCCACGGAAGCGGCCGGCAAGGGCATGGTCATTGGCACGCACGGCTCCACTTTCGGCGGCAATCCGCTGGCCATGGCGGTCGGCAATGTCGTCTTTGACGAACTCAACGCACCCGGCTTCATGGACAATGTCCTGAAGGTCTCGAACTTCATGCAGCAACAGCTGACCGGACTGGCGGACCGGCATTCCGGCATTGTGACGGAAGTCCGCGGCAAGGGCTTGCTGATGGGCCTCAAGCTCGTCGATGACGTGGTCGCCAAGGAGTTTGCCGGAAAGGCACGCGATCGCGGCCTTCTGATCGGCGCTGCAGGCGACAATGTTGCCCGGATGGCGCCACCGCTGGTGATCGATGAAAGCGATGCCAGCGAAGCCATTTCCATTCTTGATGATACGCTGGCCGATTTCGCGAAATAGTCATGACCGATCCGCTGGGCGAAGCCGATGACATTGTCGCTGTCTTCCAGGTGGACGGGTATTCCGCGCGTGGCCGCATGGCCCGCATGGGCGCTGTGCTGGAAGACATTGTCTCTGCTCACGATCACCCCGTAGCGGTTCGCCGTCTGACGGGAGAAGCCGTCTTGCTGGCCGCGCTGATTGGCGATTCGTTGAAGTTCGATGGCCGGTTGATCATCCAGGCGAATGGAGACGGACCTGTCAGTTTCGTCGTGGCGGAATGGAATTCCGGCGGCGCTGTACGCGGTTTTGCCCAGTACGATGGCAGCGCCGTGGCAGAGGATGCCGGGGTCCCGGGGTTGCTCGGCAAGGGCGCCTTCGCCATGACCATCGATCCCGGTGAAGGCATGGAACGCTATCAGGGTGTGGTCGCCCTGGAAGGCGAGACCCTTGCCCGGTGCGCCGAGCGCTATTTCGAGCAGTCCGAGCAGACACCAACCCGCATCAAGCTGGCTGTCGGTCAGGACATGCAGGCTGGTGGCGGCTCGGTCTGGCGTGGCGGCGGTGCCGTCCTTCAGCAGATAGCCGCGGATGAAACGCGCGGCGATCCCAAGGAAGACTGGGACCATTGCCGCGCCCTGTTCGAGACGATCAAGGATGATGAGCTGATCGATCCGGATATCTCGGCCGCCACGCTGATCTACCGCCTGTTCCACGAGGACGGCGCCCATCTGTTCGAACCACGCCAACTGCGAAAGCATTGTCCCTGCACGCGTGAGCGGCTGGTGCGCGTCCTGGCGAGCTTTTCCGACGATGATCAGTCCGAGATGGAAAAAGACGGCAAGATCGGGATGACCTGCGAATACTGTAACAAGCTGTTCGAGTTCACGCCCGAGGACATCGCCAACGTCGACAGGTCATGACTGCCAGAAACGCGGTGTAAACAGAATCAGCACGGTCAGCACTTCCAGCCGGCCGATCAGCATATTGGCCATCATTACCCATTTCGCCGCTTCCGGCAGGCTCTGGAAACTGCCTGCCGGACCGATAATACCGCCAAGGCCCGGCCCGACATTGGCGAGCGTCGTCGCTGCGCCGGACAAGGCCGTCGTGGTATCCAGCCCGATCGCGCCCAGAAGCGCTGCTGACAGGGTGAAGACCGCGATAAAGGCGAACAGGAATCCGAGAACCGAATAGACCGTTTCCGGAGAGACCGGCCGCCCGCCATAGCTCAGTCGCGTAATGGCACGGGGGTGGGCGAGCGAAACGATGTGCTGACGGATGGCCAGCAGCGCAATCTGATAACGGAATATCTTGATCGAACAGGTCGTCGATCCGGCGCAGCCACCGGCAAACATCAGGACAAAGAAAGCGGCCGTTGCTGGCGCGCCCCAGGCACCGAAATCCGCGGTCGCATACCCGGTCCCGGTTATGACTGAAACCGTACTGAACGCCGCTGCCCGGACGCCCGCCGCCGGGGCATAGAGATCGGTTAGCACAACAAACAGGGTCATGGCCGCGACGGCGGCCACAACCAGTGCAAAGAAGCCCTGCACCTGAGGGTCTCGCCAGAGCACGCTGGGACGTCCCCTCACCATTACCAGATAGGTCGCAAAAGGCAGGGCGGCGAGCAGCATGAAGATGATGGCGACAATATCCGAACCACCCGCCACAAAATCGCCCAGCGATCCGTCCCGCGTGGAATACCCGCCGGTGGCGATCGTCGTCATGGCATGCGCGATGGCATCGAACCCGTTCATGCCGGTGAAGGCATAGGCCATGGCACAAATGGCGGTCAGCGCCAGATAGATCAGCGAAATGGCGGTTGCGATCTCGGCAGCGCGCGGCAGGACTTTTTCAGAGGAATTATCGGAGGACTCCAGCTTGAACAGCTGCATGCCGCCAACCCCCAGAAGCGGCCAGATGGCCATCGCCGTCACGATGATGCCGATGCCGCCAATCCATTGCAGGATGGCGCGCCACATCAGGAAGCCCGGCGGGCGATTGTCGAGCTCCGTCACCACGGTAGCCCCTGTTGTGGTCAGCCCGGAAATCGCCTCGAAGACAGCATCCGTAAAGGACAGGCCATGGCCGCCGAAATGCATTGGTAACGCAGCCACAATCGCCAGCACCAGCCAGGAACCGGCTGTCACAAGAAAGGCGGCGCGGGTCGAAAGGTTCTGTTCCTCGGCCCTCACCCCTAGCGCCACGGCCAGTGACAGAAACCCGCAACACGCGGCAGACCAAAGAAACGCACCGGCGCTGTCCATCTCGCCGGCGCTCAGATCCATCCAGGCCGGGATCAGCATGGCGGCGGCCAGGCTGGCGACCATGATTGCCAGAACAAAAAGGACGGAGCGCACCGACTCGCTCATCAGGATGTCCGCCAGCCGCTAATGGACGCTGGTCCGCGCATACGGACTGTCGAGTGAGAATGCCGGAATAGCCGCATCGAAACGTCCGCCTGACTGGCGCGCCATTTCATAGCAACCGGACATGAATCCCGATGGCGTCTCCAGGGGCGCCCCTGACGTATAGGAAAAACTGTCACCCGGTTCGAGAACCGGCTGTTCCCCGACCACTCCGGGGCCACGGACAACTTCCACCTTTCCCTTGGAATCGGTAATCGACCAGTAGCGCGAAATCAGCTGCACCGTATCCGTGCCCCTGTTCTCGATCTCGACGGTATAGGACCAGACAAAGCGATGCTCGCCCGGGCTCGACTGGTCCTCAAGGAAATCCGGCTGCACGCGCACGAAAACGCCATGCGTTTCGCATTCATATTGCCGGTGTTTCGATCCCGAGGTCATGGTGCAATGATCGCCCCGATTTCCCCGGCGCTCAAGTCCCGCGCTCGGTACTTTCGCGAAAGCCAGAATTCGCCTAACCAGAGACAGGCATATCCGACAGGGTCAGGACTTCATGACAGCTCCAGGCATTCTTCCCGATAGCGAGATCCGCGCGCTGGCCGAAGCCGGAGGTGTGTCGGTTGAACAAGCCTTCGCGGAAGGCCAGATCCAGCCGGCCAGCCTTGATCTCCGCCTCGGAAAAACCGCCTACCGCCTGCGCGCCAGCTTTCTGCCGGGCAAAAGCCGCACGGTCGAGGAGGTCCTGTCCTCCGGTCTGGTCATGCACGAGCTGGATCTGGAAGACGGCGCCGTTCTGGAAACCGGCTGCGTCTATCTTGTGCCGCTGATGGAAGCGCTGCGCCTGCCTGCGGATACCAGCGCCGCCATGAACCCGAAAAGCTCGACCGGCCGGATTGATGTCTTCACCCGGGTGATCGCCGACCGGGCGAGTGCCTTCGACCACGCACCTGCCGGTTATTCAGGCCCGCTCTTTGTCGAGATATCACCGCGCACCTTCTCCATTCTCGCCCGCACCGGCGACCGCCTCGTCCAGGCCCGCTTCCGCCGCGGAGAACGCCGCATCACGCGTGAAGTGACGGTCTCGGTCGACCTGGAAGGCTTTGACGGGCGCATTGGCTGGCGCGCGCGCCGTCATGCCGGCCTCATCGATCTTTCCCGCATCGGCGGGCACGACAAGCTGGACTATTGGGAGCCGATCGATGCCCGTGGCGGGCGCATGGTGCTGGATCCAGGTGAGTTCTATATCCTGGCCTCCCGCGAGCCTGTGATCATCCCGCTGGAAGAAGCGGCCGAAATGGCGCCTATCGCACCGGAAATCGGCGAGTTTCGCGCGCACTATGCCGGCTTTTTCGATCCCGGCTTTGGCGTGAAGGAAGCCGGCGGTACCGGTGGCCGCGCCGTTCTGGAAGTCCGCGGCCGCGACGTGCCCTTCATCCTCGAGCATGGCCAACCGGCCGCCCGTCTCGTCTATGAGTCGATGTCGGCCACGCCAGACCGGCCCTACGGGACACTGGGTTCGAATTATCAGGCACAGAAGCTGAAACTGGCGAAGTATTTCAATACGTAACCATTCTTTGCACAGGCACGGAAGACGGCTAGTGTCTGACAGCCGGGCGCGGGTGTAGCTCAATGGCAGAGCAGGAGCTTCCCAAGCTTAAGACGAGGGTTCGATTCCCTTCACCCGCTCCAGTTCTGCATGAGCTGTTCTAGTGGACGCACCCGGCTGCCAAAGCTAAACGATAGACCACCGAGCTAAAAGATAGTCGGCTCGGCCAAGTAATTGATGCACGGATAGCAAGCTGCGCTCAAAGCTCAACGCCTCGCAGACGACCACCAGAAAGCCAAGACAGGCAATTTCAAAATTAATGCTTTGTGCACGATAGCGACACAAAAATACGGCGTAAATGACATCGATGAAGCCACTGATACCATTACACCAGGTTCAGAAGCATGCAGGCAGCGATCTATCCTGAAAACGAGTCTGAGCGACAAGCCGCGCTGAATGATCTGTTTGTACTGGATACCCCTGAAGACACATCTCTGGACGATCTGACTGCATTGGCAGCGGCTCTGGTGGGGGCGGATATCGCTCTTATCTCTCTGGTCGATAATGAACGACAATGGTTCAAGTCGCGCGTCGGCTTGGACATTTCTGAAACCCCCAGGGACATCTCCTTCTGCGGTCACGCAATTCACTCTGATGAAGTCTTTAGTATCCCGGACGCGCTCAACGACGAGCGTTTTGCCGACAATCCGCTTGTTACCGGCCAGCCGAATATTCGAGCCTATTTCGGTATTCCGCTAAAGACAGCGACCGGTTTCAGAATTGGCACGCTCTGCACGATATTCAGGGAACCTAAGAAGCTTGAAGACAATCAGATCACACAGCTGAGGATATTGGCGCGCGCTGCAGTTGACCGGATCGAGTCCCGCCGGTCCGACGAGAAGCTAAAGCGATATGCCGCGCAGCTGTCAATTATTTCGGACATCCAAGCCGAATTTATCTCGCAACCGGGAAATCGGACCAATCAATTCGACTCATTGCTGGATGCGGTCATTCGTCAGACAGACGGCGAATACGGTTTTATCGGTGAAATTCACACCGACGATCAGGGTACTTTCCTGCGGACTCATGCGATAACCGACATTTCCTGGAATGCGGAAACACGCGAGTTCTACCAGCAGCATGTCGAAAGCGGTCTCGAGTTCCGAAATCTGGACACATTATTTGGTTACGTGATCAGGACAGGCGAACTGGTCCTTGAGAATTCCCCGGCAAATCATCCAAGCGCTGCCGGCATTCCGCATGGTCACCCCCCACTGAATTCCTTCATGGGTGTCCCGCTCTTCAGGGGGAAGGACCTTATCGGCATGGTCGGGGTTGCAAACCGACCCGGCGGCTTCGATCAACAAACGCTAAAAGATGCCCGGCCACTTCTGAATTGTATTGCCGCGGTCATTATCGGTGATGCGGCTCACAAGGCCCTTGTACTCGCACGCGACGAAGCGGAACGTGCAAATATTGCAAAAAGCGAGTTCGTGGCGACCATGAGCCACGAGATCCGGACACCCATGAATGGTGTACTGGGCATGCTGCAATTGCTGGGCAGATCAAATCTCGAAGACACACAGATGAAATGGGTCGGCATCGCCAGTCAGTCGGCGGAATCGCTGCTGACCATTATCGATGATGTGCTGGATCATTCAAAACTTGAAGCGGGCAAGATGGAACTCGAGGCTGTCGAATTCCCGCCGCATGAATTGTCCGAGAGCGTTTTAGAACTGCTGAAAATCAAGGCCGAGGAGAAGGGGCTGAGCTGCAAGCTCGACATCGCCGATGACGTGCCGCCGCTTTTCGTGTCCGATCCCACACGGATCCGCCAGGTACTGTACAACATTCTCGGCAATGCCGTGAAATTCACCGAAACTGGCAGTGTAACCCTGAAGGTGGAGGCAACGCCGGTCCAGCCCTTCGGCGGCTTGAAATTCTCGGTCATCGACACGGGTATTGGGATTGATGCCAATCAGCAATCCAAGCTGTTCCAGCCTTTTGCCCAGGCCGACAGTTCAACGACGCGCCAGTTTGGGGGTACCGGCCTTGGCCTAACGATCAGTCGCCGGCTGACCGAAGGTCTGGGCGGCACGATCGAATTGAGTTCGGTTGCAGGCAAGGGGACAACATTCACAGTCGAGCTGCCCGGCAGCGGAAAAGCCAGCGGCGCCATCGAAGCACAAGCTGTCGAAGAAAAAGACGAGACCTTCCGGCCGCTGCGTATACTTGTCGCCGAGGACAATCTGCTGAATCAGAACGTGATCCGCGGCCTGCTGGGCAATGCTCACGAGCTGACAATCTGCGGCGACGGGGAAGAAGTCCAGACCATCGCCTCGAAACAGTCATTCGACCTGATCCTGATGGATATTCACTTGCCGAAGGCTGACGGGATCACGGCGACCGCCAATATCAAGGCGAAGGGCTCAGCAGTGCCGATTGTTGCGTTGACCGCCGATACCGGACTCGCCACCCTGACGGCAGGCGAGCGTAACGGATTTGACGGTGTTGTGCTGAAGCCGTTCAAGGTGCGCCAGCTCTATGAAGAGATTTCGCGGGTGCTGATAGCCGCGCAGTCAGGTACGGACGATGACGAGCGTTTTGCCGCCGGCTAGTGCCCGCCGCCGTGAGCGGCCCTGATGGCATAGTGAAGTTCACCAACCCGAACCGGCTTCAACACCAGCCCGGTAGCGCCGAGTTTCGGCACTTTTTGCTTCATCATTGGCGTCGCGAGTAGCGACCAGGGTGCTCAAATATCTGGCGAGCCGACGGTGCCTCATTGGTAGCTAGACGCCACACCAAGGGAATGATAGCGCCCAAAAATCTTTGAAAGTAATGGCGCACCGGGGAAGATTCGAACTCCCGACCCCCAGATTCGTAGTCTGGTGCTCTATCCAGCTGAGCTACCGGTGCAGGCCGTTTCGCGCGAGGTCAGCCCCGGCGAAGAGGCGCGGAAACTAGCTTCGCCTTTTCAAAATGGCAAGGCAGCAAATGCCGTGATTTTACGCCTGTTTCACCGCGCGGGAAAAACCGGCCACAGCCGGGGCTGTGACCGGTCTCCTAGCCCCTATTCCGTGCGGACGGCAACGCTGGTTGCGCCCACCGGCTGGCCCCCGGCAGCAAACCTGACAAAGACCCGGTTATTGGCCGGATCATTTGCGATGGCCGAGCCATTGCCGGCCACAAAGATACCGAATGTGGCCGTTCCGTTGGCCGGAACATTCAATGTCTTCGTGGTTTCCAAGCCATCGGTGCAGGCGCCCGTTCCCGGATCGGTCTGACACATTGTGATCGTATTGACGGCCAGGGTCCGGGAGCCGGTATCCGCTGTTACGGTCACGTCGCCAGTCACCCCGACATTCGAGATCGCCACCGAGAATACGCCGGTCTGGCCACCGGTTGTCGGCACCACGACATAACCGGGATTGGCCGGCAGTGTCGCGGCCAGCGCGATAATGTCGGTCGGAGCAGTCGCATTCGATGTGAAGGTCAGTGTGTTGAGACCGAGAATGTATTCGGCCGACCGGCGGTTATCGCAATAGGCCTCGATGAACAGATTGGTCTCATTATTGGCCGAGGGCTGGGCGCCAAGTCCGACATTGTCGCTGTAATCGGTCGCGCTGGTGACCGAGAACACGAAGTTCTGCGTGCCGCCCTCTGCGATATCGACCGGTGTGTTGGCCGTCCCCGAAAGCGCATTGGCCGGGGTCGTGGTCTGATACGAGAATTGCGCACCGGACGCCCCGCCCAGTCTGAGCCGGCAGCCTGTTGCGGTCGAACCGGTACCATTGGGGTTGATCACGGCCGCAAAAGCGGTGGCCGCTGTGCCGTTCTGGACCGACCGGGTTACCGGCAGAACCGATGACACCAGACCCGGGGCCTCTGCCTGGAAGCTGGCAACATCGCGGCTTTCCTCACGGGCTGCCCGCGCATTATAGGCCGGGTCCTGATTGTCCATGGCCGGACGCGAGAGATCACTGACCGGAACAGCTATGCCGCAGGCCGCTCCATTCGGACAGAGAGTCAGCTCCGGATTGGAGAAATACGGCGCTTCCTGCTCATTGCCGAAAGTACGCGATGCGCCTTGCGGGCATTCGGTGGAAGCATTGGTCCCGTTCGATCCCGTGGGATAGGCCATAATGGTAATGAACTCGCAATCGACGCGGTGGCCATTGGCATAGTTCCGCACACCGGTGCCGACGCCGGAATTTTCAACATTGTGGGCCATGCCCATATTGTGGCCGATCTCGTGGGCCAGCGTAATGTCGGAGCAGAAGCCGCCACCGCCCCCGTCTTCGTACCAGTCACCCGTTACCGAGAAACCGCGATCCGCCCAGTTGGCATTGATGTCGCCCGCGTCCGAACCGGCGTCCAGCGCGCCCAGAAGATTGGCAATACCGCAACCGCCATGACCGCCCTGTGTCCGCTGGACAACCGCCACGAGGTCAGCGCCATGTGACGTCCGCACGCCGCGTTGCGCCGTCAGGTCCTGCGTGATGTTCGGCGCTTCCTGCGGATCGGGTATGCCCGAGATATTGGCCAGGGTCTGGGCCTGATCGGCATTGTCATCGGTCAGCGTGACACCGCCATTGAATACAAGGCGTGCGCGAAGCCCTGTATCGCTGTCGATCAGCGCCTGATCCAGCACAGCGATCAAATGTTGTACGCGGCCGCCCGACGACATGCCCCAGAGCGCGGAAAAGCTCTGGGAATAATAGACCGCAATATCGATCGTGCCATTGGAGCCGACCGGCACCGCGGCAGCGATGGCTTCAGCTTCGGCAATGGTCAGATCATCGGTGAGCGGCGCATAGCGTGTATGAACCACAGTGTCGTTTTCGCGATAGCGCGACGAAAGGGATGGAACCTGAACGATTTCCTGGCGCCCGTTGAAGGAGACCACCTGCCAGACACCATCCGGTGTCGTAATCCGGCCAAAGGCATCGCCATTTGTTTCGGTGATCAGCACACGGTTACCAATGCCCATGCCTTCCAGGCGCCCGGCCCAGACCGTTCCACCCAGCGCCTGGTAGCGGATCTCATCCAGCTCGGCGACATAGCCCGGCCCGAAATTGAGCGAGATCGTCTCGCCCGGCGACATGCGCATGACGTCCGGCGACAAACCGTCAAACGTGATGCGGTCCCGCCCGCCATCGGCCGCCAGCGTCTGGACATTCGAGAACATGTCCTGCGCCCACACCGGTACGGCCGCTGCGGCCGCCAGCGCCGCTGCTGTGATAAATCTGATCATGGATCTCCCCCGTTGGACTCCCCGAGCAAGGAGTTAACACCGGAATCCTTTGGGAAAGCGAGCAAATTCGTGCTTCAGGCGTAAAAATCCGACTGCTCGCGGAACAGATCCCTGTAGACACCCTCCGCGCGGGCCAATTCGCCCGGAGTGCCGTCCTGGACTATACAGCCCTTCTCCAGCACCAGGATCCGGTCGCATAATCGCAAAGTCGACAGGCGGTGACTGATCACGATCAGGGTCGCGTCGCGCTCTGCAATGCGGGCGACGAATTCCGCTTCGGCGGCCGGGTCCAGCGCCGCGGTCGGCTCGTCCAGAATCAGGATGTCGGCTCCGGAACGCAACATCGCCCGCGCCAGCGCCAGGCGTTGCCATTGCCCGCCTGACAATTCCCGCCCGTCGACGAATTGCTTGGACAGTTTCGTGTCCATGCCTTCGGGCAGATCGTCCAGTACAGGGGCAGCCAGCCCGGCCTCGGCGGCATTTTGCCAGCGCTCCCGGTCCATCTCGCGCAGCCCTTCGCCCATTGCGATATTCTCGCCCGCCGTCAGGCTGTAGCGCTGGGAGGGCTGGAAAACAGCTGCGGTGCGCGCAAACAGGGCTTCCGGAGCCCAGTCACGCACGGCCAGCCCGTCCAGCGCGATCGTGCCGGTTTGCGGCAAATAGAGACCGGTCAAAAGCTTCACCAGGGTCGACTTGCCGGACCCGTTCGCTCCGACAATCCCCAGCTTCTGGCCAACCGGAATATCGAAGCTCAACCCGCTTAGCGCCGCGCGTTTGCTGCCTGGATAAACAAAGCCCACATCGCGCAGCCGGAAGCCGCTGCCCGGTTGGGGGCCCGCCGTGGCGCCGCCCCGTGCCTGCCCTTCTTCGCGGCCGAGCAAGGCATAGAGATTGGAAATGTAGAGCAGATCCTCATATCCGCCGCCCAGCGTTGCCAGCAGGGTCGTCACCGTGTTCTGACCCTGCTTTAGCACCGCGGCATACATGGTCATCTGGCCGAGTGTCAGAGCGCCCATCACGGTCGCCCAGACCACCCAGGCCTTGCCGCCCAGGAAGAAGCCCGAACTGACCAACAGGAGAACCACACCAAAGGCCGTCCGCTTGCCGTGCAGCTTCCGGTCCTCGCCGAACAGAAAGCGGAATAGCGAATTATAACGCTCGCGCACCTGTGTCGTGGCTGCGGAATGGAGGCGTTCCTGCGCCGGGTTTTCCGATGTCATCAGGGATTCGAGGTAATTGCGCTGGCGCATTTCCGGCGTCCGCCCGGTATAGAAGCGGAAGGCCGATCCCGAAAACCGCAATTCGGCGAGGAAAAGCGGCAGACCACCAATCAGGATGATCAATACCGCCAGCGGTGAGAAGGTCCACAACACGGCCGCCAGCGAGACCAGTGTCAGGCTGTGCTGACCGGTCTCGATCAGCCGGTTGGCCAGATTATAGGGCCGTGCACTGGCATGCTGACGGGCCAGCAGGATCTGCTGCTGGACATCCGCCCGCTCGATCGTTTCCAGATCGAAGCGGCTGGTCTTGTCGAAGATTTTTGCACTGACGGCAAAGCCCAGCTCGGCATGCAAAAGTCGCTTCAGGAAAACGAGAATCCGGCGTGCCGCCATGCCGCCGCCCAGAACGGCAGCCTCGGCCGCCACCCAGATCATTGCAGCATGCCGGTCGGCGGCGTCCTGGCTGGCAATGGCGGCCAGCACGGTATCGACGATGAGCTTGGCCAGATAGGCAGCCAGCGCCGGCACCAGCGCCACCACGATAGTCACCGCGGCGATCGTCAGTGTCAGGCGCGGCGCGGTCTGCCAGACCAGGCCGAGCGTGCGACCGGCATAACCCAACGCTTCGCGGAAGCCGGGAGCTTCAACGTGCGCGAAAGGCGTGTCGGAACTGGCCATGATGGCGGGCGCTTACTCCGCCACCTGGGCCGCTGCCCGAGCGGCTTCAACCCGCTGGGACATGACATTGCCCTTGTGCGGAAAGGGCTCGGCCGGCACCGGAACACCCATGAAGGGCGCCAGCTTGTCAAAGCCCTCGCCATCGCAGACGTTCAGGATCAGCAGGTCATCGGGCCGGTCCTTGAAGTATTCCTTCACTTCGCGGACATGCTTTTCGTAGACCCATTTGAAGCGCTCGGGCTGGAAATTGTAACAGCCATAGACCGCCGCCCGGAGAAGCTGACGCATCAGCAAATGGGTTTCCTCATCGGGATCGTCCGTATGCTTGAAGGCGGGCCGGTTGAACCAGTGATTCTGGCAAGACCTGAGCCAGCCTTCCTCATCACGCACGGTGAGGACAAACTTCGAACCGGGATATTGCTTGTCGAGCTGCTGGTAGTAGGGGATCGTCGTGATATCGGTCAGACCGTCATGGTATTTCAACAGGGTCAGATCGTACTGGCCATAGGCCAACTCGGTGTAGGTGTCCTCGTCAATCGGATAGTGGGACGTATCCCAACCCAGCATCTGCAGGCCGGCGGTTAGCGAGCGGGTGCCGGTCCGCGACAGGCCGAGGCCGAACACCATCGGCTTGTCCTTGGCGGCGCCGTAGATGTGCCGGTCATCATTCTTGTCCAGCCAGTGTTCCAGATCGTCCATCATAAACGCCTCTTTCTCGACCACGCCGAGACGTTCCAGTTCCTGGGCGGCGAATTGCGGCAGGGCTTCGATAAAGGCGTGCGTTTCCGCCGCCGTGGCGTGTTTGCCGACATGCTTGCGCGCGAACTGGATGGCATGGTTGGCGATGACGAAATCATCCATCGAACCGGTCTCGTCCGGCCAGTGCTTCATCGCCGAGGACAAACGCTTCAGCTGAACCTGCGTACGGCTGCGCAACTCGCGCAGCGCGTACTTCATGAAGACATGGCGGTAGTATTGGAAATAGTCGTGCAGGATATCGAAATTGCGGAATTGCTTGCTCATCCGCAGCGGCTTCATCGCCAGATTGCGGAGCCGCGATTCCGGCCGCAGCACGTATTTCATATCGTCCAGCGGTGGCTTGATCGCCCCCATCGCCCGAACCAGATCGATTCGGGTGATATGCACACCGCAATGCAGCCGCCCACGGAAACGGTCGGTCACATAGGCGTCGACATAGGCGGCATCGGTCTGCTCGATGAACTCGCGCATGTCCTCGAGAATGAGGCAGTCGGCATCAAGATAGACGACATAGTCGCAATCATGGTCGATGCGCAGCATCTGGTTCACGCATTCGGTGAAGGGCCGCACATCGTCGATAATGTAGACATTGTCCGGGCGGATATGCTTCTTCGCCAGCTCCAGCGAGACGTCGCGTGTGCGCTCGTCAATCTGCCGGAAAACGAGATCGATCTTGGTCATGCGCCTATTCCCCCCAGGCCATGGCGGCATTGAACTCGCCGGCGAGCTCATTGAACAGTGCCAGCTTTGACGCAGGCATTTCGGTTTTCCAGCGCAGATCCAGACGGATGTCGCCGGAATGTTCGGCATAATAGCTTTCGGTGCGCGGTGTCAGTTTCAGGATGGCATCCGGATCGTCCTCGACCTTGTCGCGCGCGGCCACGAATTGCGTGCCCGTATTCCCGCCCAGCGGATGGGACTCGCCCCGGGTGAAATCCAGCATGGCCGGATCAAACGGCAGGCCGGCGAGCTCGCAGATCGAATGGATCACGGCTTCCGGCGAGGTCGCCAATTGCTCGTAACGCACCTCGATCTTCTCGCCATGGAAAGCGTCGAATACGTCGCGGCTGGCGGCAATCTGGCCTTTCCAGGCCTCGATCTGCTCGGCAGCGTCCTTGTCCGGATATTTCCGGAAGCGCGAATTCAGAACGGCGCGGCCATCACGTTGCAGGAAGATCAGAACGGCCTTGTCTCCCTGCGCGTCCAGCTCGGCAGTGCGCGCCTTGATCCAGCCGGGATTCTTGGTGGAATCGACAATCGTCGAGGCGCCAACATGGTCGGCGACCTGCCGGTAGAGCGGCTGCGTCTCGTCCCAGTGGAAACCGGACCAGACCGGGCAATCCTCACCGCACACCTTGCAGGCGCGTTTGCGCAGCGGCTTTTTCAGATCGTGCAGATAACGGACCTTGCCGCCTTCGCCCATGTAGAATGCGTTTGCCGCGCGCCCCAGAATGAGCCCCAGCAGGGTGGAACCGGAATGGCCGGCCCCGCAAATCATCACGCCCGTCAGGCGCTGATCAGTGTTCATACGCTTATTGCCCGCCAAACTTGACCGGCAACCCCCGGGCAAGAACTCCCCTCGCAGTTAAATTATGGCGCAGACCGGGGTTTTTGTGCAAGCGCGAAGCACCGTTAGGCGCGCGCGGCCTGCGCCGCGTGAACCCCCTTTGCGATCGCCCGCGCCAGGCAGTCGGCGGCCAGCGACCCCAGGCGGGACAGCGTGAAGGCGGACGGCTCGGCCATCTCCTTGCCGCCGGTCGCTAGCGCAAACACCGTGTCTCCATCCAGCGGCGTGAAAACCGGCCGGATCGCCCGCGCAAACCCCGCCGATGCCATCTGCGCCATACGCATGCAGCCAGCCGGATCCAGCACGGCATCCGTTGCGATACAGGCAATGGTCGTATTGGTTCCGGCCGCCGGATTGAACTTGGCATCGCCCCAATCGTCCGGATCGAAAGGTCCGGATGGCAGGGGCACACCGCCAAACTCATTGTCGATCTCGTAGGGCGCAGCCCAATAGGCGTCGCTGCCCGGCACCCGCACAGAGCCGAAACAATTGACCGCCACAATGGCCCCGATTGTATAGCCATCATGTGTGACCACGCTGGCGGTTCCGACCCCGCCAGCCAAACGCCCGGCACTGGCGCCGTAGCCGGCACCCGCACGGCCTTCACGAACCTCGCCGGACACATTCGCCAGCGCCTCGCGGCCAAGGCCGGGATAGGGCGTTGCTTCTCCCCAATCCTTGTCTCCGCCATTGGCGAGATCATAGAGGATGGCCGCAGGAACCACCGGCGAAACCGGAATTTCCGGGCTCGGGAACAGTTCAAAACCGCGCCGCCGGCTGCCCAGTGCTGCCGCTACACCATCGGCTGCAGCGAGCCCGTAGGAAGACCCGCCAGACAGAACAATGGCATCAATCGCATCGACGAGTGTGTGCGGCTGCACCGCATCGGTTTCACGCGTGCCCGGGCCACCACCGCGCACATCCACGCCGCAGGCCGCCCGCTGGTCCGGCAATATCACCGTCACCCCGGTGCGCACACTTTCATCATGGGCCTGTCCGACCTGGATGCCGGGCACGTCGGTAATCGCATTCCTGGATCCGGGCTTTGCCATATGAAGGCCTTCCGCTGTTTGCGTTGCGCGCTATGGTGCCATCGACACGATTGGGAGCAAGTCACTTGATCCGGTATCTCGTAATTTCGCTGTTCGCCTTCACGACAGCCTGTTCCAGCCTGCCGGATGTCGGCCTCGCCGATTTCCACCTCCCCTTCCGAGGGGAGGCCGTTGCACAGGAGAGCGGCCCGGCCATGGTCGCCTCCGCCAATCCGCATGCCACCGAGGCGGGTCTGGAAGCGCTGAGAAACGGCGGCAATGCAATCGATGCCGCCATCGCCATCCAGACCACATTGTCGCTGGTGGAACCGCAATCGAGCGGCATCGGTGGTGGGGCTTTCATGCTCTATTACGACGCCGCCTCGGGCGAAACCACGGTTTATGACGGGCGGGAAATGGCGCCAGCCTCCACCCATGAGGACCACTGGCTGGACGAGAATGGCGAGCCGCTTCCCTTTTTGACGGCGTGGACGTCCGGCCGCGCTGTCGGCGTGCCTGGCGTGATTGCCATGCTGGCCCTGGCGCATGACGACCACGGCGCGCGCGCCTGGTCCGACAATTTCACCTTTGCCGAGGCACTGGCAGAAGACGGCTTTGCCATCAGCCCGCGCATGCAGGGCTTCATGGTCCGCGTCGGCCAGATGCGCGACGTTTCGACCACGCCGGACATGCAGGCCTATTTCTTCGACGAGGAAGGTAATGCCTGGCCGGTCGGTCACATCCTGCGCAATCCGGAATATGCCAACACGCTGCGCCACATCGCCGCCGACTGGCGCTATTTCTACGAGGGTCCGCTGGCGTTTGACATTGTCGACGCCGTCAATGCCAGCCCGATCCCGGGGAATATGAGCGTTGAGGACCTGGCGAACTACAGGCCGGCCATTCGCCAGCCCCTTTGCCGGGATTATCGCGACTATGAAATCTGCTCGGCACCGCCCCCGGCGTCCGGCGGCGTGATCGTCAACGAAATCATGGGAATGCTGGAAAATTTCGACATGGCGTCCACCGGCCCCGACACGGTTGAAGGCTGGCGCCGCTTCATCGAGGCGAGCCGCCTCGCCTATGCTGACCGCGATGAATATATCGGCGATCCGGCTTTCACCGATATTCCGGTCGAAACGCTTCTGTCGGATGAGTATATCGACGCCCGCGCCGCCCTGATCGATCGCGACACGGCGATTCCCGATGTTTCAGCGGGAGAGGCCGGAATGCCCGGCACGAGCCATTTCACAGTGGTCGACCATCAGGGCAATATTGTCTCCATGACCACGACAGTGGAGTTTCTCTTCGGCTCCAACCGCATGGCCGGCGGCTTTTTCCTGAATAACCAGCTGACCGATTTCAACTTCCGCGCCCGCAATGAAAATGGCGAGCTGACGGCCAACGCCCCGGCTGCCGGAAAGCGTCCGCGTTCCTCGCTCTCGCCCTCCATCGTGTTCGATGAAAATGGCGAATTTGTCCTGACTACCGGCTCGCCGGGCGGGGCATCCATCATCGCCTATACGGCCAAGACGCTGGTTGGCATGCTGGACTGGGGTCTGACACCGCAGGAGGCAATCGAGCTGCCCAATGTCGTCGCGCGCGGCAATGTGGTGCGGTTGGAAGAAACCTTCCCGGCGGAGATCGCCACGCAGTTGGAAGCGCTGGGCTTCACGCTGGACGCCAACCGCTCGGAAAACTCCGGTATCCACAGTATTCGCCGGCTGGAGGATGGCACGTTGATCGGCGGCGCTGATCCACGGCGTGAAGGCGTGGTGGGAGAACTTACTCCGCCTTCGGCAGAGTAACCGCAAACACGGTTCCGTCCTCACCCGTACGGACCAGCACGATATCACCGCCATGGGCGCGCGCGAGTTCGCGCGCCGTGCTCAGGCCCAGCCCCGTGCCTTCGCGCCGGGTCGATGAAGTGAAGGGCTGGAACAGGTTTTCCCTCGCCTTCGCGTGCAGGCCCGGACCGGCATCCTCGACCTCGATCCGGATATAGCCGTCCTCTTCGCCAGACTTGACCGCCAGCTTCAGTTCGGCCTCCACCGCCGTCATCGCCTGCAGAGCGTTTCGGAAGAGATTCAGGAATATGCGGTGAACATGGTCGGGATCGGCCTGAATGATCGTACCTTCCTCGATCACATTGACCCACAGGCCTGCACCTTCGCTTTCAGTCGCCATGGCATCGGCGGCAGCCTCATCCAGCGCCCCGCGCAGATCCAGTGGAACCGGCTGGGGCGGGCTTTCCTCGGCTTTGCCGTATTGAAGCGTCGCCTCGGTCAGGCGGATCCCCCGGCCCACGGCCCGCACCATGCGTGCACCCATCTTGCGCACACGCTCATCCTCGAACGACACCAGCCGGTCGGAGACCAGCTGCGCCGAGGCCAGCACATTGCGCAAATCATGATTGATCTTGGAAACCGCCGAGCCCAGGGCCGCCAGCCGCTCGCGCTGTTTCAGGGCGGTACGCACATCTTCCTGCATGGCGGCCAGCGCCCGCTGCGCCTCGCCGATCTCGTCCTTGCGGTTTTCCGGCACGATGGCGCGCTTGGGGTCCATCGGATCCTGCTGGAAGCTCGCCATGTCGGCGGCCAGCTGCCGCATCGGGCGCACAAAGGCGTAAAGCAGCGTCACATAAAGCAAGATCCCGGTCACAATGGCGATAAACAGGGAGAGCTGGAACAGGCTGGCCGAATAGGCGATCAGATCCTCGCGCAACGCCATTTCCGGCACGATGACATCGATCGTATCCTCCGGGCGCGCCTGCGGATTGGCGATAATTCGCAAAAACCGGTTACCTGACGAAATGAAAGTGCCCGCCGCCGCAGAGATTCGCCTGGCCCAGGCTTCGCTGCGCAGATCCGCGACGATCAGCGGCGCATCGATCGGTCCGCCCTGCAATACCAGCTCGTTGCGGCCTTCTGTCTCCCGCGCCACGGCCACGGCGTCAGAAGCTTCCAGCAGTTCGCTGACCTCCATATCACCCAGCGTTCCGCCTTCGGCCACATCTGCCGCCAACGCGGCGATGAAGGCGGTCTCGGCCTGGTCGGTCAGCCAATTGGTCCGGAATTGTGCGGCCAGCGGCAGAAAGATCAGAAGCTGGGCCAGCATGACAAAGACAAGGGTGAACAATAGAAGCCGCCCCGGCAGGCTTTCAAAAACTGCGCGGGCGGCAGCAATCGCAGCCTGCTCGACACGCTGCGTCGCTCGGGGGGAAGGTGGCGTCTTTGTCATATCCCTCGTACATCCAGCCGATAGCCCACAAGGCGCTGCTGAACAAGCGAGGGATACGCCCTTGACGCCCCGTAATCACTCGCGTATTGACCGCGCCTCTCGAGATTTGCCCATGTAATGGAGCGCGTGCAGTGAAACGTACATTCCAACCTTCCAAGCTGGTCCGCAAGCGTCGGCACGGCTTCCGCGCGCGTATGGCGACCAAGGCAGGCCGTCAGGTTCTGGCACGCCGCCGCGCCCGGGGCCGCAAGCGGTTGTCGGCCTGATCGCTAACAGCGATACCGAAATCAGGATATCCCGCCTGCGCGTCAGGCGGGATTTTCTATATGTGGCCCAGGGCCGCAAAGCCGTCCGTTCCAGCATTGTGATCCAGGCCCGCGAGGGCCACTGCCCGCCCGGCGAAATCCGCGTCGGCTTTACTGCAACCCGCAAAATTGGCGGAGCCGTCGTCCGCAATCGTGCGAAAAGGCGGCTAAAAGAGGCGGCCAGGCTGCTATTGCCCCTCCACGGACAGGCCGGGAATGACTATGTGTTCATCGCCCGTGCCTCCACGGCGGGACGGGAATGGCCGCGTTTGCTTGACGATGTCACGCAGGCGCTGCAAACCCTCGCCCGCCCGGACAAGGGCGAACGCAAAGAACAGAACTGATCGGGACACCCAATCATGGGCGAAAACCGCAACATCATCCTCGCCATTGTTATCTCGGCTGCGATCCTGATCCCGTATCAGATCTTCGTGCTCGGCCCGATGAACGAGCGCCGCCAGGCAGAACTGGCTGCCGAGCAGAACGAAGCGGTTCAGGCCGAGATCACGCAACTCGCTTCGGATACGACCGAAAACGTCGAGGCCGCCACTACCGAGGAACAGCGTATCGAGATTGTCAGCGAGGCTGTGACCGGCTCACTGTCCCTGACCGGCACGCGCATCGATGAATTGCGGCTGGAGCGTTACGATACCGGGGTTGATGACGAAACGCCGGTCGAATTCCTTCGCCGTCGTGACGGCGCGAATGCCTTCTATGCACAGGATGGCTGGCAAGCGATTGGCGACGGCCCGGCGGATGCCCCCGGCTTCAACGCCAACTGGGCACTGGTCTCGGGCGATCAACTGACCCCGGACACCCCGGTCGTGCTGGAATATCGCGGCAGCGACGGTCTGGTCTTCCGCCGCACCATCTCGCTCGACGAGAATTATATGTTCACCTATGCCGATGTCATCGAGAATACCTCGACCACACCGGCAAACCTGTCGCGTTTTGCGCGTGTACGCCGTGATGGCGAACCGCCGGCACCGTGGAACCCCTTCTTCATTCTGCATGAAGGCCCGATCGGCGTCGTCGGCTCACAGCTTCGGGACCGTGGCTATCGCGACATGGATCCGGGTGATGAGGTCACCGAGAGCGGCGCCGGCGGCTGGCTGGGCATTACGGACAAATACTGGATGGCGGCCGTCATTCCCGATCAGACCATGGAAATCGAAGGCTCGCTGCGGCTGATCGGCCGCCAGGGGCCGGACACCTATCAGTCGGGTTATGTCACCCAGCCGATCGAACTGGCACCGGGCGAAACGCTGGAAACCACAGCTCGCATCTTTGCCGGCGCCAAACGCGTCGACCTGCTCCAGGCCTATGAGGATGATCTCGGCATTTCCCGTTTCGACATGGCGGTTGACTGGGGCATGTTCTGGTTCCTGACGCGCCCGTACTTCTGGCTGCTGCACATGCTTTCCGGTTATCTGGGCGGCATCGGCTTTGCCATTCTGGCGGTGACCGTTCTGGTCAAGCTGCTCTTCTTCCCTCTCGCCAACCGCGCCTATGTGTCGATGGCAAAGATGCGGAATCTGCAGCCGAAAATGCAGGAAATCCGCGACCGCTTCGAAGACGACAAGCAAAAGCAGCAACAGGAAATCATCGCGCTTTATCAGCGCGAGAAGGTCAATCCGCTGGCAGGCTGCCTGCCCATATTGTTCCAGATTCCGGTTTTCTACGCCCTCTACAAGACCCTGTTCGTGACACTGGAAATGCGCCATCAGCCCTTCCCGGGCTGGGTACAGGACCTGTCCGCACCGGATCCGACGAATCTCTGGAATCTGTTTGGCCTTCTGCCCTATGACCCCTCAGGCATGCCGCTGATCGGCGGTGTTCTGGCGCTGGGGGCGTGGCCGATCATCATGGGTATCACCATGTGGGCCCAGCAATCGCTGAACCCGCCGCCGCCAGACAAGATGCAACAGCGGATCTTCGCCTTCCTGCCGCTGGTCTTCACCTTCGTGCTGGCCAAGTTCGCTGTGGGTCTGGTGATCTACTGGGCTTGGAACAACTTCCTGTCGGTAGTGCAGCAATACATCATCATGCGGCGTCAGGGTGTGGATACCCAGCTCGACAAGCTGATTGCCCGCCTGCGCAATCGTGGTGGAGAAACCAGCTGACCGGCGAGCCCGGCCTTCCGGGCGCCGGGCGCGGCCGGGCGCTGTTTGCACGTCCCTGCGACTTCATGAAGGGCGCGGTCGACCTGCAGGGCCTGCCGCCCGCCGACATGCCCGAGGTCGCCTTCTGGGGCCGTTCCAATGTCGGGAAATCCAGCCTGATCAATGCGCTGACCAATCGCCGGCAGCTGGCGCGGGCGTCCGGTGAACCCGGCCGTACACGCGAGTTGAATTTCTTCAATCTCGGTGGCGAAATCCGGCTGGTCGATCTGCCGGGTTACGGCTTTGCCAAGGCACCGAAGAAAACCGCCCAGGTCTGGACCCGTCTGACGGAGGCTTTTCTGAAAGGCCGGCCCAATCTGAAGCGGGTCTATCTGCTGGTCGATGCCCGCCACGGCCTGAAGCAGACCGACACCGTCATGATGGACGGGCTGGACGAAGCTGCCGTGAGCTATCAGATCGTGCTGACCAAGGCGGACAAGCTGAAAACGGCCGAGCAGGACAGGATCACAGCGACGACGCTGGGCCAGCTCGCCAAGCGGCCGGCAGCCTATCCGGAAATTATCGCGACATCCTCGACCAAGAAAACCGGTCTGGATGATCTGCGCGATGCAATTGCCGCATTCACGACGGAGTTTTCAGGCTAGATTGGACTCATGATCCTGCGCGCCCTGTTTATCGCTCTACTCCTTTTGCCGGCGGCGCCCGCACGGGCTGCCGACATTTGCAATGAAACCAGCTTCATTGTCGAAGTCGCACTCGGCTGGGTCACCGAAAGCTCGGAGATCGCCGTGGAAGGCTGGACCCGTGTCCGGCCCGGTGAATGCGTTGAGTCCGGGCCGACATTCGACCCCGAAAGCGACCGCCCACTCCTCTTCTATGCCCGATCGACTGCAGCCTATCTGGGCGGCGTGCGCGAATGGGGCGGCCAGCTTGATCTGTGCGTCGGGGCTTCGGATTTCGCCGTGGAAGGCGTCAGCGATTGCGAATCGCTTGGCCTTGACCGGCGGGGCTTCGACATTTTGCGCGGGGACCACCGCTTGCGGACCGTGCTGGTCGAACCGGCCGACTATGGCGATGACGCCCAGGAAGCCGGTACCCAGCGTCTATTGCGCGATGCCGGCTTTGATATCCGCACCATTGACGGGCTTGAGGGCCGGCGCACCTTCCGCGCAATCTCGGCCTTTGTTCAGGCTGAGGGACTCCCGAGCACACCTCCCAGAGCCGAACTGATTGACGCGCTGGAGGCGGCTGCCATCCGGCGAAATGCAGATGCCGGCCTTGTCATCTGCAACGAGACCGAGGGCCGCATCGCCGTCGCGCTCGGCCGTCAACGCAATGAGGAATGGGAATCCCGCGGCTGGTGGCGGCTTGATGCCGGCGGTTGTGCGCGTCTTCTGGCCGAGCATCTCGATGAAGCCAATGCCTGGTTCTATGCCGAGCGTACGGGCGATACGCCCGGCCGCCTCCAGGGCGGTACGGAATCTTTTTGTTATTCACCCTCGCGCTTTGTTGCCGAGGGCCGCACGGAATGCGCCGGACGCGGTTATGGCACCGGTCTGTTCCGCATTATTCCGGATCCGGTGGACGGGACCAGCCGGATTGCGCTGACGATCAATGATTTCCGTGTTCTGGAACGGACGGCCCCGGTGGAGCCTCAGGAATGAGTGCCGACCTGTCGCATATCTCGACCTGGGTCTTTGACCTGGACAACACCTTGTACCCGTCCGATGCCGAAGTGATGGCGCAGGTTGACCGCCGGATGACAGAATATGTCGCCCGCCTGCTCGATCTCGACCATGAGAATGCCCGCAAGGTACAGAAAGATTACTGGCGCAATTATGGGACGACGCTCAACGGTCTGATGGCCAACGGACAGGTACCGGACGGGCGCGACTTCCTCGATTTCGTACACGATATCGATCACAGCGTAATTACGCCCGACCCGGAACTGGCCCGTCATATCCGTGACCTGCCCGGCAAGCGTTATGTCTATACAAATGGCTCGCTGAAACATGCCGAGCAGATCTGCGACAAGCTGGGTCTGCATGACTGCTTCGACGACATGTTCGATGTCGAGGCCGCCGGGTTCAAACCCAAGCCACATCTGGAAGGTTTCGAGATCTTTTCCCGGCGCTTTGACGTGAAGGGACCGGAAAGCGCCTTCTTCGAGGACTCCATCCGGAATCTGAAGACCGCCTATGAACTGGGCTGGACGACGATCCTGGTGCGCGCCCGTCCCGGTCCGCGTGACGAAGAAAGTGCCGGTCCGGACGATCATCCCGACCATGTCCATTTCGCCGCCGATTGTCTGAAGACTTTCCTCTCGACCGCCCGAACGAAAGACCAAGCTGCATGACTGATACTGCCCGCCTTGCCTCGATTATCGACGACGCCTGGGACCGGCGCGACCAGGACGGCGCGCTGAATTCGGAAGTCGCCGATGCGGTCGCACAGGCCATCGCTCTGCTTGATGGTGGCAAGGCCCGGGTCGCGGAGAAGTCCAGCGCCAGCTGGGTCGTCAATCAATGGCTGAAGAAAGCCGTCCTCCTGTCCTTCCGCCTCAATCCGATGGCCGAGATCAGCGGCGGCATAGGCGGTGCGAAATGGTGGGACAAGGTGCCCTCCAAATTCGACGGCTGGGGCGAGGCCGAGTTCAAGGCCGCAGGTTTCCGGGCCGTACCGCCCTGCGCTGTGCGCCGCGGTGCCTTCATTGCGCCCGGCGCCGTGCTGATGCCGTCCTACGTCAATATCGGCGCCTATGTCGGTGAAGGCTCGATGGTCGATACCTGGGCCAGTATCGGCTCCTGCGCGCAGATCGGGAAGAATGTCCACGTTTCTGCCGGGGCCGGCATTGGCGGCGTGCTGGAACCCTTGCAAGCCAATCCGACCATAATCGAGGACGGCGCCTTCATCGGCGCGCGTTCGGAAGTGGTGGAAGGCGTGATCGTGCGCGAAGGCGCGGTGCTGGCGATGGGCGTTTTCATTTCCGGCTCAACCAAGATTGTCGATCGCGCCACCGGCAAGATCACCTATGGCGAGGTGCCGCCCTATGCCGTGGTCGCACCCGGCACGCTCCCCGACCCGAAGGGTGGTCCGTCGCTCGCCTGCGCGGTGATCGTCAAGACGGTCGATGAGAAGACCCGCGCCAAGACCGGCATTAACGAGCTTCTGCGCGATTAGATGTCCGATCCCCTTCCCCTCGCCCAGGCCCTGATCCGCGCGCCCTCCGTGACGCCGCGCGATGAAGGCGTGATGGACGTGCTTCAAGGGGCGTTGGTGAAACTCGGCTTTACGGCGAAACGCTATCCGTTCGACGAGGTCGATAATCTCTATGCCCGGCTGGGCACCGAAGGTCCGGTGCTGGGCTTTGCCGGCCATGTCGATGTCGTCCCGCCCGGCGATGATGCCGCCTGGACGAAAGGTCCGTTCGAAGCCCGGATCGAGGAGGGTGTCCTCTGGGGCCGTGGTGCGGCTGACATGAAGGGCGCTCTGGCCGCCATGGTCGCCGCCGTGGAACGCGTTCAGTCTGCCCATGACATTCCCGGCTCGATCGTCTTCCTGATCACCGGCGATGAGGAAGGCCCGGCCGTCAACGGTACGAAGAAACTGATGGAAGCCCTGCATGAAGAGGGCGAGCGCTATGATCATGTGCTCGTCGGTGAACCGACCAATCCGCATCATATGGGCGATACCATCAAGGTGGGCCGCCGCGGCAGCCTGAATGGCGTGATCCGCGTGATCGGCCGGCAGGGCCATGTCGCCTATCCCGAGCGCGCCGAGAACCCGGTTCCCAAACTCATCGAATTGCTGAACGCCCTGCTGGCGCGGAAACTCGATGATGGCGCGCCGCACTTCCAGGCCAGCAATCTGGAGGTGACCTCAATTGATGTCGGCAATGAGCCGCACAATGTGATCCCGGCCGAGGCGCGGGCAAAGTTCAATATCCGTTTCAACACGGCCCATAAGGGCGATGATCTGAAGCGCTGGATAGAGGATGAGGCCAAATCCATCGGCCTTGGTTTTGAAGGCCGGATCGAGCTGGATCTGAAAGTGACCGGCGAGGCTTTCCTGTCCACACCGGATCATTTCACTGATGCATTGAAAGCCGCCGTGGAAGCCGAGACCGGCCGCACCCCGGCCATGAATACCGGCGGCGGCACATCCGATGCCCGCTTCATCAAGGATTATGCGCAGGTTGCCGAGTTCGGCCTCGTCGGTGCGACCATGCACCAGGTGGATGAGCGCGTGGACATTGCCGATATCGAGACGCTGACCCGCATCTATGCGCGCCTGATCCGCGCCTATTTCGGGCTGGGCGCATGATCCGGCTGATTGCGGAAGCCTGGATGGGCCTGACGGCCGTAATGCGGGCCCTGTCCTTCCGTGCGGACTGGGACCAGCGCGTGAATCTCACCGCCGCCGGTCTGGTGCGCAGCTTTTCTGCCATATTCCTGACACTGCCGGTCTTCTGGTTCACGCTTCAGGGCGCGGTTCGCCTGTCCGCCGAATTGTCCCCGGGTGCAAACTTCACCTATTCGCCCGGCGAATTCCTGCTCGATCTTGTCCGGATCTGGCTGGTCTTTCCCGTGCTGGCGGTCTTCCTGACCCGCCTGGCCGGGGTCAAGCATCGCTTCGTGCACTGGATCGTGTTGCATAACTGGGCGGTGATGTTCCTGTTCCTGGTCCAGGCTCTGATGTTTGCTTTCTACCTGTCAGGCATCATGAACGCGCAGGCCGCCGCCACCGTCTACACGCTCGGCTATTTCATGCTGAGGATTTTCGTCCATGTGCGGGTGGCCGTTTCGGCACTGGGCCTCCCGCTGGGCGCTGGCATCGCCATGGGCCTCATTCCCGTCTTCATTGACTTCATGATCATCCAGTTGCTGCCCTAGGCCGGATAATCCACCTTTTCCAGGTACAGCCCGTCAGCCGGTGCCACCGGTCCGCAGCGTGAGCGGTCGCGTGCCTTCAGAGCCTGCACCAGATCCGTCTCGGTCCATTTGCCCCGGCCGATCTCGACCAGCGACCCGGTGATCGAGCGCACCTGCCGGTGCAGGAAGGACAGGGCCGAACAGGTCAGCTCCACCTCGTCCGCCACCCGGCGCACAGCGATGGCATCCAGCGTTTTCACGGGCGAATCCGCCTGACACTGGGCATCGCGAAACGTCGAGAAATCATGCTGGCCGGCCAGCCTCTGTGCGGCCTGATGCATGGCGTCCACATCCAGCTTCACCGGCACTCGCCAGATCTTGCCTTTGTCCAGCGTCAGGGGCGGGCGGCGGTCAATGATGCGATAGATGTAATGCCGCTTCGTGGCCGAAAAGCGGGCGTGGAAATCCTCGTCCACCTGCTCGCAATCCAGCACGGCAATGAGGTCCGGCTTGAGGTGCTGGTTGACGGCATCACGCACCGTGTCGGTCCGCAATTCCTTGTCCAGATCAAGATGGGCTACCTGCCCCAGCGCATGAACGCCGCTATCGGTGCGGCCCGCCCCGATCACCTCCACCGGCGAGCCGTTCAGTTGTCCGGCAGCGCGTTGCAAACTGCCCTGGATGGACGGGCCATGATCCTGCCATTGCCAGCCCATGAAGGCTGATCCGTCATACTCAATCGTCAGCTTGTAGCGCGGCATCAGTCCAGCACCGTGCCGGCGGGCAGCGCATTGCCACGCAAGAACTCGTCCGCCTCCATGGCCGATTTGCCCTCGCGTTGCAGCCGCGTCAGACGCACCGCCTCATCACCACAGGCGACCAGCAATTCATCGTCCAGCGCGGTGCCGGGCGCGCCCTCACCCTCCTCGACTTTTGCCAGATGGACTTTCACGCGGGACCGGCCTTTGGATGTGGGCAGTTCGAACCACGCTCCCGGAAAGGGCGAAAGGCCACGGATCTGGTTGGCGACATCCGTGGCCTGGCGCGACCAGTCGATGCGCGCCTCGTCATTGGAGATTTTCTTCGCATAGGTCGCGCCATCATCCGATTGCGCCACCGCTTCCAGCGAGCCGCGTTCCAGCGCGGCCAGAGCGCGCGGCCACATCTGGGCACCCGTCGCCATCAGCCGGTCATGCAGGCTGCCGGCCGTATCGAAGGGAAAGATTCGCACTGTTTCGGACAACAGGATCGGCCCGGTATCCAGCCCCTCCGCCATCTGCATGATCTGGACGCCGGTCTTTTCATCACCTGCCATGATGGCCCGCTGGATCGGTGCCGCCCCGCGCCAGCGCGGCAAGAGCGACGCGTGAAGGTTCAGACAGCCCAGGTGCGGCGCCTCCAGTGCGGCTTTCGGCAGGATCTGGCCATAGGCAACGACCGCCGCCAGATCGAGATCCAGACCGGCGAAGTCGGCCAGAACCTCCGGATCGCGGAAGCTGTCCGGCGTGTGCACCTCCAGCCCCAGCGTTTCGGCCAGTTCATGGACTGGTGTCTTGCGCTCTTCCTTCCCGCGCCCGCGGCGGCGCGGCGGCTGGGTATAGACGCGCACAATGTCGTGGCCGGCTGCGGCAATCTCGGCCAGTGAGGCAGCGGCAAAGTCGGGTGTTCCCATGAAGGCAAGGCGAAGCGTCATGGCGGCGTTTGAGCCAATCGGGCGGGAAAGATCAAGCCTTGGCGGCGGTCAGTCCTCGAAACCCCAAGGCGCAGGCGGGGCGTCCACGGGCGTGGAGAGATCAAACACGGCGCGGAATGTGCGGCCCGGACGGTCGAGCCCGTAGGTGAAGCTCTCACCCTCAATCTGCATCAGCCAGACATTCTCCGACGAGGCCGGAATGCCTTCGCGCTCGAACAAATCGCGGCTGAACGGGTCAGCCGGAAACTCGACACGCGAGTCCGATACTGTGGAACTGTCGCCACCATACTGGGTCAGCACATCTTCCGAACCATCCTCGTGGCGATGGTCATGCTTCAGACGGAAACCGGCCTCCGTGCGCGACACTACCCAGGTGCGCGAGCGGTCTTCACCGACATGCAGGGGGATGCGGATCTCATTATCCGAGCACTCGCGCACATGCATGGTGAGCGTCTGGCCGGCCCAGTCCGCATCGCGCGGATCCTCGCTGGCGACAGCGCCCTCGAACGCCTGCCCGCAATAGGCTTGCAGCGCATCAAACAGGGTCGCGGCCTGCACCTCATCCGGCGGAGGCGTACAGGCGGCCAGCAGCGCCGGCACCGCCATGGCGGTCACTAATCGGATCATGCAGCGTCGTCCTGTTCGCGGGTTTTGACGAATTTCTTGACCTTCTGAACGGCGCGCTGACGCTTCAGCCGCGAGAGATGGTCGATGAAGAGCACGCCTTCGAGATGGTCCATCTCGTGTTGGATGCACACGGCAAACATGCCCTCGGCAATCTCGGTCTGCGGCTTGCCGTCATAGTCCAGATAATCAATCCGGATCCGGTCCGGGCGCTCGACCTCGTCGAAATAGGTCGGCACGGAGAGGCACCCCTCTTCATAGGGCAGCTTGTTGTCGGAGGGATCAGACAGGACCGGATTGACGAAATAACGCGGATTGCGCTCGCCCTTGCCCCAGTCGAGATCCATCACGATAACACGCTTGGGCACGCCGATCTGTACCGCAGCCAGGCCGATACCATCGGCGGCATACATCGAATCCAGCATGTCATCCATCAGCGACCGGAGCTCTTCGTCGACTATATCGACGGGCTCCGATTTCTGTTTCAGAACCGGATTGGGAACGGTGAGAATCTCGCGTACTGCCATGCTGCATAGGTATGCGAGCGGACGGCGGGGTTCAAGTCACAGTTGCCCACCAAGTCAGAAACTGCCGAATCAGCAATACTGCGGGGCTGGAAACGGAGAGGCTGCATGGCCGAGACAATCGATCCGGGCTTTCTGCCCTACGCAGCCGGCCTGTTGGTGCTGGCCGTTCTGGCTGGCGCCGGACTGGCAGCCCTGTTGTTTCGCAAGAACAAGGGAGATGACGGCGTGGCCGCTGCGATTGCCGAATTGTCGCGCGCCAATGCCGAATTGCAGGGTCGCCTCACCCAGATCGCAAATGACCAGCAATCAGGCCGAACCGAGCTCCAGAAATCCATGAATGAGCGCCTGGATGCGGTCACCAAACGGGTTGGCGACAGTCTGGGCGAACAGACCCAGCGCACGGCGCAGTCGCTGCAGACACTGAACGAACGCCTCGCCCTGATTGATGCTGCCCAGAAGAATATCTCGGAACTTTCTGGTGAGGTGACCGGGCTGAAACAGATCCTGTCGAACAAGCAGGCTCGCGGCGCCTTCGGCGAGGTTCAGCTGAAGGACGTGATCGAAAGCCTCTTGCCGCCATCGGCCTTCGATTTCCAGCACACATTATCGACCGGAAAGCGGCCCGACGCGTTGATCATCCTGCCCCAGCCACCCGGCCCGATCGCCGTGGATGCGAAGTTCCCCCTGGAGGCCTATCGCAATCTGGTCGGCGCCACCGACGAGGCCACGAAGCTCTCGGCGTCCCGAGCTTTTACAGCCGATGTAAAAAAACATCTCGATGCCATTGCCGGGAAATATCTCATCCCTGGCGAAACCGCCGACACAGCACTGATGTTCGTTCCGTCCGAGGCCGTCTATGCGACCATTCATGCCGACTTCCCGGATTTGGTCGATCACGGCCGCGCCCGCAAGGTGCTGGTGGTATCGCCTACCACGCTGATGGCCATCCTCAATACGGTGCGCGCCGTGCTGCGCGATGCCGAGATGCACAAACAGGCCCATTTGATCCAGGCGGAAGTCGGAAAAATGGTCGACGATGTCCGCCGTCTCGACGACCGCGTCGACAAGCTACAGCGCCATTTCGACATGGCCGTTCGCGATGTCAGTGACATCAGGATTTCCACCGGCAAGATCATAGCCAAGGGCGAGAAAATCGCCGAGGTCGATCTTGAAGACGAGACCCCCGGAAAAGCCCTGCCCGGCGCCTAGAAACCGGCATCTTTCTTGCTTTTCCCCGTCAAAGCGAAACGGGAGAGGCAGAATGCGCGTGAAAAGCGTTTCGATCCGGGACTTGTCACAGGCTCAGCTGGAGCAATGGCGCGACTGGGCGTGCCAGGATGGCCAGCCGGTCAGCCCCTATCTTCTGCCGGACTTTGCCATCGCCGTAGCCAATGTGCGTTCAGATGTGCAGGTCGCCCTTATCAGCGAAGACGACGAGACCATCGGCTATTTCGCCTATCATGCCCCGCGCCGCCTCGGTATCCGGCCCGTGGGCTCGCCCATGTCGGACTATCAGGGTGTCGTCACAAAGCCGGGCACCAGCTTCTGCGCCGGCGATTTCCTGACCCGGATCGGCGGCGGCTTCATGGCCTTCGAAAACTGGTGGAACGGCTCTGATTGCGCCTCAATGGATACGCGCGAACGCGATGGCTCGGTTGTGGTCGATCTCTCCGATGGACCAGACGCCTATTTCGAAGGCCGAAAGGCCGCCCACAAATCGCAATTCAAGAAGATCGAGCGCCGCCGCCGCAATGCCGAGCGCGATTTTGGCCCGCTGCGCCTTCAGAGCGGCGATCCCGATGGCCGGCTTCTGGACACGCTGACATCGTGGAAATCCGAACAGTATGACCGCACGGGAAAACTGGACGTCTTCAATGTCGGCTGGGCGCGCCAGTTGATTGAAAACCTCAACCGGCTTGAAGATCCCGCTTTCCGCGGCGAGGTCTATTCGCTGTGGTTTGGCGACCATCTGGCCGCCGTTGAATTTGGCCTGCGCGCTAGTGGTGTCTATCACTCCTGGTTCCCGGCCTATGACGAGCGCTTCGCCAAGGTCTCTCCCGGCCTTCTCCTCCTGCATGAAATCTTCCACGCGGCGCCGGAATTCGGCCTCTCCCGCGTCGATCTCGGCAAGGGCGGAGCCCACTACAAGACCTATTACGCATCCTATGAAGTCCCGCTGGATACCGGCCGCGCCATCGCCCCGAGCTTTGCCGCGCTCGGCATCCGGACCTGGGATATCGCGGAAACCGCCGCCAGCATCCTGCCGGGCAAGCTGAGCGAACTGCCGGCTCGGGCGCGCCGCCGCTGGGCGCAGATCAGCGCCTTCGAACCCGATATGGGCGCGGCACTCGCCATTTTTGCCAAGGCGTTGCGGAACCCGCCAAGAGCCGCCTAGGCCGGCCGCCGTGACTTAAACGCTGCTGCCAGCGTTCCATCATCCAGATAATCCAGCTCACCGCCCACCGGCACGCCGCGGGCAAGGCTGGTGATGGTGACATCCAGCCCGTCCAGCCGGTCGGACAGATAATGCGCGGTGGTCTGGCCATCGACCGTGGCGTTGAGAGCCAGAACGATCTCGGTGATCTCCGGAGCTGCGGCGCGCTCCAGCAGGCGGCCAATGTTCAGATCATCCGGCCGCACCCCGTCCAGCGGTGACAAGACCCCGCCCAGAACGTGATAGCGCCCCTTGAAGGCCCCCGCCCGTTCCAGCGCCCAGATATCGCCAACGGTCTCGACCACGCAGATCACCGACGGATCGCGTCCCGGCGCCGCGCAGATCGCGCACGGATCGGAGACATCCAGATTACCGCAAGTGGAACAGGCGGTGATCTTGTCGGCGGCCTCCGACAGGGCTTCGGCCAGCGGACCCATCAGGGCTTCACGCTTTTTCAGCAGGTGCAGCGCCACGCGCCGCGCTGATCGCGGGCCCAGCCCTGGCAGCTTGGCCAGCAGTTGGATCAGGCGTTCAATTTCGGGTCCGGCGGAATAATTCGACACGCGCGTGACCTATCCCGGAAAGGAGAAGCCGGGCGGCAGCGGCATGTCGCCGGCCGCTTCCTTCATTACCCGCGCCTGGATGTCCTCGGCCTTGCGGCGGGCATCGGCATGCGCGGCCGAGATCAGGTCTTCGACCACCTCTTTTTCGCTGGCGACCAGAATGGTCGGGTCCAGCTCGATCCGCTTCATGTCGCCCTTGGCAGACAGGGTCACGCGGACGAGACCAGCGCCGGATTCACCCGTGGCTTCTTCATCATCGAGGCGCGCCTGAGCTTCCTGCATGCGCTTTTGCAGTTCCTGCGCCTGCTTCATCAAACCCATCAGGTCTTTCATGACTGGCCCTCCGCGCTGGCCGCGGCTCCATCTTCATTGTCTTCGGTATCAGGCTTCGTCACCGAGACGATCTCGGCGCCCGGGAAAAGGCGCATCGCCTTGGCGATAGCGGGATCACGCGCCACCCGCTCCAGATGCTCGCGTTCCTCGCGCTTTTGCCGCTCGCGGATGGTCTCGCCGCCGCGGCTGTCATGTGTCGGCAGCACCGCCCAGGTCGAACCGGTCCGGTCTTGCAGCCATTTCGCCAGCCTTTGCGCCAGATCCGGCGGCGCATGTTCGGCAGGCTCGAAAACGATCTTGCCCGGCTTGAAGGAGATCGGCCGGACGAAACGGGTAATATCCGAGCGCAGATGCGCATCGGCGCGTTCACTCATCGCCTCATGGAGTTCATCGAGGGACGCCGGAGCGTTTTCAAGCGGAGCGGCTGGCTCGGCCTCGACTTCCATCTGCGCCACCGGGGCCGGTTCCGGCGCAGGCGCCGGCTCAGACTTTGGGGCGGAGGGGGCGGCCTCCATTTCACCGCGCAGCATTTTGGCTGCATCTTCCGGCGAGGGCAGCGAAGCCGCCGACCCCAACCGCAATAGTGTCATTTCGGCGGCCGACAGAGGATCGGGCGCCCGGCGGACATCTTCCAGCCCGACCAGCAGAATCTTCCAGAGCCGGGTCAGTTGGGCGATCGACAGATTATCGGCCAAAGCAACAAGCCGCTGGACGGTTTCTTTCGCCTCGGCCAGATCGGTGTCCGGCCCGGCAGCCTTCACGCGGGTGATGGCGTGGACATAGTCGAGGCAGTCGCGGGTGATGATCGCCGGGTCGCCGCCGGAATCATAAAGCGAAGCCATCTCGGAAAGCGCCCTGGCATGATCACCGGCCAATGCGGCTTCCAGCAAATCCAGCACTCGCGCCCGGTCTGCCAGTCCCAGCATGTCTCGCACCTGCAAGGCGCTGACAGGCCCGTCCTCGCCTTCGCCCTGCACGATAGCCTGGTCCAGAAGCGACAGCGCATCGCGCACCGAGCCTTCGGCGGCGCGGGCAATCAAAGCGAGACCATCCTCGGCCACCGAGGCGCCTTCGTTTTCGGCAATCCGGTCCAGATGTCCGGTCAGCACATCGCGGTCGACGCGTTTCAGGTCAAACCGCTGACAACGTGATAGCACCGTCACCGGCACCTTGCGGATTTCAGTCGTCGCGAAGATGAATTTCACATGCGGTGGCGGCTCTTCCAGCGTCTTCAGAAGCGCGTTGAAAGCCGAATTCGACAGCATGTGAACTTCGTCGATCACATAGACCTTGTAGCGCGCCGAGACCGGCGCATAGCGCACGCCTTCAAGGATTTCGCGAATATCACCAACGCCTGTCCGAGACGCGGCGTCCATCTCCATCACATCGACATGGCTGCCCTTCTGGATGGCCTCGCAATGTACACCTGGTGGATCCAGCGCGATTGACGGCTGATCGACATCGTCAGTCAGATAGTTCAGGGCCCGCGCAATCAGCCGCGCCGTCGTGGTTTTCCCGACACCGCGTACGCCGGTCAGCATGTAAGCATGAGCAATCCGGCCGGTCTTGAACGCATTGGTGAGCGTTCTCACCATGGCTTCCTGGCCAATCAGATCTTCAAAACGTGTGGGACGGTATTTGCGCGCCAGCACCTGATAGCCGGCATCATCCTCCGGGAGATCGAGCCCCAGAGACGGCCCCGGATCGGTGTCCGTCATCTGTTCGGGCGCGTCGTCCATATCACCTTGTTGGGCTGATTCCGGAGTTAGGTGGAAGACCGGACAGCGACCCGGAGCAAAACTCGTTACGGCTGCTTCCTTCCGGACCTGACCGGGTTGGCGAGGCGTCCGTCCGCGCCGGTCTTCCACCCCCAATATCGGCTTTCGCGCGCCCTATAGCAAGGGCAAGGAGTCAGCGTTCGCTGATGCTGATCCGATAACGGCTATGGCGGGAGGCCAGCCGCGGTTCCTGTGTCGAGATTTCAACGATCACGGGCGCGTCCGCCTCGATGGCAAAGCTGTGTTCGCCCGGTTCCGGCCGCTCGCGCTGCACCCGGCGCCCGGTATCCGCATCGAAGACCGTCACGCCGAAACGCATCTCGTCATTTTCCAGGTCGACCAGAACATCCACGGGCCCGGACACATCAATCTGCCAGAGATCGATGAGATCATCATGGCCAATGAGCCCGGTTCCGGTTTCACCCGGCGCCAGCGCCGGATAGACACCCTCGCGTTCGGAATCGGCATCGCCCGCTCCATTGTCGGATGCATCCTCGATGGCGATCTCGAACAGGCTGAGCGGACTGGTGCGTTCGTAATTGTCACCAATGCCGATGATGAAGCCCTCACCGCTGGTATCGACATAATAGCCGGTGAGGCTCTCGCCCGGCAGATTGCGCTCTCGCGGGAAGCCGGACCCGGCGCGTTCGCCCTGCGGGTCCAGTATCCGGATGGTCATCGCCCCCAGCGAGGCCGCGGATTCGACCGCGCTGTCATCCTCGCCTGTATAGGCATAGCTTTGCAGAAGGCCGCGCACGACGCCCATTTCGCCTTCCGCCGTATCAATACGGAAATAGCGATACTCACCCCGCGGCAGCAATTCACCGATAGTGTAGATACCCGGCTCCAGCGGAATGGCTGTCTCCGGCGTCAGCCCGCCCTCGACCGGGTTTTCACAGCGGATCAGTTGGCGCTCGGACCGGCTGACCGTCATGCCGGCGACTTCCCGCATCGCCTCGGCCAGCGCATCGGCATCCGGCGCATTGATGTAACGCCCGCCAGCCGCTTCGGCGACTGCCCGCATCTGGGCTTCCTGTTCGGGGTCAAGATCAAACCCGACGACATAGGCCGAGACATTGATCGCCTGGTTCCGCAGGCTTGCCGCCGTGGCCACCGGATCGCCATGGCAGGTCTCCTCGCCATCGCTCAACAGCACGATCAGCCGTTCACGCGCCTCCTGCGAGGCGAGATCGGCGGCGGCCGCCTCAAGACTGGTGGCAATCGGTGTATAGCCATAGGGCGAGAGGTCGGCTGCCGCAGCACCCATTGCGCTCATATCACCGGAGAGAAAGCCGGTCAGTTGCTCTGTGTTGGGGCAGGAGGCCTCGGCGGTGTGCTCGACGCTCGAATCAAATCCATAGGCGCGCAGCGAAGCGATGATGTTGGCGTTCTCGATCACATCCAGCGCATTGATGAAAGCGGTCCGCGCGATTTCCATCTTGGTCCGGTTGCCGGCCGACGCGCCCATCGATCCCGACGCATCGAGAATGAACTGGACCGCAATCGGGCCTTCACCTTCCGGCGCGACGTCCTCGCTGCCTTCAAAGGAAACACCCCGCACGACTTCAAGAATGCGCTGCTGAATGATGTCGAAGGCCGGACAGGCATCGATACCGTTTTCGACGGGTTCAACGCTGGTCTGGGCCAGAGCCGATGCGGCCAGGCCCAAGGACAATGCGGCACTCGCAAGATGGAATTTCATGCCAGACCTCCCCTGATCCGGACTCCGACATAGCACATTTGGAGGGGCCAGGTGGCCCCGTTCGGGAAGGCTGAATAGAAAATGTGTCTAGCGGGCGCCCGAGGTCGACCGGCCCCAGCGGGCATTCCAGCCGCGTTCGTCGACATGCACGAAGGGTCCATGCGCCGAGGTCGAGCCGTATTCACCCAGTCCGCCATGGAAGTGGGTGTGATCCGGATCACCCAGCAGGCGATCAACCAGATCATAGAGCGCACCGGCATCCCGGCGGTCGAGCACGCCATCGCCGTTGAGATCATCCATGATCCCGTCACCATCCTCGTCGATATAGATATCCGCCGCCCCGCCATAGACGTGGCGCGAATAACGGCCATTGCCGATCGCCGCATTGTAGGACGGGGTGCGATAGCCGCTCATGACGACAAAGCCGTCCGTGCGCCAGCCATGATCATTTACCTCGGCCAGCAGCCATTCCAGCTTGAGGAGGAGATCCTCGCGTACAATCGCGAAACGCTCGGGTCCGCCCTCCTGCTTGCAAAGGAACTGGCCCAGCGTGAAGTGCGGGGAGATCGGCAGATCACGCAGCTCCGGTGGCACGCCGATAAAGCCTTCCGGCGGCAAATAGGCATCATGCCCGCGATAGGGCGTTTCCGGATAGGCGCCGATGGCATAGCCATGCAGGGCACCGCCCTCGATCTCGTCAGCCGGGTGCAGAACGAAGATATTGAGGCGCATGACCTCACCGGTGGCACCGGCAATCTCGATCACATGATGACCGGGCGTGTCCGGGGCCTGCCAGGAGACCACACCCTCAACCGGCGTCAATGGAGTGTTCTGGCTGGAAAAACGCGCCCCGTATTCGGCCCCTAGCGTGACCGTATCGCCGGGCATCGCCATGACGGAGAAGATCGAATAATCGGTCTCGACCCGGTCATTGATCCGGACAGAAAAACCCAGCCGGCCCGCATCGAATGCCGGACGGACAGACGATGCGTCAGCCCGAGCACTCGGTGGCGTATCCGTCGCCATCGCGGCGGAAGACGACATGACCAGGCTCAGGCCAAGGACGGCGGAATTCAGGATTCGGGCGCGGCGCATTCAAAGCCTCAATAACAGTGTGGTCTCTCTGATATAGGTCTCGCACAAAGCGGACGGAAGACCCACCCTCGCTGAAAGCGGTAAAGTACAGGAAATGAACACGAATTTCGGACGAAAAATTGATGCGCACCTCATTGCCAGCCTCAATCAGAGTGTCGACTGACGGTCTGTCGGGATCCGCAGCGGCAAAGCGCACCACCCATTCCGCCAGTTGGGGCGCGTCCTGCACACGCACACATCCTGACGAAAGGGCTCGCGGCATCTCGGCAAACCGGTGCCGCCCGGGCGTGTCGTGCAGGAAAGTGCTGTGCGGGTTGGGGAAGATGAACTTCACAACGCCCAGCGCATTCAGCGGACCCGGCCGCTGGCGCAACCGGTAGGGAAAGTTCCGCGCGCTGACCTCGGACCAGTTGATGGTCGAGGGATCCACCTCATTGCCTGACCGGTCGAGGATCTGGAAACCCAGCCGGTCAACGGCCCCCGGGTCGCGCCGGAACAGTGGCAGCTCGTCCCGCACGGCCAGTGATGGCGGGGTTTCCCACCAGGGATTGACGATCATGTAGGCCATGCGGGCGGTCAGCACCGGCGACGGACGGGATTCCCGCCCAACGATCACATTATGCCGCTGCACGATATGACCATTCTCGACCACCTGCAGGGTAAAATCGGGAACATTGACCGCGATATGCACCGGGCCGAGATCATCCGGCATCCAGCGCAGGCGTTCAAGATTGACCCGGAGCGTATCGATGCGGTCCGATGGTGTGCGGTTCAGCCAGGCCAGCGTCGCGGGACCGATCAGCCCGTCTGGCGTGAGGCGCGCAGAAGTCTGCATCCGCCGGATGGCGTCTTCCATATCCCTATCAAAGTCCGGCTCGGCCTCGAGACCTTCGAAGCTGGCCGGGGTTTCCGCTAATGGCACGACAGGACTGTCTGACGCCAGCCACCCCAGCCGCACCAGACGCGCCCGGACAGCCTGAACGACCGGGCCATTGTCTCCGGCTTCCAGCGGATCACCCTCATGCAATATGGGGAGCCAGTCACGATCATCCTGATGCCGCCACCGCGCCAGTTCCAGGCGAAGCATCAAATAGTCCGGCGAACGCGGGGCCAGCATTTCAAGAATGATATCACTCTCGCCGGTCTCCAGCGCCCACTCGACCAGACGGTCCATGTCCACGGCTTGCGGCGGGAAAGGCCAATGCTCGTCCAGCAGCAGGGGATCTAGCCGGCCATTCAGCAAATCTTCGCCGAAGGCCCGGAAGACCTGTTCGGCAAAAGCATCACTGGCCGGATCCGGAATCTCGGGATCAATGGCTTCCAGCTGGTCTACAAAATAATCCGCACTGTGGAGGCCATGACTTTCCGCCGCCTGCACTTCGGCCAGAAGGGATTCCAGCGCCCCGGACCGGTCAGGGCCCGTCCATGACGCAGATTGCGCGTGCACCAATGGCAAGGGCACCGATAACATCAGGAATATCAGCAGGAATCTGAACATGCCGGCAGACTAGCCCAGAATTGCACGAACTGCCTCGCGCAAATTGACGCTGCCGGAATTCAGCCCGTGGCGGATCTCAGAAACAGCGCGTGGGCATCCAGCGCTTCGATCAGGTCGAGATCACCGTTCTGATCGACCAGTATGTCGCGCCAATAGGCGGCAATGCGAGCCTGGGTCTCCAACCAGTCCCGCACCGCAATATTGGCGGCATTGGCAGCACTGTCGGTGGGTACACCCCCGATCCGGATTTCACGCGCCACGGTCTCCTCCTTGATCAAATATATTGCGATTAGTTCTTAATTGCAGAAAAGAGTCAACCGGTTTACCTGCCCTCCGGCCTGCTTCATATGTGAGGGCCGTTCCGTCCGGAGAGCCGATCATGAACCCGTCCACGCCACTGGCTTTCTGCCTCTCCCCGCTCGACCGGGCCGAGGATATCCGACGCAATGCGGATAGGCTGGCGGAACTGCAAACGGCAGAAGGAGCCACGGCCATCCCGTTCCGCCGGGCGGACCCCGTGATTGGCGATAATGGCCGGTTGGCTCGCTGGCCCATGGGCAAAGCCCTGACATTGAAGCAGGTCGATACGCCGATCCTGCTGGGGCTGGAAAATGGTGAACCGCTTTATGCTGTGGACGTTGACCCTGACGCCGAGGCCGAGGGCGCGGACTTCACCGACACACGGACCGCGGCCATGCAGCTGCCGATCGAGGAGACCGGCATTCTGGCGCAGGCCCGGTCGCTGATCGAATGGCGGCGGAAAAATCGCTTCTGTTCGAATTGCGGAACCCTGACCACCGAACTGGAAGCCGGCCGCAAACGGCTTTGCATGTCATGCGGAACCGAGCATTTCCCGCGCGTCGACCCGGTCGCCATCATGCTGGTGGTCAAGGATGACTGGTGCCTTCTGGGCCGCCAGTCGAGCTGGCCGCCGCGCATGTGGTCGGCGCTCGCGGGCTTCATGGAGCCGGGTGAAACCATTGCCCAGGCCGCCGCCCGTGAAGTCTGGGAAGAGGCTGGACTGCAATGCGATCCCGCATCCGCGGAACTGATCGCCGATCAACCCTGGCCCTTTGCGTCCTCCCTGATGCTCGCCGTGATCATTGAGGCCATTACGGTCGATATCAAGGTCGATACCCATGAGATCGAATCGGCCCGCTGGTTCTCCCGCGAAGAGATTCACGACATGTTGTCGGGTCAGCACCCGGAGGCGGACGTGCCACCCAGTATCGCCATTGCCCGCCGTCTGCTGGAAGTCTGGGTGTCCCGCTAAAGCAAATGGCCGCGCTGTGACAGCGCGGCCATCGGGCAAGCAGATCGGGTTCCGCTTTAGCGCGTCGCCCCAAATCGGCGGACATAGGAAATACCGAATACATCGGCATCCGCATCGTCCAGCTCATGACGGGTATAGTCGATGCGGACACCATTGCGTCCGTCAAAGAAGAACTCCCCGCCAACGCCATAGGCAAAACCGTCAGCATCATCCGTCAGGCCAAAGCCCGGCACAGACGCTTCGATATTGGCCGTCGTATAGCCAATGCGGGCAAATAGATTCGCATTTTCGGAAATCGGGGCGCGCGCTACGCCGAACAGGCTGGCTGCCATGTTCACATCGACATCGACCGGTGTGTTGTTGAACATCACCGTGTCGCCATCAACGCCGATGTCGAGCTGACCTTCAAAACCGAGAAAACGCGTGAATTCATAGCCGCCGCGGAGCGTGACGGCACTGACATCCACATCAAAACCGCCTTCTGAAACGCCGATCGTGGAGAGGCCGGCGCCGAGCGTGAAATCGCCATCATCGGCGAAGGATGCAGCGCTCGCCGCTGCTGCAAGAACAGTAGAAAGAACAAGTGTGCGCATCATTTTGGACCTTTCGTTGGGGGGACAAAGGTTATGGGACAGGCAGCGATCCGGCTGCCGGGACTGCGGGAAAGCACGAACAGGCAAGGCCAGACGCCGGTTTTCCCGGGTCCGAGATTTTTTCGGCAGCGATGAATGCTGGCTGAACAGGCCGGTGAATCGGCCTTTCATTGCCGCAATGTAACCCGCGACGATGCGCCACTTTACGACGCGGCATGTGATCGGTAAGTGACTGACAACATCAATGAGTTGCTTGGCGCGCGCCTGCGTGTCAAACACCGCTCAATTCAGACTCTCGGGGACAAGCATGGGCGATCTCTTCTGGAACAAGATTGGTGCCGTCATTATCGGTCTGGTGCTGATGGTCATGGTCATCGGCGTGGTCGGTGACATCGTCTTCTCGGAAGGCGGACATGACGACGAGCACGCATCCCTGTCCTATCCGATCGATGTCGAATCTGTTCTGGGCGGCAATGCCGGCTCCGACCCCGTCGAGGAAGTCAGGGTCGACCTCGGCACGCTGCTGGCAGCCGCCGATGCCGGTGCCGGCGAGCGGATCTTCCGCCGCTGCGTCTCCTGCCACAATGCCGAGCCCGGCGGCGCAAACCTGCAGGGACCGAATCTCTGGAATGTGGTTGGCCGTGCTGTCGCTTCCTATGACGGCTTTAACTATTCCGGCGCCATGAGCGACCATGGCGGCAACTGGACCTATGAAGAGCTCGACCATTTCATCGCCAATCCGCGCAGCTATATCAGCGGCACGGCCATGGCCTTCGCCGGTATCCGCGGCGATGAGGACCGCGCCAATTTGTTGGCCTATATGCAGACCCTGTCCGACAGCCCGGTGCCTTTTCCGGCCCCCGTTGTTGCGGAAACCGCCGACGCGGCTGACGGCATGGTTGAGGACGCGATGATGGACGCCGCAGGCGAAGTTGACGCTGCCACAACCGAAGCAGCCGAGAACCTGTCGGATCAGATGGATGCGATCGAGGATGCTGCCCAGGGTGGCGGCGCCGAGGACACTCCCGCTGAAGAAGGCGGCAACTAGGCCGCTACTCTCACGACCGATGTAACAGGCGAGCCGCTCTCAACGGCTCGCCTTTCTGTTTCTGCCACCGGTTCGATCACGGTTTCCATGAAGGTCGCATTGGCATGCACGATGTGATCGGCATCCGTCATGATGCCGACATGACCCGCCCAGAAGACGACATCCCCGCGCCGGCGAGCCGCAGTGTTCGGGATCACCGGATAGCGCGCGCCCAGATCGGCTTCCTGCATCCACGCATCCCGCAGCACGGGAATGCCGGCCGCCTCCAGCGCACATTGCAGCAGGCCGGAACAATCCAGACCCAGGCTTTCCTTGCCACCCCAGAAATAGGGCGAACCCACGAACCGCTCCGCCACGCTGACGAAATCCGGCTCGGCATGACCCAGCGGCACGACATGACCTTCAAAAATCCAGCCCCGTCCGCCTACATCGATGAACCGGCCTTCCTGTTGACCAGCTGCAATCTTTGCATTCATCGAAACCAGACAATTCGGAGCTGATTTCAGATCCGGTTCGGAGAAAAGATAGGTGCGCAACGCGCTGACCCGGTGCGTAGCCGGGCTTACCGGTTGCGACAGCGCCGTCATGTCGACCCAGCCGACATATCCGTCATATCGCGAAAAGCCCCAGGCCCAGCCATCACGTTCCTCCAACACGGCAAACACTTCACCGAACAGGGCCTGGGTATCCATGGCGCCGTCATCGCGCGGTTCACGCCGTATGGCTGTGCAGCCCGCCGTAACCTGCATCTCGACAGGCTCCACGAAGCGCTCGGCCTCAACCCGGCCCTTCAGATGTGCGGCAGCCAGGTCGGGTCGCGCCGGCAGCAGACGGGGGTGGTTGTCCAGATCAGCCATAGAGAACCTTCAGCGCTTCCCAGGCCGCACGGGACCCCAGCATTTCGCCCCCCATAGGCCGGCCCGGCCGGTCCTTCGGATTCCAGGCGAAGATATCGAAATGGCACCAGCGCCGGCCACCAGTGAAACGCCGCAGGAACAGCGCCGCCGTGACCGAGCCGGCAAAACCGCCATCACCGGTATTCTTCAGATCGGAAATCGTGCCTTCTAGCTGTTTGTCATAGCCGTCCCAGAGCGGCATCCGCCAGACCGGGTCACCCACCTTGGCCGCACCCTCGGCCAGCGCGTCGCCAAAGGCCTGGTCATCGGTGTAATAGGGCGCCAGATCCGGACCCAGCGCCACCCGGGCCGCCCCCGTCAGCGTCGCAAAATCGAGGATCAGCTCGGCATCATCCTCGACCGCTTTGGCCAGGGCATCGCCCAGAACCAGCCGGCCTTCGGCATCCGTATTGTCGATTTCCACCGTCAGGCCGAGCCGCGACGTCAGCACATCCCCGGGGCGGAACGCATTTCCATCGATCGCATTCTCGGCCGCCGCGATCAGCAAATGCAGCCGCACCGGCAGTTTTGCATCCATGATCAGCCGGGCCAGCGCCAGCGCATTGGCGGATCCACCCATATCCTTTTTCATCAGGCGCATGCCGGCCGCCGGCTTGATGTCGAGGCCACCGCTGTCAAACGTGATCCCCTTGCCGACAATGGCCAGGCGCGGATGCTTCGGATCACCCCACTCCAGCTCGATCAGGCGTGGCGGGCAGTGCGCCGCCCGGCCGACCGCGTGGATCATACCGTAGCGCTCCTTGACCAGATCATCGCCGATCGTGGCCTTTACCTTGGCACCGAATTCCTTGCCGACCGTCTCGACGGCCTTCTGCAGCGCAGCCGGGTCCATATCGCCGGCTGGAGTATTGACCAGATCCCGCGTCAGCCAGATCGACCGCACCACCCGCGTGGCCTCTTCCACATCTGCCCCGTCGACGGGCGCCAGCCGCGCCGGCTTGCGGGCCGGTTTCTTGTAGCGCGTGAACTGATAGGCCCCGGCTCCGAAAGCCACCATTGCCATGGTCGGGTCGATCTCGCCCAGATCACCTTCGAGCTGCCAATCGCCTTCAGGGAGAACTTTAGCCGCATCGCCTAACGCAAATGGATCCGTGGCATTGCCCAGCCCGACCAGCGCATCCGCCCCGCTGCCTTCCGGTAATAGAACAATCTGTCCTGCATCGCCGCCAAAGGAATTCGCCTTCGCCACTGCTCGCCCGGTATCCGTCAGCGTCTCGGGCAAGGTCTCGGCCAGGCTTGCCGGCACCGCCAGGATCAGACGGTTCTTGTCGGAAGGAGCGGCGAAAATATCGGTCACGTGGCGAGTCTCCGGAAAATATCGAATGTCCAAACAAACCGGGCGAAGAGATTAACGCATTCTTGACCGGCACAGCGAAGAGTAATGCGGGAATACTACCGGTAAAGGACCTGACCCATGCGTGTCGTGTCGAAACTCACCCTGATGGCCGCCGCCTTCGCGTTGACAGCGTGCGCAACCTCGCGGACGCCACAGGAACAGGCGTTGGCGGAAGACCTGACCCAGCGCGCCTCCATCGTCCCCGCCAGCCAGGCCGAGCGCCAGGCCATCCGAAGCCAGGACTTGCTCACCCAGGCTGCCTTCTGGGCAGAGGCCCACGAACTCAATCCGGCCGATCGCGAGGCCGCCGTTGAGCTGTCGCGCGTTTTACGCCGGATCGGCCAGACCCAGCGCGCGGCGACCGTCGCCCGCCAGGCGATGGCGCTTTACCCGGAAGATATCGATTTGCAGCTGGCCTATGGCGCAGCCCTGACCGAAGCCGGCCGCGGCGCCGTCGCGATCGAGCCGCTGGCCCGCGTGGCCGCCGCCCGCCCGACTGACTGGCAGGTTCTGAATATTCTCGGTGTGGCCTATGAGCAGGCCGGCCTGCGCGAACAATCGCGCGAGAAATACCGCGAGGCACTGGCCCTTTCGCCCGGCGAGGCCTCCATCTTGTCCAATCTCGCCCTGTCCTATGCCTTTGACGGCGACGCACCGCAGGCCGAACGCCTGTTGCGCGAAGCCATGGCACGCCCGAACGCCGACGCCACGGTCCGCCAGAATCTGGCGCTCGTGATTGCCCTCCAGGGGCGGTTCGATGAGGCAGAAGCCATGGCCCGGGTCGATGTCAGTCCACAAACAGCAGAAGCCAACATGGCCTATATCCGTGCCATGCTGACGACCGGCCGCCGCTGGGATGCCATTCGCGACGACAGCGGTGCCCGCTGATCAGGCCTCGGAAGATCCCATTCCGGCCGGAAAAGGCGGTGGCGGAATATCGTCCGCCTTTTGCTCGACCCGCTTGAGGGGAAAAAGCGCTTTCAGCGCCGGGTCAACCAGCGTCGTATCAAAACGGAAATCCTCGGCATGATCGCGCAGTGCAGCCGGCGCGCGCCCGTCCTTTGAATGTTCGATCGCGCGATAGAGCGCGAACAGGCGCAAATAGCCCTTGTCATCCTGAGTGAGGCCGGTGTCGTCGAGCCTCTGGAAGACTTTGATAAGAGTGTTGATGCCGTTCTTCCGCTTGCCGGCGGCCAAATCTGTCAGTGCATTGACCAGCGCTACTTTCCAGCCTGATTCCGCAAACTCGACGCGCCGCGGCACGACACTCAGCTCATCTCGTGCACGGGCAAAATCTTCACGCCCCAATGCGGCCAGTGCGGCCTCGGAGGCACGGCTGGCAATCGCGTTGGTCTCTTCACGCGTAACGCTGCGGCGGCGAGTAAGCATGCAGGGGTTTTAACCGGGCAATCCGCGCATGGCGAGAATAATCGCCAGAAAAGCGAGGACTTACATCGCCTGGTAGCGCATGATCGCCGGGCCCAGGATCACCACGAACAGCACCGGCAGGAAGAAGACGATCATCGGCACGGTCAGCTTTGCAGGCAGGGCTGCGGCTTTCTTTTCGGCATTGGCAAGACGCATATCGCGGTTTTCCTTGGCCATGACGCGCAATGCCTGACCCAGCGGCGTACCATAACGTTCCGCCTGGATAAGCGCGGTTGCCACGGCTTTCACCCCGGGGTGATTGGTCCGTTTGGCCAGGTTTTCATACGCCGAGCGCCGATCCTGCAGATAGGACAATTCGGCCGTCGTCAGCGACAATTCCTCGGCCAGCTCGATGGATTGGGCACCCACCTCACCTGAGACTTTCTGGAAGGCGGCCTCGATCGACATGCCGGCCTCGACGCAGATCAGCAACAGATCCAGCCCGTCCGGGAAGGCCTGCATGATCGATTGCTGGCGCTTGGCCGCCGCATTTTGCAGATAGAGGTTTGGCGCATAATAGCCGAGCATTCCGATGCCGGCCGCCGCACACCAGCGGGTAATGGTCGGCAGGCCGAAATCATTGATGAAGAAGACATAGAAGGCAGCGCCGCCGAACAGCAGAATGGGCGCTGTCAGCCGGAAGAAATAGAAGGTCATCACCGGACCATTGCCGCGGAAACCGGCCTGGGTCAGCTTGTCCTTCAGGCCCGGATCCTCGAACAGTTTCTGGAGGTTCAGGCTTTCAACCACCGTCTTGGCGAGGCCCTTGGTCTCCTTGCCGCGCAGGCTGCCCGAATGGGCCTCCTCCAGGGCTTCGCGGGATTTGCGGCGCAATTCTTCCTTGCGGTTCTGGACACCCTTGATGCGTTTATCCAGCTTGTTCTGACCCATCATCGGAGAGGTCAGGGTGACCACGGTCGCAAACACGGCAATGGCCGCGATGACAGACCAGATCACCTGCGGATTGGTGACGAGTTCGGCGATGTCCTGGAAGCTCATCCCCGTCCCCTAATGCTTGAAGTTGATCATGCCGCGCATCATCAGGATGCCGATACCCATCCATATGGCGCCACCCAGAAGCATCAGCTGGCCCTTGGGCTCCACGAACATGGCGGTCATGTAGGACGGCGTGGTGACATAGACGATAGCGAGAACGCCGGGCGGCAGCGCGCCAATGATCATCGCGGAGGCCTTGGCTTCCGAGGACAGCGCGCCGATCTTCTCACGCATCATCTTGCGGGCGCGCAGGACCGCCGACAGATTTCCCAGCGCCTCGGCGAGATTACCACCGGTTTTGGCCTGGATGGTCAGCACGGTCGAAAAGAAGTTCAGTTCCGGCAGGGGCATCCGCTCGACCATTTTCTTTGTGCCCTCTTCCAGGGACACGCCGACGGCCTGTGCCTCGACCAGCTTGGCAAATTCGGGACCGACCGGATCCGGGGATTCGCGGGCAATCACCTTGATACATTCATTCAGCGGCAGGCCCGACTTGATACCGCGAACGATAATATCAAGCGCATTGGCGAACTCTTCGGTAAACTTCTTCTGCCGTCCCGTGCGGCGCATGCCGAGGAACCAGCGTGGCAGGCCGAGACCAGCCGCCAGGGACAGCCCTGCCGAAACCAGGAGACTTTGACCGGTCAGCAGCGCCACTGCAAAGCCGGTAACGGCCATAACGCCAGAGGCGATCCAGAATGTCTTGACCGAGAAATTGAAGCCTGCCTGCTCGATCTGCGATTTCAGCGTCAGCGATTTCTTCTTGGCGCTCTTCTGCTTGTCTTCGATCTCTTTGAGCGAGTCTGCCACCTGTTTGCGGCGCTGTTGATTGGGATCAGCCTCGCGTGACCGTGGCTTGCGCGGCCGGGATGATGCGACGACGGCCTTGCGGCGAGCCGCTTTCTGTCCATCGCTCAGAGCGCCGGAAACCACCCAGCCGACACCGCCAACCGCAATAAAAGCGGCCACGGCGGCAAACAGGAGAGGCAATTGTCCATTCATCGCCTAGCCCTCCGCAGCATCGAGTGCGGCCGCGAGCTCGCGTTCCAGACCATAATAGCGCGCCCGGTCCCAGAAGCGCGGCCGGGCAATCCCGGTGGACTTGTGAGCGCCCTTGATACGGCCGGTCTCGTCTTCGCCGTCCATTTCATAAAGGAAAAGGTCCTGGGTAATGATGACATCACCTTCCATGCCCATCACTTCGGTGATGTGCGTGATCTTCCGTGAACCATCCCGCATGCGGGCGGCCTGAACGACGATGTCGATCGAGCCGGAAATCATTTCGCGAATGGTCTTCGAGGGCAGGTTATAGCCCCCCATCGTGATCATCGACTCAATCCGCGACAGGGCTTCACGCGGGCTGTTGGCGTGCAGCGTACCCATCGAACCGTCATGGCCGGTATTCATGGCCTGCAGGAGGTCGAAGGCTTCCGGGCCGCGAACCTCACCCACGATGATCCGCTCGGGACGCATCCGCAGGCAGTTCTTGACCAGATCACGCATGGTGACCTCGCCGGACCCTTCCAGGTTTTTCGGACGTGTTTCCAGACGGACCACATGTGGCTGCTGGAGCTGCAGTTCGGCCGCGTCTTCGCAGGTGATGACGCGCTCTTCCTCGCTGATGAAGCCGGTCATACAGTTGAGCAGCGTGGTCTTACCCGAACCGGTACCGCCGGAAATCAACACGTTACAGCGCGAAGCTCCGATGATTTCCAGAACCTTGGCGCCTTCCGGCGAGATCGACTCAAAGTCGACCAGGTTCTGCATACGCAGCTTGTCTTTCTTGAACTTCCGGATGGTCAGTGTCGGCCCGTCGAGCGCCAATGGCGGCGCGATCACATTGACACGGGATCCGTCGGCGAGACGCGCGTCACAGATCGGGCTGGCCTCATCAACCCGGCGGCCGACCTGGCTCACAATCCTCTGACAGATATTCATCAGCTGACCATTGTCGCGGAAACGGATATTGGTCTTTTCAACCCGCCCGCCGACTTCGATGAACACATCGCCAGCGCCATTGACCATGATGTCGGCAATATCGTCTCGTGCCAGCAGCGGCTCCAGCGGGCCATATCCCAGAACGTCGTTACAGATGTCCTGAAGCAGGCGCTCCTGCTCGGCAATCGACATGGCGACATTCTTGATCGAGATAATCTCGGTGACGATGTCGCGGATTTCCTCGGCCGCTGTCTCATTGTCGAGCTGGGCCAGCGCGCCCAGATCAATCGTGTCAATCAGCGCGTTGAAAATCGTCGTCTTGATGGCGTAGTAGGCGTCAGTGTGCTGGGTGTCGGCAGTCGAAACCACCGGCTTAACTTTCGGCGCAGGCTTGGGGCCCGGTGCGGCAGCCGGCTTGGCGGCCGTTTTCTCCGGTGGCCGGGGCGCCGGCTTCGGCTTGGCCGCAGGCGCAGCGGAAGCCGGCGCAGGGGCCGGCTTCGGATCAGGTCGTGTCGCGGTGGCGTCTCGCTTACCGAACATGGATCAGATCACTTTCCAAACAGGCCTCCGAAAAGACCTTTCTTGACCGGAACGGAAGTCCGTCCCGAAATCATCGAAGCCAGGTGGGCAAAGCCTTCAGCCGCTTTGGACTTGGGGTCGATCTCGGCAATCATCTGACCGTCATTGGCGGCCTTGCCGAACAATTGCGGCTCGAAAGGCAGAACCAGGGCCGGCTGAACGCCGAGTGCCTCGGCGAAATCCTTGACCGGAATCTCCGGGCGCTTGGCCACGCCGGCCATATTGATCACCACCTTGGGCGGTTCGTCATTAGGGCGCGAGGCGTGCACCAGGTCGAACAGGTTCTTGGCATTGCGCAGCGAAGCCAGTTCCGGCGTCACCGTCACGACAACCTGATCGGCGCTGAGAATTGTGTGCTTCACCCAGGGCGACCAGGTGTGCGGCAGATCCAGCGTGATGAAAGGTGCCTGGCGTTTGACCTGATCAAGGACGGTCTCATAGGCCTCCGGACCGAAATCCCAGTCCTTGTCCAGCGTAGCCGGAGCGGAAAACAGCGACAGTCGCTCGGTGCAGCGCACCAGAAGCCGGTCCAGCAAGGCCTCGTCGAGGCGTTCAGGGTCCGCCAGCGCATCGCCCAGCGTTTGGGCCGGGTCCTGATTGAAATCGAGGCCCGCCGTGCCGAACGACAGATCCATATCGACCAGCACGCAATCGGCTTGGGCATTTTCAGAAATACACCAGGCCGTATTGTGCGCGACCGTCGAGGCACCGACACCGCCCTTGGCGCCGATAAAGGCGACCGTCTTGCCGGCAAAGGGGGCTTCCGGGTCCAGATAAAGACCGGAGATCGTGCGGATCAGATGCAGCGGCGACATCGGCGGAACGAGATACTCGCTGACCCCGCGCTTCATCAGCTCGCGATAGAGCGAAATGTCGTTGGCCGCGCCGATAATGATAACCTTGGTATCCGGGTCACAAACGCCGGCCAGCTCTTCCAGCTGATCAAACAGGCCCTGGCCGCGCATACCGGTCTCGATGATCAGAAGGTCTGGCGTGGACTGCGTGATAAAGCGTTCCACAGCCGCTGACAGACCACCCAGCTCGACGTCCACATGTGCCTTGGCCAGCCGCCGGTCATTGGCAGCATTGTGGATCAGCGCACCACTTTCCGGGCGCTCACAGAAAGCATGAATGGTGATGCGCGGGATTGGCTGATCCGGGATATCATCATCAATCTCGCCGGCCATCGGGTCGACGAGATCAACCGAGAAACTGTCCAGATCAATGTCCGAGAAATCATCGGCAATGTGGTCTGGCTCTTCGGCGCTTTCCGGCTCGTCCTGTGCCGGTGCCGTGGCGCCCCGCGACCCGAAGGGACGCGGCTCGTCCTCCTCCGTGCTGGTAAACTCGCCAAAACCGTCGTCCTCGCCGAATTCCTCGAAGCCCTCGCCCGAATCGTCGAGCAAGCGGCGCTCCACCTCTGCCGGATCGAGGAGATCATCCTCGTCCAGGAATTCATCGTCATATGCCTGGGGTTCAGCCATTGTTTTCCAGCCTTAATCCACCGCGGTTGAAACTGCGCCGCTTTCGTCATCACGTCTTTGCGTGCTGGTCGGCTCGCCCTGGCGATAGGTGTCGAGCACAGTCTGACGGCGTTCGGAGTCGGGAGCATCGTGATCGGTCGGGCCGGCCAGATGGTAGGGATCGCCAATCATGGCCGCGCGGTTCTGCGCCATGAAACAGCCAAATCCCTCATAGCCATCATTCATCCGCTCGATCCGCAGATCGTCCCAGCGGCGATTGGTACATTCTGCCGGCATCTCGGTCTCGTAATGCATGTAGCTGACGATTACCGGCGCATTGCCCATGCCGCGCGCATCGTAGGGACCTTCCTCGGTGAAGCGGGCACCCACGCCCTGCGAATCGAGAAAGGCGCGCAGCTCGGACATGGCGCCCTGGGCAGCATCGTCTTCAGCGCTGCCATCAGGCCAGGAAAGAATGATGGGGCCGTGACCGTTCGACTTGTAGTGATCAACGAAGGCGTGGAATGCCCCCATCTGCGACCACAACAGGCCATTGGCATCGGTATCGACCACCAGATCCATGCGGGCCGTCGCTTGTACCGGACGGGCTTCGGGGAAGCCGATCGCATTGACGGTTCCGTTCGAGGTTGCACAGGCCGAAATCAGGAGAGCCGGCACAAAAACGAGGGCAAGTCTTGCAAGTCTCATCACGTCCTCTCCCTTAATCCAGCAGGAACCCGACCGGGCCGTTCCAGCTACGCCCGTCGGTACGGGCGCCCGGCACGGCATAGGCGCGGTTGATGTTGCCGAGGAACAGGGTTTCCAGCTCACTGGCGGGCTGGAAACCGTCGGCCGGCGTGGCCGCCTCGTTCTGGTTGATCGGGTCCACCAGGTAAGGCGTCACCAGAACCACCAGCTCGGTCTCCTGGTTTTCGAAATCACGGCTGCGGAACAGCGCACCCAGCACGGGCAGGTTCTGGACACCCGGAATGCCGTCCAGATTCTGGCGGGTCTCTTCCTGGATCAGGCCAGCCAGCACCAGGCTGCCACCCGAGGGTAGCTCCACAGTGGTCTCGGCCCGGTTCACATTCAGGCCCGGGATCTGGAGGCCGGGAACGGTTCCGATCACATTGCCCTGGTCATCCGTGACATCCTGGGAGCCCAGCTGCAGCGAGCCCTGATTGGTCAGCTCGGAAATCTCGGTCGAGATCCGCAGCGAGATGCGGCCTTCCGACAGCACGATCGGGGTAAAGCCAAGACCGACACCGAACTGCTTGTATTCAACAATGATATTGCCATCACGGTCGCGGCCCACAGGGACCGGGAATTCACCACCGGCGAGAAAATTCGCTGCCTCACCGGAAATCGCGGTGAGATTGGGCTCGGCAAGCGTACGGACCAGGCCGACGCGCTCCAATGCCTGGATCAGGGCTCCGGCGGTACTGATGTCGCCACCGCCCTGCGCCGTGTAGTTCAGGCTGGTGTTCAGGCCACTTAGCGCACGGCCAACCAGCGAGAATTCCTGCTCGGTTGCCACGTTGAAAGCGACATCGTCGATCTGGCCGGCCGCCGAGAGATTGATTCCCAGCTGACGCACGATTGTCCGCTGCATCTCGACGATGCGCACTGACAGCATCACCTGTTCGCGGCCTTCAATGGCCAGCATGGACAGGACGTTATCGGGATCATCCGTCCAGCGCTGCGCCAGGCGCAGGGCTGTGTCGGCCTCGGCGGCGCTGCGCACGGATCCGGACAGGACGATATGATCATTCATGGCTTCGGCGCTGACCCGGCGGTCCGGCAGGAAACGATCCAGCGCTTCCTGCAGGGCGCGCATATCGCGCTCGACGCGGATATCGAGATCAAGGATCAGATTGCCCTCGGCATCGAAGAAGAAGGCATTTGTCTGGCCGATCGCCTGCCCCAGCAGATAAGCGCGGGTAGGCGTGCGGATCACCGCATCGGCCACCTCCGGATTGGTCACCAGCACATCGGCGGCATCGACCGGAAGATGGATGATCGCCGCCTTGCTCAGCGGCAGGTCCAGCACCTCCGAAACCGGGCCATCACCGGTGCGGGTGATATAGACCTGCATCGTGGTATTGCCCGATGAGGTCTGCGCGAGGGCAGTGCCGGCCGGAAGGGCCAGCATCAGGGCAAGGAAAAGAGCGCGGATCATTTCAGGCCCTCCTAATCGTCCACCGAGACGACACGGCCCTGGCCATAACGGTAGACCACGACCTGTCCGTCATCATTGCGGAAGGGCATTACGGGTTCCTGATCATCGCGTGCCACGCGCGGATCGGATTGAGCCGAGACCAGGCGGGGACCGCCTTCCGTGTCGGCAAGGCTGCGCAGCGACAGCGAGATCTGGCCCCGCTCGGTCGCCAGCGCCAGCGCGCGGGCCTGTTCGGGCGTCACCTCCAGCGTCGCTGTCTCGCCGACCACCACGCTCTCGGAATCTTCCTCGCCACCGAAAACCTGGTCGATGGCCAGCACTCGGGCATTCTCCACCACGGTCTCGGAGACGTAATAGCGGCGGCGGTTATTGCCTTCTTCCTCGGCCTCATAGGCGACAATCACGTCAACGCGGTCACCCGGCAGGATAAAGCCACCGGCACCGGTCTCGGCCGTGATCGGCACAGCATGACCGCGCATGCCCGGGCCCAGCACGGCCGACATGAAACCGGCCTCGCCGACCTGCAGAAGGAAACGCGGCGAAATAGGCTCGCCCTCGGAAATCTCGTTACGGACTACAGAACCGGCAAATTCCTCGGCCGCATCAGGGCGGCGGTCACGGACAATCTGGGAGGGGCTGACGGCATCTTCCGGCCAGGCCTGCCAGTAGAGGTCGCTGGCCTGGATACGGGATCCGACCGGCAGATCGCGTCGCGCGGCCAGCACATCAACCGTCGCGGCCTGAACGACCTGCGGTTCGACAATCACCGGCTCCGGTGTGTTCGATGACGACCGGTAGACAAAGAAAGCCGCAGCGGCGGCTGCCAGTCCGGCGGCAAGCAGAACAATGATTCTGGCGGCATTCATGGGCGCGAATCCCCTCGGTTTACACGCCCATCTGACCCCCAATTTCCAAAAGGGGCGTTAAGATTCAAATGCGATTGCAACCGATTGGGAAGATTTCTTCACAAATCGGAAAATTATAACGCAGCGAGCAGGAAGATCTGGCTGTCCGGCAAGGTCCACAAGGCGCCTGCCGCAAGGGCAATTCCGTAAGGCGCCGGACCGCCTTCCGCCAGCAATGTCCCCGTCAGCCAGCTGCGCGGCAGACCGGTTGCGGGCGCCGCCCGGCGCAACATCATCAGGCCAACGGCCAGAAGACCGCCCATCAGCGCCGCCTTGGCCAGGAACATGGCCGCATCCGGCCAGCCAAACCACAGCGCCGCAGCGGCAAACAGTTTCGCATCGCCGCCACCGATCCAGCCCGGCGCAAACAGCGCAATACCGATCATGAGGGCAATGAGGCCCGTCAGGGCGTGCAGACCGAAATCCATCCAGCTCATGCCCAGAAACAGGGCGGCCATCGGAAAGGCCAGGGCCAGTACGCCACTCAGCCAGTTGGGAATGGTATAGCTCATGGCGTCCTTGGCGGCCGCCAGGACCATGAGAAAAGCAAAGACCAGAAGAAGAAGCTGACCCGCCATGACACCACTCCGCTTATCGTTGGAAATGTATCTAGCCGAACAGGCTTAATAATCGGTTGGCTTGAAGAGTATGGGCGAAAAGCAAAAGGGGCCGCCCTTTCGGGCAGCCCCTTGATAGCGTTTGCAAACTGCTGCGCGAATTAGATCGCGTCGGCAACCGTCTGCATGTTGTCACGAACGCCGGTGCCCAGAGCGGTCACAGCGCCGATAATGACAACGGCGATCAGAGCAGCGATCAGGCCATATTCAATAGCCGTAGCGCCAGATTCGTCTTTGAAGAAACGAGAAACAAATTGCATGGGTCTACTCCCGTGTTTGCTAGCCACACATCCACTTCAAGGAGGCTTTTTGTCCCGACCTCTCTTGTCGTGTGCCAGCATAAAAGCACAGGAGACTTTCGAATTGGTGAATACTCATACTTAATTATGTATGAATAAAAATTCCTGTGGATTATAGTTAACAGCGGTTAAACAAAAAAAGTGTAACTCAATCCTGATCTTCAACCCTGTCTGTTTAGAAAGTCTTCACGCGCCCGCGCTTGTATAAGAGCAATTGTGAGCTCGCGGAGTCCGCCATGCGTAAATCCCTGATCGCCCTCGCCGCCCTCGCCGCCCTGGCCGCTGTGCCGGCTGTGGCTGTCGCCGACCAGATGCTGGAAGTCGAGCACGCGGATGTCGTCCGCCTGCCCTCTTCCGCCTATACCGTTATTGTCGGCAATCCGGCGATCGCCGATGCCGTGATTCATGACCGGCGGACTCTGATCGTTACCGGCCGTCTGTTCGGCCGCACGAATATCATTGCGCTCGATCGGGCCGGGCGCGTTATCTATGCCGAGGACTTTGTCGTCGGCCCGTCCTCCGACGGCCAGCTTGTCTATCAGCGCGGCACCTCACGGGTCACCATGACCTGTACGCCAAATTGCGGTCCGTCGCCGACGGTCGGCGATGATCCTGAGACCTTCGATGCCCTGACCGGTCAGCAAAGCACACGCATCGGCATTGCCGGTGAAGCCGCGGCCATCAGCGAAGGCTCCCAGTCGGCCCGCAATCTGGAAGGCGGCCGCCAGTAGGCTTGCATTAACCCTGTTCCTTCACCCGGTTTTAAAGCGCTCGCGTGTATAGAGGCTTGTGAAAACGGGGTGTCCCATGCGCAAGCCGGGCTTTTTCAGATCTTTCCGCAAGAACCGCGATGGCGCGACCGCCGTCGAGTTTGCGCTTGTGGCCGGGCCTTTCTTGTTTTTTCTGATGGCGCTGATCGAGATCGCCGCCATGTTTTTCGCCGAGACCGTGATCGACAATGCCGTGCTGGAAAGCGCGCGCCTGATCCGTACCGGCCAGCTGCAAAACGGCGGCGGCGGTGCGACCGCCTTCCGCGAGGAAGTTTGCGACCGCATCGTGGTGATTGCCGATTGCGACCGCATGGCCTTCGAAGTCGCCGTGTTCCAGGACTTTGACACCGTCGCGCCGACCGATCCGCTCAATCAGGATGGTACGATGAATGAGGCCAATATGGGGTTTGATCCGGGGCGTTCGGGCGACATCGTCCTGGTCCGCGTCTATTACCGCTGGCAGGTGTTGATGCCGCAATTGTTCGGGGGACGCATGGGCAATATGGCCGACGGCCAGCGTCTGATCGTCTCCTCCACCGTCTTCCGCAATGAGCCCTATGATGATTAGAGCCCTGCGAAATATCCTGTGCCGCCTTGGCCGCGACAAATCCGGCGTTTCCGCCGTCGAGTTCGCGCTGATCGCGCCGGTCATGGTGGTGCTCTATCTGGGCATGGTCGAGATCTCTCTGGCCCTGTCAGCCGACCGCAAGGTCACTAATGCCGCCAGCGCTCTGGCCGATCTGATCGCGCAGGATGATGTCATAACAGATGCCGAGATGACGGACATTCTCAATGCCGGCGTGGCCATCATTCAGCCCTTTAGCGCCGATCAGTTCTCGGTCCGCATTTCCAGCGTCTCGATGAGCCTTCTGGGCGAGGTCGAGGTCGACTGGAGCGATGGCCGCGGCATGCTTCCGCGTGCGCCCGGCTCGCAGCCGACCGTGCCGGCGGGCGTACTGGCACCTGGGCGCTCTGTCGTCTGGGTGGAAGTGGCCTATGCCTATCAGGCTCCGTTCCGGGAGATCACCGGCGATTTCGACATCAATGAGGAATTCTTCCTGCGTCCGCGTCAGTCACTGAGCGTTTCCCGCCAGTAATTACAGCGCCGCGGCCAACAGGTCTTCCAGCACATCATGAGACACTGGCAGGACGCGGCCATCGATGGCCGCTACCGGTGTAACGCCCATGACGGCATTGCTGACAAAGGCGCATTCCGCACTCGCCAAGGCATCCGGATTGAACGCGGACTCCTTGACTTCAACGCCAGCCGCCTGCGCCCAATGCATGACACTCTGGCGCATCACACCATTGCGGATCGCGCACTGTGTGGATGGCGTGAACATTTCCCCGTCCCTGATCCAGAACAGATTGGCGCTGTCGCCCCCGGATACAAATCCGGCCTCGGTCAGCATCAGGGCCATGTCCGCGCCCTGTGCCACAGCCTCGCGTCTCGCCGCCAGATTATCGGCATAGCTCATCGTCTTGTAACGCGCGGCGAGGCTGGTGGTTGAGCGGCGGATGGACGAGATCGCCAGCCGCACCGAATCTGGTGCTTCCGGCAGCGGCGAAAATTGCAGATAAAGCGCTTCCTGCTGATCGCTCAGCGGCGCCAGCCCGCGCCCGCCCGGCCCGCGCGTGACCTGAAGTTTTCCGACACCGGAGCCGGGCATCAATTTCCGCACGCCGCTTTCAACGATCCGCCAGTCCTGCGGTGCCAGCGCCATGGCGTCGCAGGCCGCCTCCAGACTGGCGCGGTGCAACTGGCCATGGCGGATCGCACCATTATCGATGCGAAACGTCTCGAAAACGCCATCGCCAAGCTGGAAAGCCCGATCGCCCAGCGTGGTCGCTGTCGGTTCGGCCTCCACCCACTTTTGCTTGTCGCGCCAGTACATGCCTATCCCTCCAGCGCTGCGCGCAAAGCGCTCAGCTTGTGCAGGGTTTCATCATATTCTTCTGCCGGATCGGAATCGATGGTGATCGCCCCGCCCGAACGGGCCTTCACCTGCCAATCCGTATCCGTGCGGATCAGATCGAGCGTTCGGATCATGACGTTCAGATCCATCGACTGACCGCTGTAACCGATCCAGCCCAGCGCGCCGCAATAGGCCCCCCTTGCCTCGCCCTCGGCCTCACGGATCAATTCCATGGCGCGTATCTTCGGCGCACCGGTAATCGAACCCGCCGGAAAGCTGGCGAGGATCAGATCCAGCGCGTCGCGGCCTTCGGCCAGCTGCCCGGTCACCGTCGAAACCAGATGATGGACATTGGCATAGCTCTCGACCGTATTGAGTTGCGGCACCTTCACGCTGCCAGGCCGGCAGACGCGCGAAATGTCATTGCGAACGAGATCAACAATCATCAGGTTTTCCGCGCGATCCTTTTCGCTGGCGGCCAGCGCTTCGGCTTCCGCCCTGTCGGCGGCCGGGTCGGATTTTCGCGGGCGCGTCCCCTTGATGGGCCGGCTTTCGACAAATCCGCCTTTCAGCCGCAGGAAACGTTCGGGCGAATTGGTCATCACCACATGATCATCTGATGCGCGAAGCCAGGCCGCATGCGGCGCATCGCTGCGTTCCAGAAGGCGCAGGAAAACCGACCAGGGATCGCCGGTCAGATGTCCGGAAAAGCCCTGGCTGAGATTGGCCTGATAGATATCGCCCGCCCGAATGTGTTCGATCATGGTCCGGCAGGCTGCAAGATACGCCTCGCGCGACCAGCCCGGCTCCAGATCACCACGGGCCGGCTGCGGTAGAGGTTGGCCCTCTTCCAGACAGGCTCTCAGCCGTCTTCGTCCGTCATCAACGCCTTGCAGCGTGAGCGTGCGGCTCACCGGATCGAACACGGCCCAGGCGGGATACACGCCAAGCTGGACCAGTGGCCGGCCGGGAGGGGGCAGTCCGGTACGAGGCTCCAGTACATGTCCGAATTCATATGAAAACAGCCCGGCCAGCTGATGCCCGTCAGCCAGTGCACCCCGCGCTTTTTGAAGTAAGACGGACAAATCATCGCCCTGCCGGAAGGTCAGCGTGTCGACGGGAAGGGCATAAAGCCGTGAGGCTGACCGCTGGCCACCATGCAATAGCAGAGCGCCATCCTGTGTACGAAACGGTGCAAAGGCACGTTCCGGTTCGATCCAGTCGACTGTTTCGCTGAAAGCCTCGTTCACCGCGCGATCAAATTCTCTCGAACCGCGGCGATTTCGGCATCGCTCAGCCCGAGAACGCCGGAGACATAGGCTTCCGCCGAACCGATCTCGTCGAAGGCTTCGTGCAGATAATCCCCCTCGACGCCGAGGAATGTGCGCAAGGCCGGTTCCGGAATCATCCGGTCATAGGTCTCGTGCAGGCGTTTTTGCACAACCGGCACCAGCGCATCATAGTCGACCGCCTGGTTGGTCATCACATAGTCATCGACAATGACGTCAAACGGCACACCCGCCAGTGATAATGTGAGCGCGCAGAACAGGCCGGTCCTGTCCTTGCCGGCCGCACAATGCACGACAAAGCCCTCGTCCGCGCCATGCGTGGCGAGTTCACGCAGCCCGGCAGCGAAGACTTCCTGATTGCCCTGCTCATTGGGAAGGCGGCGATACGTCGAGCGCATCCAGCCTTGCACACCATCGAGACTGACATCACCCTCGCGGATGAAACGCAGATGCGGCGGCTCCTTGTGGCCGGCGATATCCGATTGCAGGACACGCAGCCCCTCGCCCCAGTTCGACGGTTCATTGTCGCGTTCGCGCGGACGGCGCAGATCGGCAACGACCGAAATGTTGAGCGCTTTCAGCTTCTGCTGATCGGCCGGCGTGGCGTTGTGAAAATGGCCGGAGCGGTAAAGCCCGGACCGGACTTTCGCGCCGTCACGGGCATCATATTCGCCGAAGTGACGAAAATTGCGAATACCCTCGAATTCCAGAACCCGGCTCATGCGGACCTGCTAGCGGACAGGGTCTGAAAGGGCAAGGCCTCAGGGCAAACAAACCCCTGAAAGAATGAATCATTCCCCTACCGGAAGGGCGGTTCATCGAAACTGCGCAGCTTGCGCGAATGCAGGGCTGTGGCCTCGTTGCGGCGAAGGATTTCCACCGTCTCGATCCCCGCCATCAAGTGCTCGGAGACCGATTTCTGATAGAAAAGATTGGCAGCCCCCGGCAGTTTCAGCTCGCCATGCAGCGGCTTGTCCGACACGCAGAGCAAGGTTCCATACGGCACCCGCAGCCGGAAGCCGTTCGCCGCGATCGTTGCAGATTCCATGTCCACGGCGATCGCCCGCGACTGGTTGATGCGGCGCGCCTCGGCATGATAGCGCAGCTCCCAGTTCCGGTCGGCATAAGTAGCGACCGTGCCGGTCCGCAGCCGGCGCTTGATATCCTCGCGGCTGTCACCGGACACCGTCTTCACGGCATCGGCCAGCGCAATCTGGATTTCCGCAATCGGCGGCACCGGGATTTCCAGCGGAAGATCGCGGTCCAGCACCCGGTCATAGCGCAGATAGGCGTGAGCCAGCACATAATCACCGAGCCGTTGGGAATGGCGCAGCCCGCCGCAATGACCGATCATCAGCCAGCATTGCGGGCGCAGAACCGCCAGATGGTCGGTGATGGTCTTCGCATTCGACGGGCCGACACCGATATTCACGAGGGTAATGCCCCGCCCGCCCGGCGCCTTCAGATGATAGGCCGGCATCTGGAAGCGCCGCCAGGGCGCGGCCTCCACAGCCGCGCGGGCATTCGGTGTTTTCGCATCCACCTCGACAAAGCCCGCCGCAGAGAAGCTCTCATATTCATTGTCTTCCTTCAGCTGACCGATCGCCCAGGCCACGAAGGCATCCACATAGCGGTGATAGTTGGTGAACAGAATAAACTGCTGGCAGTCTTCATAAGGACTGCCCGTGTAATGCTTCAGGCGCGACAGCGAGTAATCCACGCGAGGCGCATCGAACAGGGTCAGCGGTCGTGCCTCGCCAGGTTGCGGGCTGCGTTCGCCATTGGGCAGGGCATCGTCAATGCCGGCCAGATCCGCATACGGGAAATTCCGGACCAGATCGGCGACGGACGCCGCATCAAGATCCAGATCCTCGGCCCCGTCCAGCACGGTGGAGAAGGCGATCTCGGTCTCCGAAAGACCGGTCTCGATCGTGATGTCGTAATCGTCCTGTAGAAGGCTCAGCTGCTCGACCAGATAATCCCTGAACAGTTCCGGGTGGGTTATGGACTGGGCGTAAAGGCCGGGCTCGGAAAACTTGCCGAAGGCCCGGCTGATCGGGGGTGGGGACCCGTCAGGCTCGTACCGCACCCGGAGCTCGGGATAGGCAAAGGCCCCGGCCTTGCGCGCCTCGGCGTCTGGCATGATGCCGTCATCGAGATAGGCACGCAGCGCTTCTCTGAGGTTTTCAACTGACTTCCGGTGAAGTCCCACTAGCCGGTCAACAGCGATATCCGGCGTTTCAGCAATTTCAAATGTCTTCATGGCTGGCTAATGCCGGAAAGGATGGCCGGCGGCAAGTCCGAAATTACGCAATATCCAAGCCTATCCCGCTTTGATGAAAGCCGCACTGGCGATCCGTTTCAGCTCGTCCCGATAGGCTTCTACGGTCCAGCCGCAATCCATCACCCAGTGTTCGTAATTCCTGACCGACATCAACGTCCACAGGCTGTCGACGGCAGCGCGATTCGATAGCCCGGCCACCAGATGACCGTCTTTTTCCAGCGCATCAATCGCCGCCTGACAGCCATGACGCTGTGCCGCCATACGATCAGTCCAGGCGGCACCCGCCGAGGCATCCGTCTCCTTCATCGCGAGCAAGGCACGGGCCACGGGATATATTTGCGGCACCAGCTGTGCCCAGGCGTCGAGGTAGGCAAGAAGGCGTGAGACGCCGTCCGGCGCCCCACGGCTGGCCGACAGCAATTCATCGACATTCGCAGCCATATCAGCGTGCCGCGCCGTTGCGACCAGCAATTCGGCGCGGTTGGCGAAATGCAGATAGACCGCTTGCCGGCTGACCCCAGCGGCTTTCGCAATCTCGCCCATGCCAACGTCGGCACCTTGCTCTTCCAGCTTTCGCCGGCAGGCCTCGAGGATTTTCTCCCTGGTACCCCGAGCAACGCTTCCGGCCATCTGATTCTTCCTTTCCCGCAAAATCTGAAAATCACTTGACATGATGTCAAGGTAACGATACTTGACGCGCTGTAAAGTTTACACGCTGTCAAGAAAGAGGTTCGTCATGTCAAAACGTGTCTTCATCTGGGTGGGGCATCCCAATAAAAAATCCCTGTGTTCCGGATTGGCGGACGCCTATCAGGCCGGCGCCGAGAGCATCGGCGCAGAGGTGATCCGCATGGATCTGGCGGATATGAATTTGAAGCCGCTGGAGGATGATCCCTCGGGGGCGGATACCGGCACGCTTGAACCGGACATCGTGCAATGGCGGGCCAATCTGGCCTGGGCGGATCACGTGCTTTTCATTCACCCCTACTGGTGGGCGGGCATGCCGGCGAAGGCCAAGGCCGTACTCGATCGCGGACTTGCCTCGGGCTTTGCCTACAAATATCGCGGCCGCGGCGCGAGCTGGGACAAGCTGCTGGCGGGCCGCACGGCGGATGCCTTCATCACGTCCGACACGCCCCCGCTGATTGATCGCTTCATATATGGCCGCCCGGGACGTCGCGTGATCAAGAACCAGGTTCTGGAATTCTGCGGAATCAAGACCCGGAAAGTGATCCAGTTCGGTTCGGTGAAGCTCTCATCGGACGAAAAGAAACTCGGCTGGATCGCCCGGGCCGAGCAGCTCGGCGCCTCGTTGGCGGCCTGAACGGAAAGGAGAATCCCATGAAACGCATTCTGGCGACCATGTTCCTTGTCCTCTCAGGCGGAATTGCCGCGCTGGTTGGCACCTGGCTGATGCTCGACCCTAACGGATTTCTCGCACTGAGCGGTATTTCCGGCACCAGCGATGTGAACCGGCTTTCCGAAGCGCGGGCACCGGGCGGATTTCTGCTGGTAACAGCCGCGGTCATCCTGTTTACCGCCCTGCGGCCCGGCCGGCATCATATTGGCTATACGCTCAGCGCCCTCCTCTATCTGGGCTATGCGATGGGACGGATGACCGGACTGCTGATGGATGGCTGGCCGGATACCAGCCTGATCGGCGCACTCGGCCTCGAGCTGGTCTTCGGCCTGTCGGCTCTCGCCGCTCTGATGAACCGGCGTCGCTGCGCATGAAAAAGCCCCGGTGCCAAAGCGCCGGGGCTCTATCAATTCCGGTGGGACGAAAGTTATTCCGCCGGCAACTCATTGGCTGATTTCTGGCCCTGCAATTTGTCGAAATTCGACCAGACACCGTCATCGCCATGCCATTCGCCCTTCGTGGCGCCCTTGGAATATTCCGTCGCGCGGGCCTCGAAGAAATTGGCGTGCTCGACCCCGTTGAGGATCTCCGTCAGCCAGGGCAGCGGGTGCTTCTCGATACCGAAGACCGGCTCCAGCTTCAGTTGGCGCAGCCGCCAGTCGGCAATGTAGCGGATGTAGTTCTTGATATCCTGAGGAGTCATGCCTTCGACATCGCCCATCTCGAAAGCAAGGTCGATGAACTTGTCTTCCAGGCTGACGACATGCTTGCAGTTCTCGATGATGTCCGCCTTCACCTGATCCGTCAGCGCGCCCGTCTCCTCGGCGAACTCGTGGAACATGCGGATCATGCCCTCGCAATGCAGGGACTCATCGCGCACCGACCATGACACGATCTGGCCCATCCCCTTCATCTTGTTGAAGCGCGGGAAGTTCATCAGCATGGCGAAAGAGGCAAACAGCTGCAGGCCCTCGGTAAACGCCCCGAACATGGCCAGCGTGCGCAGAATATCCTCATTCGTTTCGACGCCGAATTCCTGCATGTAGTCATGCTTGTCCTTCATGGCCTCGTATTCCATGAAAGCCGAGAATTCCGTGTCCGGCATGCCGATGGTTTCCAACAGCAGCGCATAGGCTGCGATATGGATCGTCTCCATGTTGGAGAACGCCGACAGCATCATCTTCACCTCGGTGGGTTTGAAGACACGCGCATAGCGTTCCATGTAGTTGTCGTTCACTTCCACGTCCGACTGCGTGAAGAAACGGAAAATCTGGGTCAGCAAATTGCGTTCCTGGTCCGACAGCTTGGTCGCCCAGTCCTTGCAGTCTTCGCCCAGAGGCACCTCTTCCGGCATCCAGTGAACCTGCTGCTGTTTCTTCCAGAAATCATACGCCCACGGATATCGGAAAGGCTTGTAGGAGTGACTGGAGGTCAGAAGGCCTGGAACGGACATGGTATCGGACATGGATTTCCCCGGAATCTCTGCTGGAACGACTCGCCGCATTACGAGCCATTCATCACTACATATTGAGGTTAAAGTCGGCTGAACGTCCAGACCTTGTGGTTCACAATTCACAACGCTCCGCAGTCTTTTTCACCCCGGCAGCAGAAATAAACCGAGGAATGGGTCCCGGCACCATGCCCGCTCGGGAGATTGCTGGGGAAAAGAACGGTGCCAGAGGCTGGCGGGCACCCGTCAGCGTGTCCTGTTAATACCTCGGCGGTAATGGGAATTACTACCAGCGGCGGCTGAGCGAGAAGGCCGCGAAATCATCGGCGGCATCGTAATCATCAATCCCGATACGGGCATTCCGTTCGCGCCGGACATAGGCAAAGGACAGATCATTATCGCCGAGCCGCATCGCGATACCGGCCTGCGCATCACCGACAACCGCATAGGATTCCAGCGACATCGCCCCACGCATATTCCAGCCTTCGGCCGGATCGTACAGCAGGGCCCGCCGCTCGGCTCCGGCAAAGAAATACCAGCTTGGTCGCGCTGCATCTTCCTGCAGATACCGGCCAACCCGCACTTCAGCCCCCGCTCCCGCACCGGAACCCTCCGGACCGAAGCTGAAACCGGCCCGCGGCTCGATGGTCAGATCCAGCCCCTCCGCGCCACCGTGCGATTCAAAACGGGTGACATAGTCCACCGCCACCGAAGACCGGTAATCTCGATCGGGATGCACAATGGCGGAATCGATATCCGATTCCGGATCGAACATGCGGTCTGACCGGGTCAGAAGGGTTGGCTGGAAAATGCGGAGCTCGATCCACGACGAATCGTCGAAGGCATTGATAGCGGTCGACTCGCCGGAAAACGCGGCCAGCGAGGAATTGTCGTCACCGGTTTCTGCCAGCACGCTGGCAGCGACAAAACGGGCGCTGTGATCGGCTTCGATCTGGCGCGATTCTTCCGACGTCAGGAACGGCGCCAGAATGATCTGGTCCACGTCCAGAACAGCGGGAGTGTTCTCATAATCGTAGGATTGCGCCCAAGCGGACCCGCAAGCGGACAGGCCCGCTGCAAACAGAACCGACAATATCCGGTCGATACGCGTCACACGCGACTCCCGTGGCGAACTGAAACCCAAGTTATCATGTCCGCAAATTCTGTGGACCGAAAAACACCGGTTTCGGGCCTTCCATTGGCCTTATGGTTAAGAAAAACCGGCCTCTGTGACTCGAAACGCACATGATGCAGCGCAACAAAACAAGGGCGGCTCAATGGCCCCCCCCGTGTCTATCGATTCTGTTTTTATTACTGGCAGGCGAGGCATTCCTCGTAATCGGTCTTGGCGGCCGCGACCATGGAGGCCTCGGCATCACTCTTTGATTCCGAACCGGCATAGGAAGCCCGCTGCACCGACTTCGAGCGGCAGTAATAGAGCGACTTCACACCCTTCTCCCACGCCGTCCAGTGCAGCATGTGGAGATCCCACTTATCGACATCGCCCGGCAAGAAGATGTTCAGCGATTGGGACTGGCAGACATAGGGCGTGCGGTCTGCCGCATGCTCGATCACCCAGCGCTGATCAATCTCGAAGGCGGTCTTGAACAGATCCTTCTCATTCTGATCGAGGCAGTCGAGATGCTGGACCGAACCCTCATGCTCGAGAATGGAGGCCCAGACCTCGTCCGTGTCGGCGCCTTTTTCTTCCAGCACCTTCTTCAGTTGCGGGTTTTTCACCGAGAAGGAACCTGACAGCGTCTTGTGGACGTAGAAATTGGCCGGGATCGGCTCGATGCCTGCCGAGGTGCCGCCGCAGATGATCGAGATCGATGCGGTCGGCGCGATCGCCAGCTTGTGTGAGAAGCGGGCCTTCACACCGGCTTCCTCGGCATCCGGGCAGGCCCCGCGCTCTTCCGCCAGCCGGACCGACGCCTTGTCGGCTTCCTGGCGGATATGCTTGAACATTTTCATGTTCCAGGATTTTGCCATCGGCGATTCAAACGGTGCATTCATCTTCTGCAGGAAGGAATGGAAGCCCATCAGGCCGAGTCCGACGGACCGCTCGCGCTTGGCGGAGTAGACGGCGCGGGCCATCTCTTCAGGCGCACGGTCGATGAAATCCTCCAGAACATTGTCGAGGAAACGGTAGATATCCTCGATGAATTGCGGATCGTCTTTCCACTCCAGGAATTTCTCGGCATTGAGCGAAGACAGACAGCATACCGCCGTGCGGTCACGGCCATGCTTGTCGACGCCGGTAGGCAGCATGATCTCGGCGCACAGATTGGACTGGCGGACCTTGAGGCCCTGTTTCTTCTGATGCGCCGGCAGCGCATCATTCACCGTGTCGGAAAAGACGATATACGGCTCGCCGGTCTGCAGGCGCAGATCGAGAATTTTCTGCCAGATCTTGCGGGCAGACACAGAGCGGACAACCTCGCCGGAGCGTGGTGATTTCAGCTCGTACTCGCCGTCCGTCTTTACCGCTTCCATAAAGGCATCTGTGACATTGAGGCCGTGGTGAAGGTTGAGGCTCTTGCGGTTGAAGTCACCGGACGGCTTGCGGATTTCGAGAAACTCCTCGATTTCCGGGTGGTGGACATCCAGGTATACGGCCGCCGACCCGCGGCGCAGCGAGCCTTGAGAAATGGCAAGTGTCAGCGAATCCATGACACGGATGAAGGGAATGATGCCCGAGGTCTGGCCATTCTGGCCGACTTTCTCGCCGATCGAGCGGACTTCACCCCAATAGGTGCCGATGCCACCGCCATTGGAGGCCAGCCAGACATTCTCATTCCAGGTGTTGACGATGTCATTCAGGGAATCGCCGACCGTGTTCAGGAAGCAGGAAATCGGCAGTCCGCGCGAGGCGCCGCCATTCGACAGGACGGGCGTCGCCGGCATGAACCACAGATTCGACATGTAGTTATAGAGACGCTGAGCGTGCTCGGTATCATCGGCATAGGCCGTCGAAACGCGGGCAAACATGTCCTGATAGGACTCGCCCGGCAGCAGATAGCGATCGACCAGCGTCTTCTTGCCGAAATCTGTCAGCAGCGCGTCGCGGGACGGATCCGTCTCGACCTTTTTGACCAGCTTCAGGTCCGGCTTTGGCGCCCGCGGCTTACCGGGTCGCAGCTTTTCCTGGCTCGCGTCATCCCCGGCTTTCTTGGACATTGCGGCAGCGTCGTAAGGCGTCATTTTAAACTCGTCTCCCCCCGGAAATCAGAGCATAGCTGTGCTGTTGCGCGGAACGTACGCGTTCGCGCCGCTTCTCTGAAAATCCCATGATGGTGTGTCTGCGTTTCCAGCCGACCCAACATATAGTGCTTAAACACCGGGCCATGGTCAACGGGGGAAATGGTCCGAAAACGGATTTTTTGGTTAACGATCCGCTAATGCCGCATCGCCATTGGCAAATTCCGGTAATGCTTTTTGCAGTGGGGTTTTATCACCCCACGAAAGGTCAAAGACTTAGCAGTTCCGGATCGCCGCCCTGCGCCGAAATGTTAACGGTCACCGTGCGCTCCGTCGCAAACCTGGCGAGATAGTGAGGACCACCCGCCTTCGGTCCGGTGCCCGACAGACCTTCCCCGCCAAACGGCTGAACGCCGACTACCGCGCCCGTGATATTCCGGTTCACATAGACATTGCCGGCAGGCACTTCCGCCATGATTTCCTCATGGAATCGCGACAGGCGCGAGTGAATTCCCAGCGTCAGACCATAGCCCTTGGCCGCCAGCTCCCGCGCAATCTTGCCGACATCCTTCCGCTTGTAACGCAACACGTGAAGAATCGGCCCGAACACCTCGCGTTCCATCAGGTCCAGCGAGGGGATCTCGATCAGCGCCGGCGCAAAGAAGAAGCCATTGTCGGCCAGCGGACCGGGATCGGCCTGCTTGAGCACTTTCGCATTCACACGCATCCGGGTCATGTGCTGGTCGAGAATGCCCTTGGCTTCCTCGTCGATCACAGGGCCGACATCGGTGAAGGCCTCGGCCGGATCGCCAAGCGCCAGTGCATCCATGGCACCGATCAGCCCTTCAATGAAACCATCTGCAGTATCTTCCGGCAGGAAGAGGATACGCAGCGCCGAACACCGCTGACCGGCCGAACCGAAAGCCGACAATATGGCATCATCGATCACCTGCTCTTTCAGGGCGGAGGTATCGACGAACATGCCATTCAGCCCGCCGGTCTCGGCGATGAAGGGCACGATCGGACCGTCTTTTTCCGACAGCGCCTTGTTGATGATTCGCGCCACTTCGGTGGAGCCGGTGAAACACACACCGCCCGTGCGCAGATCATTGACCAGAGCGGCCCCGGCACGGCCATCTCCGGTGATGAGATGCAGCACGTCTTTGGGAAGCCCCGCCTCCTGGAACAATTTGACCGCTTCACAGGCGATCAGCGGGGTCTGCTCGGCGGGTTTGGCCAGCACGGTATTCCCGGCCGCCAGAGCCGCAGCCAGCTGACCGGTGAAGATGGCCAGCGGGAAATTCCACGGGCTGATGCAGACAAACACACCGCGGCCCCGCAATTCGAGATGATTGGTCTCTCCAGCCGGTCCGGGAAGACGGACCGGTCCGGCAAACTTGCGCTCGGCCTCGGCCGCGTAATAGCGGCAGAAATCCACCGCCTCACGGACTTCCGCAACGCCGTCGGGAAGATTCTTGCCGCCTTCGCGCGTCATGATCGCAATCAACCGGTCGGTTTCAGCTTCCAGCGCATCGCCCATGGCACGGAGAATCTCCGCACGCCGGGCTCCGCCCAGCTCGTCCCAGCCGCGCTGGGCCGCCCGGGCGGCCTCGAAGGCATCGTCGATATGATCATCCGTCGCATTGGAGATCAGCGAAACGACATTGTGCTGATTGACCGGGCTGGCATGCTTGTAAGGGTCTGACACCTGCATCTTGCCTCGCACGACCGGACCGGCCGGCAGTGGCAATTGGGCATCGAGCTTCGCCTGTTCCGCTGCCAGGCGTTCGCGAACGGACACCTGGCTCAGATCAACACCGGCAGAATTGGTGCGGCTGTCGCCGTAAAGGCGCAGCGGTGCGGCGATGAAGGGGTGCCGGTCAATCGTGCCCGCCACGTCGAACGGACCACTGGCGACATCGGCTGCCGGCACCGACTTGTCGAGGAAGGAGTGAACGAAAGACGTGTTCGCCCCGTTTTCCAGCAAGCGCCGCACGAGATAGGGCAACAGATCCTCGTGTTCGCCGACCGGGGCATAGATCCGGACCGGATGACCGCCAAAAGCGTCCTGTGCGGCTTTGTAGAGCGGCTCGCCCATGCCGTGCAGACGCTGGAATTCATACGATTCGACACCCGCCGCCTGCGCCAGGTGGCGCACAGCACACAGGGTGAAGGCGTTATGGGTGGCAAACTGGGAATAGACCGCATCCGGCGCCGTCAGCATCAGTCGCGCGCAGGCCAGATAATTGAGATCGGTTGCCGGCTTGGTCGACCAGACCGGGAAATCCGGCCATCCCATCTGCTGGGCAAATTTGATCTCGGTGTCCCAGTACGCGCCCTTCACCAGTCGGACGAGGAAGCGCCGCCCGGTTTCCCGGCCCAGCGCAATCAGGTTTTCTATCACCGCCTCACAGCGCTTCTGGTAGGCCTGGATCGCCAGCCCCAGACCATTCCATCCGGCCAGCGAGGGCTCCCGCGCGAGGCGCTCGAAAATCCTCAGCGAAATGACCAGCCGGTCGCTTTCCTCGGCATCCAGGCACAGTCCGATATTCGCCGCCTTGGCGGCTTCGGCCTGTTCCAGCACGAGAGGGTAGAGCTCTTCAAAAACGCTGGCTTCCTTCACCGCATGATAGCGCGGATGCAAGGCCGACAGTTTTACGGAAATCCCGTCAACTGTCTCGATCGCACCCTCGCCGCGATGAGATCCGACGGTAGCAATCGCTTCCAGATAGCGCTTGTGATAGCGCGCCGCATCAGCATGCGTACGGGCACCCTCGCCCAGCATGTCGAAGGAATGCAGCCGGCCTTCCGTCTTATGGCCGCGTTTGATCGCCGCCTTGATCGAGCGGCCCAGAACGAATTGCTCGCCGAGGATCTTCATGGCCTGCATGGTGGCGGCCCGGATCACCGGCTCGCCCATGCGATGGGTCAGGCGGCGCATATAGGTGCCGGGGTTCTTTTTGGCCTCGCGATCGACCTCGACCAGCGAGCCGGTCAGCATCAGACCCAGCGTCGAGGCATTGACCAGCCAGTGCTCGGATTTGCCGACATGGCCGCTCCACTCGCCCGAGCCGATCCGCTCGGCGATCAGCTTGTCGACCGTCTCCGCATCCGGCACCCGCAAAAGCGCCTCGGCCAGGCACATCAGGGCGAGACCTTCCTTGTTGGACAGGCCGAACTCCTGGAGGAAGCTTTCCATCAAGCCCGCGGTTTTGGTCGATTTACGGGCTCGCTCGACCAGATCGATGGCACCCTTGCGCACCGTATCGATATCGTCACCGCTAAAACCGATCCTGCGGGAGAGCGCGCGGGCGGCCTCCGTTTCATCGGCAAATTTGAGGGTGTCGATCTTGTCCCAGTCGATCCCGACAGTTGCAGTATCCGGCATGGCGCTCACTCTGCTAAAGCCAAATCCTATCATGGCGCTTTGATCATGCCCAAAACCGGCTGGCAAGAGCATGAAACGCCTCTTCGCCATGTGCGAATTATGGTTTATGGAGACGCGCATGATGGACAACCAAACCGATACGAACGACATCGAGGACGATGAGGATGATGATTTCGGCGGCAAGCCGAAGCGCATCATGCTGGTCACCGATGCCTGGGAGCCGCAGGTCAATGGCGTGGTTCGCACGCTGACCCGCACGGTCGAGGAATGCCGCGCCATGGGTCACGAGGTGGAGGTGATCCACCCCGGCCTCGGCTACAAGACCATGCCGCTGCCGACCTACCCGGAAATCCAGCTGGCCATGGGCGCGCGCAAGGATATCGAGCAGCGTTTCAAGGATTTCGAGCCGGAAGCCATCCACATTTCAACCGAGGGCCCGCTGGGCATGGCGGCACGCGCGGTCTGCCTGAAGTGGAAACTGCCTTTTACGACCAGCTATCACACCAAATTCCCGGAATATGTGAACGCCCGCTTCCCCTTCATTCCGTTGTCGGCAGGCTATTCCTTCATGCGCTGGTTCCACAATGCCGGTGGCCGCCTGATGGTGGCGACGCCGTCCATGCGCGATGATCTGGCCGCTCGCGGCTTCAAGAACATCACGCCCTGGGCGCGCGGTGTCGACACCGTCCTCTTCAACCCTGATAAAAGAGGCATTGATGGCGGCGTCTACCCGGATCTGGAAGGCCCGATCTGGGTCTATGTCGGCCGCGTTGCCGTGGAAAAGAATATCGAGGCCTTCCTCGATTGCGATCTGCCCGGCACCAAGGTGGTCATCGGCCCCGGCCCGCAGCTCGACGAATTGCGCAAGGAATATCCGGATATCCAGTTCCTCGGCCCCAAATATGGCGACGAGCTGGCGCAGTATTTCGCCGACGCCGATGTCTTCGTCTTCCCCAGCCTGACCGACACATTCGGTCTGGTGATCCTGGAATCCATGGCCTGCGGCACGCCGGTCGCGGCCTTCCCGGCGCCGGGCCCGAAGGATCTGATCCCGGGAACGGGCGCAGGCGCGGTGTCCGAGGATCTGCGCGAAGCCTGCCTGGAAGCACTGAAGATGAAGCGCGAGCGCTGCCGCGAATATGCGGAAGGCTTCTCGTGGAAGTCCTGCGCGGAAGAGTTCGTGAAGAACCTCAAGCCGCAACCCAAGCCGGAGGGCCGCAAGTTCTGGCGCCGCCTTCGCCGTCTGGGCCGGAAAGAGCGCAAGCCGCTGTTCTAGCCCTGAGGCCGCCCGCCGCATTGCCAATGCCGGCGCAGGCGTATCAACTGCACTCATGTCCCCGGCCCGCGCCTTTTCCCAACGCAGCATCGCGATTGCTCAGGCCTATCCCCTTTTCGTGGTGACCTGCGCTGGTTTGTCCGGGCTGATCGGCGTTTTTACCGGGAGCCTCGGGGTCGATGTTGCAGCCGCCCTGACCTATCTGTTGTCAACCGCGATTGCGGGCATCGCGATTTTCGTACCGGTGCTTTTGCTGATGAAGGGCCGTACGCGGCGCTTTTCGCTGATCTTCGGCCTGGCCGGGTTTCTCGCCGGCTTCCTGCCGACCTTCCTGATTTTCCTGATCCTTGCGGCAGCGGCATCGGACCCGGTCGGCGCCGTCCTCAACAGCGGTTTCTGGCTCGGCATGGTCAACGGTATACTGGGTGTCATTAGCGGTCTTCTGACCCGCTACTGGATCCGCAAGCGCCTGCGCCGGAACCTCGTAGATACGGACGATCTGGTCGAGATCTACGCATGAAAAAAAACGGCCGGGCACAAGCTCGGCCGTTCCCATTTCTCTGGTCCCGCCGGCGCGGGAATATCCGGACCTAATGACCTTCCGGGGCCTCGGTCATGGTGTCCATGTCGGCGACCCGTTGCGACATTTCCATGCGCATGGCTTCCGGCAGCGGGATCAGGCCGCGATCGGTCAGGTAACCGAAATCACCCCAGGCATCGTCCGAGGAGAACTCCTCAAGATATTCCTGGATGCCCGGCACCACGCCCACATGCTGGACCTTGGCATAGACGAACATGGAGCGCGAAATCGGGTATTCACCCGATGCAATCGCATCGAATTCCGGGGCCACACCGTCAACGCGGGCACCCTGGATACGGTCGCCATTCTGCGACAGGAAGGAATAGCCGAACACGCCATAGGCGGTCGGCGTGTTGACCAGCGTCTGAACGATCGCATTGTCATTCTCGCCGCTGTCGATCCAGGCACCATCCTCACGAATGCGGGCCATCGCCATATCAGGGATCTCACAGCCGGTCTCGGCGGCGATCTCCTCGGCACCGGCCTCCATCGCCAGTTCAACGAAGGCATCGCGGGTGCCCGAGGTCGGCGGCGGGCCGAACACTTCGATCCGCAGATCCGGCAGCGAGGAGTCAATTTCCGACCAGCGCGTATAGGGATTGTCGACCATGGTGCAGTCTTCCGCCGGCACCTGGGCCGCGAGAGCCTGCCAGATCTGGCCGCGGGAAATATCCAGTTCCGGACCCGTCGAAACATTCGAAATGACAATACCGTCAAAGCCGATCGGCAATTCCACGATCTCGCGAACGCCATTGGACTGGCAAAGCTCGTATTCGCTCGGCGTCATCCGGCGCGAAGCACCGGTGAGGTCCGGCGTGTCAACACCGACACCGCCGCAGAAGAGGCGCATGCCACCACCCGTACCGGTCGATTCGACAACCGGGGTCGGGAAGGAGGTGCGGGCACCAAAGCTTTCGGCCACTGCCGTGGAGAACGGGAAGACCGTCGAGGACCCGACGATGCGGATCACATTGCGCGTACCCGATTGCGCCGCGGTGGCAGCAGACGCGCTGCCGGTGGCCGCTGTCGTCGTCGCCGTGTTCGAGCTGGTTGCATCGGAGCAAGCCACGATGGCCAGGGCTCCGGCGCCCAGAATGGTCGAGAAAAACATCTTGTTCATGATTGGACCTGTTTGTTTGAGTTTGAGCTGGAAGTTACCAGTCGATCTGGGCGCGAGCCTGAACGGCGTTGAAGTCGCCTTCGCCCAGACGGGCACCGGTGCCTTCAACATCGCCGACCACGACGTTCAGCATGAATCGCACATAGGCTTCAGGATACCAGTTCACGCCGGCCGTGTAAGTCGTCAGCGAGCCGCCGCTGTCGGTATCGAGGTAATCGTAGCGGCCAGCCAGTTCCCAGGCACCGCCGCCACCACCGCTGACCGGTGCAGACGGAGAGGTGCGGCGGAAAGCACCGGAGGACGCGCGATAGGCGCGCTGCTCACCGGTCAGGAACCAGCCGAGATTGACGAAATAGCCCTGGAAGTCGTCGGCCGAGCCATCGGCATCTTCCGACATGTATTCGGCATGGGCGTGGAAAGGACCTGAAATCCAGGCCGCTTCGAGACCGAACAGGGTGGACTGGTCGGCACCGGTATTCACGTCAACCAGGCGCTCGGCCAAGTGAACATTCGGACGCGACCGCACGCGCACCGCCGTACCTGAATTGTCACCACGGTCATAATAGCGGCCGCTGACGCCCAGGTGCAGCACATTGTTGTCGGTGTTGATCGGTGTGAAGGTCAGGCGCGCTGCAACGGCCATCGATTCCGACATGGACGAGCCGGAATTGTCTTCATTGACGCTGCCACCGAAGAGACCGGCGCGGAAGGAATAGTTGTCACCGCCCGTGGCGATGGCGATGCCCAGCCGGCGGTCGAGGCGGAACGCGTCCGTAATCTGGCCCCGCTCCATAAAGGTGATGTAACGGCTTGAGGTCTGCTCTTCGAGCGAGTTCGGCGTTTTCTGGTGACCAATGATCACCGAAAAATCGCCGCCATCCCATTCGATGTAGACGTCCTTGGCATCAACCGAATTGTCGGCGAAGTCGAATTCCGCCTTGTACTCGAAATTGTACCAGCTGCCCTCGACGCCGAGGCGGCCGGTGCGCATTTCCGAAGCGGAATAGCTCTCATTACGACCGGTCGTGTCGACATTGCCGAAAGCAACGTCGAAATAGAGACGTCCGCGCAATTTGAAGGAATTGCCGGTTTCCGGGTCTTCCCATTCCGGTGCCGCATGGAATACGGGACCGTCTGCGAAGGCGCCGCATGCAAAAGCCAATGCGGCAACACCGCCTGCCAGAATGCTTTTCATCTTGATTGTCCTGTCTACGTGATTTCCAAGACCTGATTCCCCTCAGGTTGGCGGCACGCTTAAAGGCATCCGGCGACGGTTTCGTAACGCAAGAGAGACACTTCCGTTACGCTCGGAAAACCTTTTTTTGACAGGTCGAAGACGTATTCGTGACAGGCGTTTCCGTATACGGATTACATCAGGCGCTTGCGCAGGACTTGCGACAGCATGTCCACCAGCGTCACCGCAATGATGATGATTCCGATGATGACCGCAGTCTTCCCGTACTCGAACGAACGGATGTTCTCGATCAGCACCTGACCGATACCGCCCGCCCCGATCAGGCCGAGAATGGTAGCCGAACGGGTGTTGGATTCGAACCGGTAGAGCGCATAGGACGCCCATAGCGGGATGACCTGCGGAACCACAGCCCAGGTGACCTCGTTCATCGGGCCGGCCCCGGTGGCGCGCACGCCCTCGACCGGACCTTCATCGATGGATTCGACGGCCTCGGAGAACAGCTTGCCCAGCACGCCGGCCGTATGGAAGGCCAGCGCCAGAACACCGGCGAACGGGCCCAGGCCGACCGCGGCCACAAAAACCGCAGCCACGACCAGCTCGTTGATGGCGCGAAGCCCGTCCATGACGATCCGTACAGGCCGGCGGATCCAGAACGGCGCGATGTTCGAAGCCCCCAGAAGACCCAGCGGGATGGCCAGCACCACAGCAAAGAAAGTGCCCCAGAGCGCGATCTGGATAGTGACGATGATCTGCTCGAGATAATTCGACCATTCCGAGAAGTCCGGACGGGTAAAGCCTGCCAGATACTCGCCCATCCTGTCAGCATTGGCGCCCAGCAGCGGGAATTTGAACACTTCGGCCGACCAGAAACTCCAGATCAGCAGTCCGAAGAAACCGCCCCAGATCACCCCGTCGATCAGACGGTCGGACAACAGTCGCGCCGGCGCATGCTTTGGCGGCTGACTGACAAACATGATCAGGCCAAACACGCCCAGACCGACAATCAGCCCGACCAAAGCGCGGAACAGGGTGGGATCACCCTCATCCGCGCGGCCATGGGCAGCCTGCACGGTCTGTGGCGGCGGTGTGCCCTGGTCCTGCAGGAAGGTCTCGACCAGATCGGAGACCGCATCCCGGTTGGTGTCCGGATCCGCCAGCATGTTGGCGCGCGCGGCCTCGATCTGCAGCGAGACCTGCTGGGTCGCAATCGCGCGTTCCTGCTGGCCCACCTCGGCCAGCTCGGCATCAACAGCCGCCAATTCCTCGCGCAGATCGGCCAATTGCTCGTCGCGCAGCACATCGTTCAGTTCCGGATCGGCCTGCACGGTCGCGATCTGCGAACGCAGCCCGGCCTGGCGGTCGATGAGTTCCAGCCGGCGGATCGGCAGGAAGTGATCATTTGTGGCCGGCAGGAAGCCGCCCATTTCCAGCTCGCGCAGAATGCCTTGCTCATGGGCGCGCTGCTCCGCATCGCCGCGCCACCCATAGGTCAGGAAAAACTCCTGGATACGGGCACGGACATCTGCCGGCAGATCGGTCCGCCACATGATCGGATCGGTCTGGATCAGGGGCGAACGCCAGATAATTCGAACGTCTTCCAGCACATCCGGCCGGGTCCGTTCGAGCCGTTCGATATTCGTTGTGTTGTTGGTCGCCGCATCCAATTGCTCATTGGCCACCGTCAGAAGATTGGCTTCATGGCTGGCGCGTGTGACCTGGTTGAAACAGGTCTGCGGATCGATGCCGCGCGGCGAGAAGATATAGGCATTCGGCACCAGTGTACCGGAGGTCGACAACGGATCACCGAAGCCGAAATTGACGCTGCCATCGCAGACCAGCAGATCGTCCAGTGTCTGCAACGGGCTGTCCGCCGGGACAATGATGATCGAGCGATAGCCCAGCTGTCCGTCGGGATAGATAAATTTGGCGAAGACTTCCGCATTGGCCCGGCGCGCGGCTTCGAGGCCGGACCGGTTGGTCAGCCAGGCCAGCTGCACCTGATCGGCGCGCATCGCCTCGACGACGCCGGTGTAGTCCCCGGCAGACCGCAGGACGACTTCAAACCCGGTATCGCGGGCCATGTCCTCAACGAAGGGTTCCCACAGGGCCAGCACATTTTCCGATTGCTCTGTCGCGACAACACCGAAGACGATCGTGGTGTCCTCGGCTTCCTGCGCTTGCGCCACGGACGCCAGCCCCAAAAGGGCCAGGAGAGAGATCAGAAGGCGGGCCATCATGCCGGTTCCCCTTCCTCGTCCAGGACGCCGATATATTCGTCGCCATAGATCTCGATCAGCTTGTCGCGGGTCAGGCCACTGGTCGGACCGTCATAGATGATCTCACCGGCTTTCAGCGCCACAGCACGGCGGCAGTATTTCAACGCGTAATCCACCTGGTGGAGTGTCACCACGACCGTAATCCCGTCCTGTTCGTTGAGTTCGGCCAGAAGCCGCATCACATTCCGCGCAGAGACCGGGTCGAGCGAAGCGATCGGCTCGTCGGCGAAAATCGCCTGCGCACCCTGCACCATGGCGCGGGCAATGGCACCGCGCTGTTGCTGGCCGCCGGAAAGATTGGCGGCGCGGTTACCGGCATATTCGGCGATGCCGACACGTTCCAGCGAATCCATCGCCTTCTTGCGGTCCTCGGGAGAAAACCGGCCCATCACACCCTGCCAGCCGGGCATCCGTCCCAGCGCACCGATCAGGACATTCGAATACAGGCTGATCCGCTTGACCAGATTGAACTGCTGGAAAATGAAGCCGACCTTGGCCCGCGCCCGGCGCACACCCGGCGACAGCTTGCCTTTTTCCTGTACCCGGTCGCCGAAAATCCGTGACGCGCCCGATGTCGAATCCGCCAGTTGCAGGCCCGCAGAGACCCGCAGAAGGGTGGACTTGCCCGATCCGGAAGGGCCGATCAGGGCCACCATCTCGCCCTTGTCCACGCGCAGCGTCACATTCTTCAGCGCCTGTGTCGTGCCGAATGTCACATTGATGTTTTCGGCCAGTAGGGCCGGCTGGGTCTCGGTCATAAAGGCTGGGCCCCCGATAACTTCGCTCAACGCTCACTTGCCCGCCTTGCGTGACGGTTTTGTGAAACCTTCAGTTTTGGCGGCAGTTCAAATGCGCAGATGTTGAAAAAACACGGTGAACCACTAGGGTTTAAAGGGCAATCCGGCGATGAGCGATTTTTCGCTTTACAGCTTTTTCGTTTGGGCATACATCGCAAATCCCGGCGGAGGTAACGATGCCGGATTGGGTTAATAGCTGTCAGGGGGTTTCGTGCGTTGGACACGTTCAATACGCCCCTGGACCTGGTCCGAAATCGGCCCGTCGAGATTCCGAACGTTTGTACCCGGAAAGATCGGCTGACCGTCGCGGTTCACTGGTTCCAGGAACATTTCAGTGGCGAAGTGCTCTATGCCGTGAAGGCGAACCCTTCGCCGTGGGTGATCGACGGACTCTATGCTGCCGGCCATCGCTGGTTTGATGTCGCTTCTCTCAATGAGGTGAAGCTGATCGACGAGCGCTGCCCGGGCGCCACCATGGCTTTCCTGCATCCGGTCAAGAGCCGCCACGCCATCCGCACCGCCTACCATGAGTATGGCGTGCGCATCTTCGCGCTCGATTGCGAGGACGAGCTGAAGAAGATCATCGAGGAAACTGGCAACGCCAGTGACCTGACCCTGATTATCCGCCTCGGCGTGTCCAATGCCGGGTCTGTCTTGCCGCTGGCCGGCAAGTTCGGTGCCAGCACATTTGACGCTCCGGCGCTGATCGAGAAAGCGCGCCGGATCGCCGACGAGCTGGGCATCAGCTTCCATGTCGGCAGCCAGTGTATGGATCCGATGGCCTATCGTCAGGCCATGCTGGAAGCCAGCCGCCTGATCGCCCGTGCCGGCGTTACCGTCGATATCGTCGATGTCGGTGGCGGATTCCCGTCCATCTATCCGGGCCTGACGCCGCCGCCGCTGCAGCAGTATTTCGACGTGATCGAAGAGACGTTCGAGGAGATGATGGTTCTGGAGAACGCCGATCTCTGGTGCGAGCCGGGCCGTGCCCTGGTCGCCGAGGCCGCGTCCGTTCTCACCCGCGTGGAGCTGCGCAAGGGCGATGCGCTCTATCTGAACGATGGCTCGTACGGCATGCTGTTCGATGCCACACACGCCAAATGGCCTTTCCCGATGCGCGTCTTCCGCGAGACGGGAGAGCTGACCGGCGAGATGTCGCCCTTCCGCCTGTTCGGCCCGACCTGCGATTCAATCGACTCCATGCCGGGACCGTATGATCTGCCAGCCGATATCCGCGAAGGCGATGTCATCGAGATCGGCATGCTGGGCGCCTATGGTGAAGCCATGGCGACGCGTTTCAACGGTTTCGGCGAATACGAATTGGCCGCCATGCGTGATTTTCCCTGGCAGAGCCTGTATGTCTCCAATCCTCAGGAGCAGGAAACCGGCGGTGCGGAAATCGTCGCCTTCCCGCGCACCAAACGCCGCCGCGAGCGCATGCGCCGCCGATAGAATTCTAGCAAGAGTTTGAAATGACTGATATAACGAACAAGAAGGCGGAGCTTCTGTCTTCGCCGATCGAACATATCGACATCACGCAATTCGACGCCCGCCCGGTGATCGACGCCTGGGAGAAGATGTCCTTCACCTCGCGCGACGCCGCCCGCGCCGCGCGTATCCTGAACTCGGCCGTGTCCGACCCGGATTGCTCGGTGATCCTCACCCTGGCCGGCTCCACCTCGGCCGGCGGCTGCATGCATGTCTGGCGCGACATGGTCCGCAACAACATGGTCGATGCCATCGTCGCCACCGGTGCCTCCATCGTCGACATGGATTTCTTCGAGGCTCTCGGCTTCAAGCACTATCAGGCCAAGGACATTCCGGACGACCGCATCCTGCGTGATCTCTATATCGACCGGATCTACGATACCTATATCGACGAGGAAGAGCTGCAGGCCTGCGATCACACGATCGGCGAGATTGCCGATTCACTGCCCGCCAAGCCGATCTCCTCGCGCGCTTTCATCCACGCCATGGGCAAGTGGCTGGCCGAGGGCGGCGCCAAGAAGCAAGGCTCGCTGATCCAGGAATGCTATGAGCATGGCGTACCGATCTTCGTGCCAGCCTTTGCCGACTGCTCGGCCGGTTTCGGCCTGGTGAAGCACCAGGTCGAGCGCATGAAGGCGGGCGAAGCCTATCTGTCGATCGACGCGGTTGCCGACTTCCGAGAGTTGACCGACATCAAGATCAAGGCAGGTACGACCGGCCTGTTCATGATCGGTGGCGGTGTGCCGAAGAACTTCGCCCAGGACACTGTCGTTTGCGCGGAAATCCTCGGCCATGAAGTGCCGATGCATGCCTATGCCGTGCAGATCACCGTGGCCGATGTGCGCGACGGTGCCTGCTCGTCCTCGACGCTGAAAGAGGCCTGCTCCTGGGGCAAGGTCGATGTGGCGCTGGAACAGATGGTCTATGCCGAAGCCACCACTGTGGCCCCGATGATCGTCTCCGACGTCTATCACCGCGAAGCCTGGAAAAGCCGCAAGAAGCGCCGCTTCGCCGACATGTTCGAAGACTAGGCGGACGAATACCTACGCATTGGAAAAGGCGCTTCACGGTGACGGCGGAGCGCCTTTTTCTTTGCGGGTTACATGACCGCTTAAAGCTCGAAATCCGGCAGGCCGGCAATGGCTTCCTTGATGCCTTCCGCCCAGGCCGTCGACAGGGTCTGGAAATAGGCATCGTCGGCGGCGATCCGCCGCGTCTTGTCGACGCTGAAACTGCCCTCGGGATAGACCAGCAGATCGAACGGCATGCCAACTGACAGATTGGCCTTGAGCGTCGATTCAAACGATAGCAGCAGCAGTTTGGCGGCGTCGGCAAAGCTCATCGCCGGATCATAGCCGCGCAACAGGATCGGCCGGCCATACTTGGCCTCGCCAATCTGGAAGAACGGGTTCTCGTCCGAGGATTCGATGAAATTGCCTTCCGGATACACCAGGAAGAGCCGCGGATCCGAACCCGCAATCTGGCCGCCGACAATGATCGTCGCACCAAAGGTGGAATCCGCATCCGGACCCTGATCGGATTGCGACTGCACCACTTCTTTCAGCGTGTTGCCGACCAGTCGCGCGACCTGAAACATGGTCGGCGCTTCGAGGATGGACGGGTTGCGATCACCCGGCGCTTTCATGCGCTCGTTCAGCAGACTGACCACGGCTTGTGTCGTGGCCAGGTTTCCAGCCGTCTGCAACACGATGGCGCGCTCTCCGGGCAACGACCAGGTAAATAACTTGCGGAAGGTGAAGACATTGTCGACGCCGGCATTGGTCCGCGTGTCGGACATGAAGACCAGCCCCTTGTCGAGGCGCATGCCAACGCAATAGGTCATTTACCAGAGAATCCTTCGAGCCCGATGCCCGGGCTCTCCATTATTGCTGAACCTGCAGCGTGACAATCATTGATTCCTTGCCGCCGCCAAAGACAAAACCGCTGATCGGCGCGGCCTCACGATAGTCCAGCCCGCTGGCAATCCGGACATAGCGCTCATCCGGCGAAATACGGTTCGATACGTCAAACCCGACCCAGCCCAGTCCCTCGACATAAACTTCCGCCCAGGCATGGCTCGCATCCTGGTGGGTCCGGTCATCCATCATCAGATAGCCGCTGACATATCGCGCCGGCAGACCCATCGCACGGGCCATGCCGATCAGGATATGGGTATGGTCCTGGCAGACCCCCGTTCCGGCCAGGGCGGCGCTTTCTGCCGTGGTTTCCGAATGTGACGTATCGGTCTCATAAGCAATGGAATCGCCAATATGCGTGATGAGGCTGTGGAGCTTCGCGACGGGGTCATCCCCCGGCGGCCGCCACGCCTTCAGCAACTTCCCGACCGCCGGGCCCGGCCGGGTCAGATCGGTCTGCCGCTCGAAATACCAAAGCGGCGCTGCCCCATTATGCGCACCGATGACACCGGCCGTATCATGCGTGTCGACCTCGCCATGGCTGATAATCTCGACCACCCGCGTACCTTCACCGATGCTGACCAAACGCACCTCGTTGCCGATATGGTCGCGGAAAGCCGCCTGCTGCTCGGCCAGACCCAGATCGAGTGACCAGTTAACAACCGTCTGGGCCGGACCGGACACAGGAATCAGACGCAATTGCTGGAGGCCGTAAGGAACGTCCTGCCGGTATTCATATCGCGTCGTGTGGGTGATTTTCAGCCGCATGATATCAGGCCACGAATCTGTAATCGGCTTCGATCTGACTGGCGAGCGCATTGTTCGCCCGCAGGAATTCGGTCAGGAATTCATGCAGCCCGATCTCGAAAACCCGGTCAATGTCCTGATCATTCAGCTTCGAAAGCGTAGCGCGCGCCAAGTCTGCCGAGGGCTGTTTTTCGCCATAAACTGCGGCAAGGTCGTCCAGCGCCCGGACATTGTCGGAATAGCAGAAGATCAGCGAGCGCGGCATCTGCCGGTTGAACATCAGGAATTCCGCTATCTTTGCCGGCGTGGTCTCGCCACCATTCAACCAGTTGAAGGCCCGCGCCGCGGACGCTGAACGAAGGATCGATTCCCATTGTACATTGTCCAGTGAGGAGCCGATCGAGGCCGAGCTGGGCAACAGGACATAGTATTTCACATCGAGGATGCGCGCCGTGTTGTCTGCCCGTTCGATCCGTGTCCCGAGCCGGGCAAAACTGTAAATGTCATTGCGAAGCGCCGTGCCGTGCCAGGCCCCGCGGACCATGGCGCTACGCTGTCGGATGAAGTCCAGAAGATTGGGCAAATCGGCCTGACGGACAGGTTTGGCCAGCTTGTCGTTTAGCAACAGCCAGCTTTCATTTGTACTTTCCCAGACCTCTCTCGTCAGCGCGGTCCGGACCATTCGTGCATTGTTACGGGCCTGCCGGAACACGGAATACACGCTCGACGGATTATCGGGATCGCGCAGGAGAAAGTCGATCACGCGATCCGCCTCATAGGCGTCGTGCGCATCGCGATAACTGTCATCACAGCCGGCCGTTCGGACGATTGAAGCCCATTCGCCCTGCCCGGAGGCCTGGCGGGTCAGTGCCATCCGGAATCCGGCATCGATCAACCGCGCCGTGTTCTCGCTGCGCTCAAGCTGGCGGAACATCCAGTAAAGGCCACTGGCGGTTTTTCCCAACATAGCGGCTAGTCCTCCAATACCCAGGTATCTTTGGTTCCACCGCCCTGGCTGGAATTCACCACGAGGGAGCCTGCCTTCATCGCTACCCGGGTCAGGCCGCCCGGCGTGATATTGATGCCATCCGGCGAGACCAGCACGAAGGGGCGCAAATCCACATGCCTGGGTGCAAGTCCGGATCGCGATAGAATGGGCACGGTCGACAGCGCCAGTGTCGGCTGGGCGATATAGCCGCCGGGCTTGGCTTCAAGCTTCCTCCGGAAAGCGGCGATCTCCTTCTTGCTGGCCGCCGGCCCGACCAGCATTCCGTATCCGCCGGAGCCGTGGACTTCCTTGACCACCAGCTCGTCGAGATGGTCGAGAACATATGCCAGCGACTCAGGTTCCGAACATCGCCAGGTCGGCACATTCTCGAGAATTGAGGACGTGCCTGTATAGAATTCGACGATATCCGGCATATAGGAATAGAGCGCCTTGTCGTCCGAAATACCGGTGCCCGGGGCATTGGCAATCGTAATGCCGCCCGCCCGGTAGATGTCGAAAATGCCTGGCACGCCGAGCACAGATTCCGGATTGAAATTGAGCGGATCCAGAAAGTCATCATCGACGCGGCGGTAAAGCACATCAATGGTCTTGTAGCCTTGTGTGGTGCGCATGGCGACGCGTCCGTCGACCACCCTGAGATCATGGCCCTCCACCAGTTCGGCCCCCATCTGCTCGGCCAGGAAAGCATGTTCATAGTAGGCGGAATTGTGCAGACCCGGGGTTAGCACCGCAATCACCGGCCGGTCGGTACAGGCGGCCGGCGCGCATTTCTCTAGCGACCGGCGAAGGTCCAGAGGGTATTCGCTGACGGGTGCGACCGGGATTTTCGAGAACAGCTCGGGATACATGTGCAACATCGTTTCCCGGTTCTCCAGCATGTAGGAGACGCCGGAAGGAGTCCGCGCATTATCCTCGAGGACATAAAATTCATCCTTGCCGGTCCGGACAAGATCGACTCCGACAATGTGAGTATAGACCCCGCCCGGCGGGCTCATTCCCATCATTTGCGGCAGCAGCGCCTCATTGTCCGCGATCAGACTTTTGGGCAAACGTCCGGCTTTGATGATCTCCTGATCATGATAGATGTCGTGGAGGAATGCGTTGAGCGCCCGTACCCGCTGTTCTATTCCTTTCGACAGGCGGGCCCATTCCCGGGCCGATATGATCCGGGGAATCTGGTCGAACGGAATCAGCCGCTCATCCGCTTCGGCCTGGCTGTAGACATTGAATGTTATTCCCGTACGGCGGAAAAATGCGTCCGCCTCCTTGGCCTTGCGGCGAAGAAGTGCCGCATCATTGCCTTTCAGCCAGTCGCAATAGGCATCGTATGGCTCACGCGGCGTTCCCGCCTCGTCCTGCATTTCGTTAAAAAACAAACTATCCCCGTCTTCGTTCAGCGATCGCTTTCAATGGCGCTCCAATGCCGAACGGCACCGGAACCAACCCATGTTGCAATGCAGCGAAGCCTAACGGAGAAGGGGCGGCGTTGGCTAGGCCCCCCGAAATCTAGTCACGCTTGCGAGCCTCGAACGCCGCCATCTGTTCCGGCGTTGCCGGGGTCTGGAAGTTCGCCTTCCAGTCCTCATACGCCATGCCGTAGATCCGCTCGCGCGCCTCGGCGTCGGAGATATTCAGCCCCCGCTCCTCGGCAGCCGCGCGATACCATTTCGACAGACAGTTACGGCAGAAATCCGCCAGGATCATCAGATCGATATTCTGCACGTCCTTGCGGTCATCCAGATGCGCCAGCAGCCGGCGGAACGCCGCCGCGTCGAGTGCATTCTGATCCTGGCGGCTCAGATCGTCATGTTTCATGGCTTATCCTCAATGTCGTTTCTGGCCGGGTTGGAAATGGCTTGCCGCGAATGAGTTTACGCGCATAGTCGGCGCATGGGGAGCCATTACAACCGGTCCGGTCCCACCGACCCGATCCGGCCACTGGAGCAAGCGCGTGCACTCGACCCGTCCTTCTATCTGGGACGGGCCGCGCATGAGTTCGACCAGAATAACATCCTGGCCACAAACTGGCAGATTGTGGCGCCTGCCGCCCTGGTGGAAAATTCCGGTGACCATGTCGTGCGCGAGATTGGCGGCAAACCGATCCTGATCGTGCGCAATGCTCAGGGCCGCCTCAACGGTTTCTACAATGTCTGCCGGCACCGCGCCGGGCCGATTGCCCTGTGCGATGGCAAGGGCGCGAAACGCCTGCGTTGTGCCTATCATGGCTGGATCTATGATCTCGACGGTCAGCTGAAGATCACCCCGCAAATGGACGGGGCCGAGGGCTTCGACATTGCCGGCATCCGCCTCGCCCCGATCGAGGTGGCGGAATGGTGCGGCATGGTCTTCGCCCGCGCCGGAACAGCCGGTCCGTCCTTTGACGATTTCATCGCCGATATCGCGCCCTTCTGCGCGCCCGATCACATCAGACAAATGCGCTATTCGCATTCGCGCACCTATCCGGTCGCCGCGAACTGGAAGGTTTATGCCGACAATTATCTGGAGGGCTATCACGTCCCTGTCGTGCATGACGGCCTCAACGCACTGATTGATTATTCGAATTACACGATCGAATTGTCGCAATGGGCGTCGGTCCAGCGTTCGCCGATGAATGACGCGAAGATCTACGGTATGGGCGAGGCGCTCTACGTGCTGGCCTATCCCAATACCATGTTGAACATTTTGCCCGGGCGGATGCAGACCAACCGGATTATCGCCACCGGGCCGGACAGCTGCGAGGTCGAGTTCTCGTATTATTACCTGCCGGGCGAAGACGCCCGCGCGGATGAAGACGATGCCTTTTCCAGCGAAGTCCAGGACGAGGATGCGATGATTTGCGAGCGCGTCCAGAAGGGCCTCGCCTCCGGCGCCTATACGCCCGGCCGCCTGTCACCGGCGCAGGAATCCGCGCTCTGGCATTTCCACAATCTCCTCCGCAGCGCCTATGGCGCAGACAGGGAACCTCATGACCGCTGAAACCGAAGCCGGCCTGCCGCCGGTGCCCAATCCCGCCATGAAGCCACTCGGCTTCTGGGGCTGCTGGTCGCTCACCGTCGGGGTGATGATCGGTTCGGGGATCTTTCTCCTGCCCACCGTGCTCGCTCCCTACGGTCTGATGAGCTTTGGCGGCTGGCTGCTGACCGGAGGATCATCCATCCTGCTCGCCCTCGTGCTGGCGCGGCTGGCCGGGCGCACCACCCGCACCGGCGGACCTTATGCCTATGCCCATGATGCCTTCGGCGATCTGCCGGGCTTTCTGATCGCCTGGGGGTATTGGGCCTCGGTCTGGATCGCCACGCCCACCGTCGCCCTCGCCTTTGTCGGCTATCTCGGCGTCTTCTTCCCGGCGCTGAACGACAACCCCATGACCCAGCTGGCCATCGCGCTCGCCTTGCTCTGGGGGCTGACCCTGGTCTCGATCCGCGGCGTGCGCGAGGCGGGTTTTGTCCAGCTCTTGATGACCTTCCTGAAGCTGATACCGCTCATTCTCATCATCTTCGCCGGCCTGGCCTTCGGATCGGCGGAGAATTTGCCCGCTTTCAATCCGAGTGAAGGCAGCTTCATTTCCGTGCTCGCCACCACGGCGCTGCTCACCATGTGGGCCTTTGCCGGCATGGAGGCGGGTGTCATCCCGGCCGGCGAGGTCGAGAACCCGCAAAAGACCATGCCGCGCGCCATCATCACCGGTGTGATCACCGTGACCATTGTCTATATCGCCTCGACCGCCGCTGTGATGATGCTGGTCCCCGCCGATCAGCTGGCCGCATCCACCTCGCCCTTCTCCCAGGCTGCGCGCGTTTTGGGCACATGGGGACCGCCGCTGGTCGCCATTGGCGCGCTGATCTCGACGGCCGGTTCACTGAACGGGAACATCTTCACTTCCGGTCAGATGCCGCTGGCGGTGGCGCTCGACCGGCTGGCGCCGAAATTCCTCGCCATCCGCAACAAGGGCCATGCACCCTATTGGTCACTGATCCTGGCCTCGTCCTTTTCCAGCGTGCTTCTGCTGGCGAATTTCTCGCGCGGCCTCGTCGGGGCCTTCACCTTCCTGTTGATGATGAGCACGCTCACCACCCTCATTCCGATGCTGGTCAGCGCCATGGCCGAGTTCAAGCATTCCTGGCGTTCAGCGCGCGGATGGGCCGCCATTGCCGTGCTGGGCGCGCTTTATTCCATCTTCGCCATCCTCGGCTCGGGCCTTGTCGTCCTCGCCTGGGGCGCGGTGCTTCTGGCTGTCGGCGTGGTGGTGTTTTACGTGGGACGGCAGCGGGGGTGAGGGCGGTTTAGTCGAGCCGGACAGTCATGGTTGCCTGCTCACTGTGATAATTGCCATCCGCCGTATCGGGCAGATCAATCCAGACTGCGGACATCAGGATATCGCCGCTAGCCTCTCCAACCACCTCGAATACACCTTCTGAATCCGTCAGCGCCACGAAAGCTTCGCCATCACCCGTGTGGATCGTGACCTGGTGACCGGCCAGGCGTTCACCATCGTGCGCAAGCGCAAACTGCCTGTCCGCTGCGGACAGCATGACAAATTCCAGGGGCAACCCAACGGGTGTGGCGGCGGCGAGGGCGATATCCTCACACGTGGCGACACAGAAGATGATCTTCGTGTGCTTGGCATAGCTCCGCATCAAGGCCGGCTCGCCTTCAAGCACCCGGAACGCCGCTCGGACAGGCTCGTCGGCATTGATCTCGTCGAAATACAACTCGACGCTCGCGGGTGGAATCTCACCGGAGCGCGGATAGGTGCTCACCGCCAGCACGCCCAGGCCTGTTGCATCGGTTTCTAGGCGGATGTTCAGGGCGGTCTCTGTCTCGGTAAAACCGATATCCGAGACCTGCCGGCCGCCGATGGCCGCGGAAAGGAAGGCAATCCGGTCTTGTGCCAGACCCGTCTCGAGGTCGGGAAACTCCAGCGCGCTTGTCAGGGCGAATTCCGGTGCAGAGCCCTCGGCCCAGACAGCATATTCTGCACTCAGAAAGGTCTTGTGAGCGGCCGCTGACGAACTCAGCAACAGCATGGCCATCGCGCCGAACACGCCGGTCAGGACAGGATGATTCCGGCTGGTGAGATCGATCATGGAAGCACCTTTTTGCTCGCTTTGTCGGACAGTTGTGAGCCCGGCGACTATATCCGCGTTCTGCGCAGCCGCAACGAGTTGAGCACGACGGATATAGACGAGGCACTCATCGCGAACGCGGCGAACATCGGGCTGATGAGCATGCCGAAGACAGGGAACAATATCCCGGCCGCAATCGGCACACCAACAGCGTTGTAGACCAGGGCAAAGAACAGGTTCTCGCGAATATTCCGCATTGTCGCGCGAGCCAGCCGCCGGGCGCGGGCAATCCCGTCGAGATTGCCCTTGACCAGTGTGATCCCGGCGCTTTCGATCGCCACATCAGCGCCCGTACCCATGGCAATGCCGACATCGGCCTGCGCCAGAGCCGGTGCATCGTTGACGCCGTCACCGGCCATCGCCACGCGGCGTCCTTCTGCCTGAAGCTCGCGGACAATCGCGGCCTTGTCGGCCGGCAGGACATCGGCGCGGATCTCGTCAATGCCGAGGCGCGACCCGATAGCGCGCGCCGTGCGTTCATTGTCGCCGGTCGCCATGATGATCCGGAAGCCCAGCGCATGAAGGGCGTCCAGAGCAGCCGGTGTGGTTTCCTTGACCGGGTCGGCCACGCTGACCAGGCCCGCGATAGCCCCGTCCACAACCACGAACATCACGGTCTCGCCATTGTCGCGTCGTTCGTTTGCCTCGGATGCAAGCCGCTCGCTCTGCAGGCCCAGATCCGACAATAGCCGTGCATTGCCCAGAGCGATGTCACGGTTATCGACCCGCCCCGTTACCCCTTTGCCGGTGATGGCCTCGAAGGCTTCGCTGGTCGCCAGGGCCAGGCTGCGTTCTTCTGCTCCACGAACAATCGCTTCGGCCAAAGGGTGTTCAGATCCCCGCTCCAGCGAGGCCGCCAGGCGCAGTACACTGTCTTCATCGTGACCGGCCTCGGGCAGAACGGCGACCAGACGCGGCTTGCCCTCGGTCAACGTACCGGTCTTGTCGACAATCAGTGTATCAACGGTCTCGAACCGCTCCAGCGCCTCTGCATTGCGGATCAGAACACCGGCCTGCGCGCCTCTGCCGGTAGCGGTCATGATCGACATCGGCGTTGCCAGCCCCAGCGCACAGGGACAGGCGATGATCAGCACGGATACCGCAGATATCAGCGCATAGGACAAGGCGGGCTGCGGCCCCCAGACCGCCCAGGCCACAAACGACATGACCGCAATAGCAATAACGGCAGGCACGAAGAAACCGGAAACCTTGTCGGCATATTTCTGGATCGGCGCGCGCGATCTTTGCGCGCTCGCCACCATGTCGACAATCTGCGCCAACACGGTATCAGCGCCCACACGCGCCGCTTCCATTACCAGGCTGCCTGTGCCGTTGATTGTCGCCCCCGTGACCGGATCGCCTTGCGTTTTCTCCACCGGAACCGGCTCGCCCGTAATCATGCTTTCATCTATGGAAGAGCGGCCCTCGACGACAAATCCGTCAACCGGGACCTTGTCGCCGGGACGCACCCGCAGCCGGTCACCGGGCTGGACATGCTCCAGCGGAATCTCTTCTTCCGTGCCGTCAGGGCGCAGGATGCGGGCGGTTTTCGCTGACAGGTCCAACAGGGCACGGATGGCCTCGCCGGTCCCCTCGCGCGCCCGCAATTCCATGACCTGCCCAAGGAGAACCAGAACAACGATAACGGCCGCCGCCTCAAAATAGACCGCGACATGGCCGTGCGCGCCCCGGAACCCGTCTGGAAAGATGCCGGGCGCCAGCACCGCCACGACGCTGAACGTCCAGGCGGCCGTTACGCCCATGGCGATCAGCGAGAACATGTTGAGATTCAGGGTCCGGAAGGAGTGCCAGCCGCGCTCGAGAAACGGCCAGCCGGACCAGAAAACGACCGGCGTGGCCAGTGCGAGTTCGGCCCATAGGGACCCCCGCTCTCCAAACAGAGAACGCACGCCAGGCAGGCCGATCATCGGCCCCATGGCCAGGACAAGCAGGGGCAGTGTCAGAACAGCACCCAGCCAGAAACGCCGGGTGAAATCGATCAGTTCCGGATTGGGCCCGGCATCAGTGTGCCCGGCCGATTCCAGCTCCAGTCCCATGCCACAGATCGGGCAGGCTCCCGGCCCAGGCTTGCGAACCTCGGGATGCATCGGACAGGTATAGACGGGTCCGTCATAACCGGCAGGAACCCTGTCATAATTCTTGCCGTCATCAGCCGATTTCGCCGCGCATCCGGCATGATCGTGCGATCCATGGACATCGTGAGGGTGATGGGCCGCATCGCCATGGCCGTGACCGTGGCAGGGCTTGGCGGGAGTTTTCGGGTCGTTTTCCATTGTCTTGCGCTCCTGAACAGGTGATTGCACCACCTGTTCTCTTCAACCGATGAAGCGATCCTGCGCCTTCCAGCAACTGGAAGGTCAAGCGGTCTTCTGCAAGCCGCGGGATGGGCGCGTGCGATGTGTCACGCCTCGCCGGACAGGCTGTCCATGATCGGACAGTCCGGGCGATGGTCGCCCTCACAGGCCTCGACCAGTCCTGACAATACCTTGCGGATCTCCTTCAGCTCGCCCAGCTTGCGGTCAACATCCGCGATATGCTGGACCGCCAGCGCCCTGACATCGCGGCTACTGCGGTCGGCATCATCATAGAGCGACAGCAGCTGGCGACAGTCCTCGATCGAGAAACCCAGCGAGCGCGAACGCGCCAGGAATGTCAGCTTGTGCAGGTCGTTTTCCGAAAAGTGCCGGTAACCATTGGCCTGGCGTGCTGGCGAGACCAGTCCGATATCCTCATAGTATCGAATGGTCTTGGCAGGCAGGCCGGTCGCCCGCGATGCGCCCTGAACATTCATGGCAAGGCCTCCGTGCAGCGCAGCTATGACTTCAGCATCCATCCAATCGCCGACGTGGGCAAGGTCACCCGCAAACCGCCTATGCAAAAGCGGGTATCGCCAAGCCGCATGCCGCATGTTAGGGCCGGACCACATTCGAATTCCGGATCTGTGTCATGCTTGATATCGCCCTTCTCACCGCCAGCTTCGTCACCTTTTTTGTGGTCATCGACCCGATCGGCGTTGCGCCGATCTTCGCCGCGCTGACCGAGGGTTCCACGCCCGCCCACCGGCGCATGATGGCGATCAAGTCGGTGGCCATCGCGACCGGCGTTCTGATCATGTTCGCCTTTGGCGGTGAATGGCTGCTGGGCGCCCTGCATATCAGCCTTGATGCCTTCCGCGCCGCCGGCGGGGTGCTGCTCTTCCTGATCGCGCTGGAAATGATTTTCGAGCGCCGCACCGAGCGCCGCGAGGAACGCGCCGACAAGATGGCGCATGATGACGAGAGCATTCCCGGCACGCATGAAGACATTTCCGTCTTTCCGATGGCCATTCCCATGCTGGCCGGGCCGGGCGCCATTGCCTCCATCATGCTGTTCATGTCGGGTGATGGTGGCACGCTGACGGGTCAGCTGGCCATTTTCGGCGGCCTTCTGGCCAACCTCCTGATGTGCCTGGTGATCTTCCTGGCAGTCGGCCCGCTGATGAAGCTGATCGGCGATACGCTGGCGGCAATGATCACCCGGATCCTCGGCGTCATCCTGGCCGCGCTCGCCGCGCAATTCATCTTCGACGGGATTTCCGGCGCGCTGCTGGGCGGTTAGGGCAAGGAACTGCAAATTTCCTTCCGGCGCCCAAATCCCGCCGCAAGCGTTTTTTAAAGACTCTGCGATAGGATGCGTTCCGGATGGGAGAGATGGCGGCCATGATAAGGCTAACGGTATTCCTGACAGTTCTGGCTCTGGTACTGACCGGTGTAACGGCCAGCGCGGTTGCCTTTACGCATGGAAATATCGACGCCGGCATCGCCTTTCTCTGGCCCGCCCTTGCCATCGCAGTCGTGATGGGCATGGCCCTGCCGCGCCGTAGCGCCGCCTAGCGCTTGTTCCAGACAACACGATAGAGATCGAACCGCCGGTCGCTGAGATTGCGCACCGTGCCCGAATGCCGGGCCGAGGTCAGATCATCGAGGCGCACATCGGCGACCACGATCGTCTCCACATTTTCTGCCGCCACCGCCGCCAGACCATCGCGGGCGAACGGGAAATCGCATGGGGTGATAATGGCGCTCTCGGCATAGTTCACATCCATGTTCTCGACGCCGGGCAGATTGCCGACATTGCCGGCCGTGGCGACGAAAACCTGGTTCTCGATCGCCCGCGCATGGGCGCAATAGCGCACCCGCAAATGGCCGGTCCTGTCATCGGTTGCGTAAGGCACAAACAATATGCCCGCCCCCTCATCAGCCAGCTTGCGCGCCAGTTCCGGGAATTCGGCGTCATAACAGATCAGCACGCCGATCGGCCCGCAATCGGTATCGATGGTGCGGACCTCGTCACCGCCCTTGATGCCCCACCAGAACTTCTCGTTCGGCGTCGGGTGGATCTTCTCCTGGGCATGGACCGATCCATCGCGCAGGAAGACATAGGCAACATTCTGGATATCACCATCTTCGGTCTGGGTCGGATGAGAGCCGCCAATAATGTTGATATTGTAACCGACCGCCAGCCCGCGCATGAACTCGATAAAGCGCGGCGTATGCCGGCTCAGCGCGTTGATCGATTCCTCAGGTGACAGGCGCCGCTTTTCCAGCGCCAGCAGCGCGACCGTGAACATTTCCGGGAAGACGCAGAAATCCGCCCGGTAGTCCGAGCAGACATCGACGAAATATTCGACATTGCGTTCGAACTTCTCGAGGCTTTCTTCGGCGCGAGCCTGGAACTGCACAGAGGCCACGCGGATGGTCCGCGGCTCCGGCCGCACCGGTGCCTTTTCATCCTCTACCCAGGCCGGGTTCTGCCAGGACATCAGCACGGAATGCCCCAGCGATTCCCGGTCTTCGGGATAGTAATCCTTCATCAGCCGCACCGGCTCGAACCCCAGGCGTGACTGGAAAGCCAAGACCGGATCCTTGGCTTTCTTTTCCTGGATCGCCTCGAGATAGGCTTCGGCCGAACCGAATTCCTTGATCTTGCGCCGCAAGGACGGGATGCGCGCACCAAAGACAATCCCCTTGAGACCCCAATCCTCGCACAATCCGCGGCGTGCATCGTACAGGCGTTGCCCGATGCGGATCCGGCGCACGCCCGGATCAACCGCGACTTCCGCACCGTACAGCCAGTCCCCTTCCGGATTATGCAGCGAGCCGTAGCCATGGCCGGTAATACTGTCGAGCGTGTGATCGGCAAAGGCGATCGCCTCATCAACGATAAAGGTCGAGGCCCAGCCGGCCAGTTCGCCGTCCAGCTCGACAACAAACTGGCCTTCCGGGAAACGCTCCAGCCGCCCGCGGATCATACCGGGCGAGTCCGGCTCCATCTTCGGAAAGGCCCGCTTTTGCAGGGCAATGATATCGTCGATATCGCCGGCTTCGGCATTGCGGATGACAATGCGAGCGGATTTGGTTTGCGGATTATCGCCTGCGGACATGGTCCCTACTTGTAGAATTCCGGCCGGCGGTCACGGAAAAAACCCCATGCCGCCCGGTGCCGGTTGAGAAAATCGAGGTCGAATTCGGCCGTGATCATACCGGTCTCCTGCCGGTCCAGCTCGCTGACAATGGCGCCGGCATGATCGGCAATGAAGGACGTCCCGTAAAACACCTGCCCGTCCTCGTCCCCCACGCGGTTGGCAGCCACCACCGGCATCACATTGGACACGGCATGGCCTTGCATGGCGCGGCGCCAGCGGGCGGCCGTATCCAGGCTGTCATCATGCGGCTCTGACCCGATGGCGGTCGGGTACATCAGGATATCAGCACCCATCAGAGCCATCGCACGGGCCGCTTCCGGGAACCATTGATCCCAGCAGATCCCGACGCCGATCTTGCCGAAACGCGTCTGCCAGACCCTGAAGCCGGTATCACCCGGCCGGAAATAATACTTCTCCATATAGCCCGGCCCGTCGGGAATATGACTCTTGCGGTATACGCCCAGCGCTGATCCGTCGGCATCCAGCATAACCAGGGAATTGTAGTAACAGGGTCCGTCCTTCTCGAAGATGGACACCGGAATCGCCACACCCAGCTCGGCGGCCAGCGGCTGCATGGCTGTCACGCAGGGATGATCCATCGCCGGATAGGCGGTCTCGAACCAGTGCTCTTCCTGCGTCTTGCAGAAATAGGGACCCTGGAACAATTCCGGCGGCAGGATGATCTGCGCGCCCCGGCCCGCAGCCTCACGGACCAGATCCGTCACTGTCCTGATATTCACATCAAGGTCCGGGCCGAACGGCGCCTGCAGCGCCGCCACCTTCAGCCTGTTCTCGGCCATGAGAAATCCGTTCTATTCGTCGAGCTGGTCGATCCAGTCACCTGGCCCGTCACCCGTGCGCAAGTCCATCAGCGTCGGGAACAGCCACCAGGGCGCGTCTCCGTCCGCATTCCACAGCCCCACATACGCAAAACCGGTCGCGGGTTCCAGATAGATTTGCGCGCCATAGCCGGAAAGATAGCCCGAATGCGTCAGCAATTGCCGCCCGTTCCAGTCATAGGTCCGCCAGCCCAGACCGTATCCGGTCTCGCTGATCCGCTCCGACAGGCGGTAAAGCCGGCGCGTCTGCTCGGGCGTATCGCCCTGGCTGGTATGCACACGCTCCAGCACTTCGCGGGGCAAGCGGCCCGAAATTCCGAGATGCGCCTGTGCATAAGCGATCATATCGCGCAGCGAGACATTCACACCTGCTGCCGAAACCGTCGTATCATATGCGGATTCCGGATCCCCGGCGACCGGCAGGCCGCCGACCCGTTCGCGGCGGCGGTGTGGCCGGGCCCAGCTGGCTGCCTGACGGAGATCATCCACACCGACCGTGGCATCTGTCATCCCCAGGCGCTCGAACACCCAGGCCCGCATGGCCTGTTCGAAGGGCAAACCGGCGGCTTGCGATCCCAGGGTTTCAAGACTGGTATAGGTGACATTCTGATAGCTGTAGCAGGCGCCCGGGCGGCAAACGGCGCGCTGTGTGCGGAACCGATTGCGCAGATCATAAAGCTCGATGCCGCGTTCCATCTGGCGATCAAGAGCATGCGGAACCAGGCCCGTTCGCTGTGCCAGGACCTGCTCGACGGTCGCACTGCGGCCATTGGGCAAGGGCAGCAATTCCCGCGGCACGGATGTTTCCAGCGATAGCCGGCCTTCATGTTCCAGCAGCGCCATCAGCGTGCCGGTCATGCCCTTGGAAACCGAGGCAGCACGGAAAAGCGTGTGATCGGTGATCATCCGGCCAGAGCCGGCCTCTTCCTCGCCCGCCGTATAGACCATGACAAGCTCACCATCATCGATAACGGCCACGGCCAGTCCGGCCATGTAGTCACGCGCGGCAACGTCCTCCAGCCGGGCCCGGAAGGGCGTCAGATAGGACAGGCGCGTGTCGTAATTCGGCGGGTGCAGGACGAGTGTCGGTTCCATGGCCGCAATCACCGCCGGCGTGATCTGCGCATACAGTGCCGGGCTGGACGCCGCAGAAGGCGCCGTCCATCCGGTCAGCATCAACAAGATTACACCCAGGGCGCGCATGCCCCTCCCCCTCACTTCCGGCCGGAAATGTTCGTCAGGGCAGTAGGGGCAGATTGCACGTTACGCAGTGGAAAGCCCCGCCGCCCGACAGGATCGACCGTGCCGGACTGGTTAATATTGTCATGTCTGGAAGGGCGTCTTGCAAGGCCCGGGCCGCCGCTTTTCCATACTTTTCATCGTAAACCGGCATGACAATGCGGTTTTGCGCGCTGACCCAGTTCATGTGGGAAGCCGGGACAGCTTCGCCATCCTCGTCCGTTACACGGCCCGGCGAAGGAATCTCGACCACGCGGAAGGGCGTGCCATTCGGCGTTGTCATGGCTTTCAGCTGGTCCGCAATCGCAGTCAGGACATCGGCCTGCGGATCATCCGCGCCGCTGCCGCTCTGGCAGGCCACCACGCCCGGCGCCAGAAAGCGGGCAATATTGTCGACATGCCCGTCAGTATGGTCGAAATGCAGCCCGTCCTCGACCCAGTAGACGGTCTCGATGCCCAGGGCCTGCTTGAGAATGCTTTCGGCTTCACTTTCGGTGATACCGGGATTGCGGTTGGGGTTGAGCAAGCACTGGCGCGTCGTCAGAACACCGCCGGCCCCGTCAAACTCCAGCGCCCCGCCCTCGCAGATAAAATCGACCGCCTGTTCATTCACCCCGGCGGCGTGGGCAATGACCCCGCCAAGCGTTTCATCGCCCGGCAACTCGTACTTCCCGCCCCAGCCATTGAAGCGGAAGCAGACAGCTTCTGCCTTTCCGTCCCGGAAGCGGAAAACCGGTCCGGTATCGCGTGCCCAGACATCGCCATAGGCGGCGCGCAGGATTTCAGCCCTGTTGCCCATCAGATCACGAGCGGAAGCCTCGGCCTGATCCGTCGCCGCAAGAATGGTCAGGGCCTGCGCCGTTTCGCCGGAACCGGCCAGCAGGTTCAGAAAGGCGCCGAACTCGGCCTGGGCCGACTCCAGATTGTCTTCCCAGAGGTCGGCCGCCGCTGGCCAGCAGGTATAAATCCGCGCCTGCGGCGCAAATTCGTGCGGGATGGAGAAACGTGTCGTCATTCCCTCCCGCTAGCACGCTCTTCTGCTGCCTTCCAGCGGTCTTCGCGCAAAAGAAAAGGGGCGGCCCGAAGACCGCCCCTGTCCTTGTTCCGGTTGAACCGGCTACGAGTGACTAGAACTCGTAACGGACACCGAACTGGATCTGCCACAGCGAGCGGCGGGAGATCCGGAACTCGTTCGAGTGAGGAACACCACGCGCATCATCGTACGTGTAGGTGCCTGCAACCGGATCATATTGATACAGCTCGACAACCGGCTGGAAGTACTCATAGCCGATCAGGTCATAACGGCCCCAATCGTCGTTGAGCAGATTCCCGAAGTTCTCGATATCCATGTAGAAGATACCGCGAGCCGCTTGCGGGAAGAAGGCCGGAATTTCCTGGGTCAGGCGAAGGTCGAAAATGGTCGACCAATCCGTCTGGAAACCGTTTGCCGGGGCAATCTGGCCTGCATACCGGATCAGACCGGTCTGCTGCAGATAGCTGTTGAAGCCGGTGATGTCGAAGCCAGCCGTGTAGTTGATACGCGGGTCGGACGTCATCGTGACCTGGCCATTGGCGTCGGTCATCGGCACGTAGAACAGCGTACCTTCATCATCGGCAGCACGTTCATTGATGCCAAACGGCGAAATGCGGCGATAGATACGGCCCGGGCCTTCGCTGTAGCCATAGGTGTAGGAGAAGTTCCGGCCGGAACGGCGTTCCATGAACAGTTCCGCACGGGTCTCGTATTCACCGAAGAAGGCATGGCGCCAGCCGAGGCGAGCATTGATCTGATGCTCGATCTCATAGTTGGACGGACGAACCAGCGGGTTCTGACGGTCCGAAGTGGCATGGTCCGAATAGTTGGACGTTGCCGTCGAGGACGTACCCGGGTGCACTTCGTCAATGTCCTGGTTGGTGTAGTTCAGCCAGAACGACACGCCATTGTCGAACTCGTTCTCCAACGAGAAGGACAACGTCGTACCGCCACCACCGTCGACATTGCGGACAACGATGTCCTGACGGGCCGTCGAGCAATTGTAGATCGGGCGGCCGTCAACTTGCGACTGCGACACCGGCGTCACGCACGATGCGTCGAACCAGAACGGAGAGTCCTGACGATCATCGAACAGGGCGTCGAAGGTGAACAGGAAGCCCTCGACATCGCCGAGAGCGAATTCCACGTCAGCACCCAGCGAGCCACGCCAGACGTACGGGATTTCAAAGTCAGGCGACAGGGCGTTCACGCTGCCATCGCCAGCGGCCAGGCCGGTCGTGGCGGCCGTCGGCAGAGCCGTTGCGCTGACATTCGTGATCGGCCCCGGAATGAAGACCGAGTCGATGGTCACGCCGTCGTTCGAATAGCTGTTGGAGATCCAGACAGCCGGGCTGCCGCCCGAGAACGAGCCATAGCCACCGCGCAGGGTGATGCCGGTCGTTTGCAGGAGGCCAAATCCGAATTCCGGATCCCATGCATAGTTGAACGAGAAACGCGGCATCCAGATATCCAGACCATCGATCGTGGTGGTGTTGGTGTATCCGGTGCGTGCCAGGAATTGAGCGTTCGGCGTGATGTTGTTGGAGGCAGAATACTGCTCGTAACGCACACCGAAGATCAGGGTCAGGGCATCGCTCCAGGTCACTTCGTCCTGGAGGTAGAAGGAGTTGACCGCATATTCCCAGTTGGCAGCGCCATCGTCTTCATTGTTCGACACGGCATTCTGGTAGAACAGGGCCGAAGCGGTCTGGTTCTGCAGGTCCGTGATCGAGTCGAAGTCGTAGGAGCCTTCCGAACCCGGAACAAAGAGGTTGAAGGTCTGCTGGTCACGGCGTTCGAAACCGGCCGACAGCACATGATCACCGGCAACATATTCACCGCGGACCAGGAACTGGGTCAGTTCGTTTTCCAACTCGTTGGCGTGACGGAAGAAGTCCGGGCCAACAGAAACCGTACCGCCTGTCGGGGTGCGGATCTGGAAGTTCGCAATATCGGCGCCGTCATAGGAATTCTGGCCGGTTTGCTGCGTCGAGCGGGCAATCCGGACTTCCGTGGAGAAATTGTCCGTCCAGTCCGACAGAAGCTGCAGGGCGAAGGTTTCGGTCTGCTCGGCGCGGTTATACCAGGTCGACGGCGTACCGATGCTGGCACCGTCATTCCGCTCTTGCGTCGACGTACCATCATTGGAGTTATAGGTGAACTTGACGCGGTGATCTTCGTTGATGTTCCAGTCGAAGGTCACGAGGATTTTTTCGTCCTCATTCGCCAGATCGGCTTCGTTGAAGTTCGTCAGGTCCAGACCGTAGACATTCTGCATGATGCCCAGGATCTGATCGACCTCGGCCTGCGTGACGCGGGTCTCGGTGAACTGCGCAGCCGGGCCGCCGGCCGGTGCTTCGCCGAGCGGGTCGGTCCGCTCGAACAGCTCGTAGGACATGAAGAAGAACAGACGGTCTTCGATGATCGGTCCGCCGAAAGTTGCCGTCCAGGTCGACTCTTCGAAGTCGGCAGAGGTCAGGTTCACGCCTTCGGTACGGTCACCAACATAGCTGTCATTGGTCCAGAAATAGGCCAGCGAGCCGTGGAACTCATTGGTACCGGAACGCGTCACGGCGTTCAGCGTACCGCCGGTGAAACCGCTGAACTGAACGTCGTACGGAGCAACTTCCAGGGACAGGGATTCCAGCGCGTCAATCGACACCGGGCCGCGGTTCTCGGCCGGGAAGCCCGACGAGTTAAGACCGAACAGGTCATTCTGGGTCACACCGTCGACCGTGAACGAGTTGTAGCGGTTGTTGGAGCCGGCCACCGACAGGGCGTCGCCGTTTTCCGGATCCAGATTGGCAAAGCCGGAGATCCGGGCCAGGTCGCGGGGGTCGCGGCTGATCGACGGCAGGCCGTTGATGTCATCAATGTTGAAGGACTCGGACGGGCCGGTCGCCAGGCCACCGAGGTTCAGAGCCGAAGCGGTAACAACAATCACGTCCTGGGCTGCACCCGAAGACAGGGACACCGGAACGTCGACGAATTCACCCGCAGCAGCGAACAGACCTTCGACACGCTCTCCGTTATAGCCCGGCGCCGTCACGGTGACGGTGTAGGGACCACCCACGCGCAGGCCGGTTGCATTATAGCGGCCGGTCGCACCGGTAACCGTCGAGGAGGCGGTTCCGGTCGGCGTGTGAACGATTACGACACTGGCGCCTTGGATCGGCGCGCCGTCTTCTGTCGTGACCGAGCCACGAATGTTGGAGGTAATCTGCTGAGCGTGCACAGCGGCAGGTGCTGCCAACGCAAACAGGGCGGCTGCGGCCGCGCTGTAAGAAAGCTTGCGAGTAAGTGACATGGTTCTTCCAATCCCCACGAGTCGACGAAGAGGGGCAAACGCAGCAGCCCCCGGTGATACAAGGCGGCGGATTAAGCGACCTGCTAGAAGGTTCAATGACTCAATTGTAAAGCTTTTGTGACGCACCGCAGCGTCCGCGATGCTGCGGCGCACAATCTGACCGGGAAGAAAAACTATCCTTGGTGCCAAACCTATCAGAAGACAGCTATATTTTGTTTCCGGAGAGACGTTGCAACAATTCACAGATCGCCCATGATGGCGTAAGCGGCCCGCGTGGAAAACTGCGCATTTGAACGCAAGTGAGGCTTGTATGTTACACCTTGCTTTGGCAGGAAGCGCCGATGTCCGCGAACCGCGCTGAAACCGAGTCGTTTTCGCCCCTGCAATGGGGCTGGGTGGTGATCCTCGCCATCACGCTCCTCCGGCTGGCCGCGCTGGGACTGACGCAGCTGCAGCTCTATCCCGACGAGGCCCAGTACTGGGTCTGGTCGCAAACTTTCGACTGGGGCTATTTCTCGAAACCCCCGTTGATCGCCTGGGTCATTTCCCTGTCGACCGCGATATTCGGCGATACCGATTTCGCAATCCGGCTGCCCTCGGTGCTGTTCCACGCCATGGGAGCCGGCTTCCTGCTGATGATTGCGCATGACCTGAAGAAGGGATGGGCCGGCCTGTGGGCTGCCCTGATCTACCTGACCATGCCGGGCATCGCCATTTCGGCAGCCGTCATCTCGACCGACGCGCTGTTATTGCCGCTGACAGCGGGAGCGCTGTTCATGCTGATGCGGCTGCGGGCAGGCGGCGGCTGGTCCTTCGCGATCGGGCTCGGCATATTCACGGGATTAGCTTTTCTGGCCAAGTATGCGGCGATCTATTTCATTGTCGGCACGGGGCTTGCCGTACTGCTCGACCCCCAGACCCGCCGGGCCCTGCTGAGCCTGCGTGGCCTGCTCGCCGGAGCCATTCTGCTGGCTTTTCTGGGTCCGAACCTGGCCTGGAATGCCGCCAATGATTTCGCCACCGTCCAGCACACGGCGGCCAACGCCAACTGGCAGGGAAGCCTGTTCAATGTCAGCGAGTTCCTGGAATTCGTCGGCGGCCAGTTCGGCGTTTTCGGCTTTCTTCTGTTTCCGCTCCTGATCACGGCAGCCATCATCGCCTGGCGGCACTGGCGCGATCCGGAGTACCAGATTGAACGGATCCTCACTCTGTTCGGTATCCCGGCCCTGTTGGTTGTCGCCGGACAGGCCTTTATCAGCCGCGCCCACGCCAACTGGGCGGCATCGGCCTATGTCGCAGGAACGCTTCTGGTGTTGTTATTCCTGCTTAGGGGACCGGCCTGGCGGCGATATGTGATGGCCGCATCAATAGCCGCCGGCAGTCTGTTCTGGGCTCTGACCGCGATTGTGGGAATTCAGCCGTCCCTGGTCGCCGGAAACAATGTGGCGCGCGGCGTCCGCCATCTGCAATCCTGGCCGGAAACCGTCACCGCCATTCGCACAGCGGCTGAGTCCGGAGACTTTAACGCGATTGTCTTCGATGACCGGAATGTCTTTCACCAGATGCAACGCTATGGCGGCGACTGGCCGGTCGAGATCCGCATGTGGCAGCGCTATGCTGCGCCGCACAATCACGCCGAGGCCGTCTGGGGACTCGATGAAAACACGCACGGACCCTTCCTGATCGTTTCGGAACGCGCTTATGACCGCGCGCGCCTGGTCGCCGACTTCGGCGGCGTGGAACGCATCGGTGAAATCGCCATACCGACAGGTGGGCACGCCGACCGCCGTTTTACGCTTTATGAAGCCACAACGCATAATCGTGTGCCGAGAACGGCCGAATACGAGGCTCGTCAGGCCGAGGCAAACGCCGCTGACAACAGCAGCGAATGACATGAAACACTTTGCCAGTGGCGCGCGTCCCGGTTTAACTAGACACAATCAGGTTCAAAGGGTTGCGCGTATGGCAGGGACGAATTGGCTTCGCGGATGGGGCGTGGCGCTGCTGGCGGTCTTCATGACGGCTTGCGCGACCTCCATGCCGACACTGCCGGCAGGCGGGCCACTGTCCCGGCTTCCCGATACCAACCCGGCCACCAATACGGGTGAGATCCGCAATGCCGGCAGCCAGACAATTCAGGAAGCCGGCGACGAAAACCGCCTCGAGGAACAAATCATCTACGGCAGCGGCCAGCGCGTGCGCCCCGGCTCGCTCAGCGCCGATACGCTGCCGGGCGGTGCCTATACCGTCAATTTTGCCGATGCCCGCGTCGATGAAGCCGCCCGTACAATATTCGGCGATCTGCTGGATGAGCCCTATTCGATCGATCCGCGGGTCCAGGGCCGGGTTACGGTCAACACGCCGCGCCCGCTGTCGCGTGAAGGCTTGCTGGCCCTGTTTGAAGCCAGCCTGTCGGTCAACAATGCGGCGCTGGTACTCGCCGACGGGGTCTACCGCGTCATGCCGGCCGGTGAAGCCCAGACATCCGGACTGGCGCGCGTCGCCGGTGCCAACCAGCCGGGCTGGGGCGTAACCGCTGTGCCCTTGCAATTCGTGTCAGCCAACGAGTTGCGGACACTGATGGAATCCGTGGTGACGCGGCCGGGCGCCCTGCGCGCTGATGCGGCCCGCAACATGCTGCTGATTGTCGGTTCGGCGCCGGAGCGCCGTAATGCCGCTGCCGCTGCTCAGGCTTTCGATGTCGACTGGATGGCCGGCATGTCGGTCGCACTCATCCCCTTGTCGAACGCCAATGCGGAAGACGTGATCGAGGAAGTCCGCACGATCTATTCCGCCAGCTCGGATGGTGCGTCCGGCGCCCTGCGCTTGCAGGACGTCGAACGTCTCAATGCCATTCTGGCCATTGCGCCCAGCCGTGCGCTGCTCGATCAGGCCCGCCAGTGGGTAGCCCGCCTCGATACAGGCGGCGCTGATGGCTCCACACTGCGCACCTATTTCCTGGAAAACGGCGAAGCCGAGGAAACCGCCGCCCTGCTCAGCGAATTGCTGGGCGATGGCGCGATGGGCGGTGTGGCCCCGGATCTGGAGTCCGGCACCGCCTCGTCTTCCGGCAGCAGCGGACGCGGTGGTGGCGGTATCCGGGTCATCGCCGACACCATCAACAATGCCATTCTCGTGCTTGCCGACCCGGCCGGACAGGCTCTGGTCGAACGGGCGCTTGAGGCCATTGACCGTACGCCGTCCCAGGTCGTGATCGAGGCCGTCATTGCCGAAGTCACACTGAATGACACGCTGCGCTATGGCGTCCAGTTCTTCTTTGAAGGCGATGGCGTGGACGGGGTCGGTGATTCCGTGCGTGGCGGCTTCGGCGTTGACGGGTTCGACGCCGACGGCAATTTCCCGGGTTTCAATGTCCTGCTGGAGACCGGTGGCACGGCCCGCGTTGCGCTGGATGCCCTGTCCAGCGTGACCGATCTGACCGTGGTGTCCTCGCCCACTGTTCTGGTGCGCGATAATGCCACTGCCAATTTCCAGGTCGGCGATGAAGTGCCGATCGTGACCCGCCAGTCGAACTCGGTCGTCAATCCGGACTCGCCCGTCGTCAACTCGGTCGAGTTCCGCGATACCGGCGTTCTTCTCACCGTGACGCCACGGGTCTCGTCCACGGGCATGGTGACGCTCGAAATCGAGCAGGAAGTCTCCAATGTCGCCAGTGGCACCGCCAGCACGCTGACTCCGACGATTTCCACACGCTCCCTGTCCACCACGGTTTCCATCCGGTCGGGCCAGACAGTGATTCTGGGCGGGCTGATCGACGAAAGCCGCAATCAGGTGCGCGACGGCATTCCCGGCCTCGCCAGCGTTCCGGTGCTCGGCGATATTTTCAGCCAGACCTCGACGACCACCTCGCGAACGGAATTGTTGATCTTCCTGACACCGCGCGTGATCAATTCGGACGAGGAAGCGGCCGCCGTCACCAATGAAATCCGCCGCCGGATGGAATTGCTCGCACCGGAATCGAATTGATCGGCCCGTTCCTCGACGTCTTCCTGATCGCCGCCGGCCCGTTTATCGGTAGCTTCATCACCGCATCCTCCCGCGCCTGGCCGGACTGGCGGCAGATTGCGCTCGGCCGGTCTGCCTGCAGTGAATGCGGGCACCGTCTGCGGCCCTGGGAACTGATCCCGGTCGTCAGCTTTTTTCTGCAGAAAGGAAAATGCCGGAAATGCGGGGCGCCAATCTGGCCGCTGCACCCGGTCGGCGAGATCGTAGCGCTGATCATTCCCCTGATCGCCGTTTTGGCATTCGATGGCGGCTGGACGCTCGCTGCCAGCCTGTTTGGCTGGGTCCTCCTGTTCGGAGCGCTGGTGGATCTGCGGACTTTCCTTTTACCGGACGTGGTGACGCTGGGACTGGTGCCGCCTGGCCTCGCCCTGGCCTTTCTGTCAGGCGGCCCCGGCGGATTTCTCGAACACCTGCTGGCGGCCCTGCTGGGGTTTGCCACGCTTGCCGGCATCGCTTGGCTTTACCGGCGCCTGCGCGGACGCGAAGGCCTGGGCATGGGTGATGCCAAGCTGCTGGCCGCCGGAGGGGCCTGGGCCGGACCTTTTGCGCTGGCCTGGAGCGTCGCAATCGGCGCCGGCGTCACGCTTTTCATTGTCTCCATTGCGCAGCTTCTCGGCAGCAAGACAGAGGCCGAAACACCCGTCCCGCTGGGCCCGGGTCTCGCAGCCGGCTGTTATCTGGCCTATTGTTTGCCTTCATTGGTACAAACAACTGCGGGATAAAGACTTTTCGTGTTCAGACGCCACGCTCTCCAGCTCGGTCCCAGCCGGTCCCAGACCCGCAAGCCCGTCAGCATGTGGGCAGAGCCCTGGATGAAATGGCGCGAGAATGGCTGGCGGGAACTGATCTGCCCGGCCTGTCACGAACTGCACCTCATGCCCAAACGGCTGGATGCCAGCCCGCCCTTCGAACCGCGGGAACGTTATTCGCTCTATCAGTGCGAAGCCTGCGGGACGCTTCATTACCCGGATGCAGAGGTATTCGAGTATGAAAGCCGCAAGGATGCCGACCTCGCCCGGAAATTCTACCTGGAGGTCGGTGCCGGGCTCGACTCCATGATTGCGCCCCTGGCATGGGCCGGCATGGATGACATCGATTCCCTGCTGGAGGTCGGCGGCGGCTATGGCTTCTCGGTCGATTTTGCCAGCCGCGAGCTGGGCTGGTCGGCGGCCAATATCGACCCATCCTTTCTGGCCCGCACGGGCGCACGAGACCTCGGTCACACCCACGTCGCGGCCTATCTCAGTCCCGGACACAGACTGGCCGACCAGTCATTCGACCTCGTCCTGTCCTCGGAAGTGATCGAGCACGTCAAGGATCCCGATCCCTTCATCACATCCCTGACGGCCGCGCTGTCACCCGATGGTGTCCTGCTGCTGACGACACCGAACGCCGCGGTCGTGCATGAGGAGGCGAGCGAGGAAGACCTGCTGCCCGTGATTACGGCCGGCCACCATGTCGTCATCTTCTCGAAGCAAGGCCTGAAGTCCGTGCTGGCCCGCGCTGGCTACTCGCACATCGTGGTCGAGGAAAACGGGATGACACTTCTCGCGGCAGCCTCCAGGCGGCCGATCGACGTTGATTTCAATGCCCGGCCCGACCGGTCACGATTGCAGTCCTATCTGGCCGGCCGGATGGATGCGCTTGGCGCCGATCATTCGCTTTTTGCGGCCTTTGCCGTGCGCCTGATGAAGGAGTATGTGCATACCGGACAATGGGACAGGGCCGAGGAAATCTGCACCCGCATCAAGCAACGCTGGCTGGCAGATTACGGGTTCAGCCTGGACGTGCCGGGCAGCCTGAACCCGGCTTTCGTGCGGCACGGCAAGAATGAAAGACGGCGATTGAGAGAGTTCGCCGCACAGCAGCCCTTCTCGCTCACCAGCGCGCTTTATTTCTCCGCCTGTATCGACCGCGAAGCCGGTCGTACAAGGAAGGCTATCGAAGGCTTCGAGGCCGCCGCACGGGTCTCGGAGACGATGCAGAAAGTCTTCGCGTCCATGTATGCGTCCTGCCGCGAAACCGAGGATCTCGGCCTGCGCGGCCGCCTGAGCGCCGCCGAACTCGGCGCCTCACGGCGCCCCGGCCGTTCTGCCCGCATGATGCTGAAAGTACTGGGCATTATAACGCCTGCCTTGCGGGAAGAATGGTATCGCATCGCCTGCCATGTTTTTGCAGCAGGCGCCCTGACAGGACGAAATGACGAGGTTGCGGTTCTTCTTCCCTTTGTCCGGGGACATCTGGATGAACAGCTGGCGAGCGAACAGGATTTCTCCGCAGTGGAAGGCTATGCGGCGGCAGGCATCGCCGGCCTGTACGCGGAAGCCGGAAAGTCGCAAGACGCCGCCAAATGGTACACCCTGGCCGCCGGAGCCATGACGGACCCGGCCGAGAACGCCATTTTCGTTGGACGGGCGAATGCGATGGCAGCGCCTTCCGGCAATCCGGGACAACGTTTCATCGAGAGCCTCAATTCAGAGGATGTCGAGACCGCCCGGTCTCTTGTCGGCACGGTGAAGGCGGGGCCGGTAGAGACACCGTCCATTGCCTTTGCCCTGGGGATCTATCACCTCAATATCGAACCGGATGCGACCGAGGCGATGCGCTGGTTTGCTGCCGCGCGGGAATTCGCGTCCGGTGATGAACGCATCAATGCCGAGCTGCATCTGGCAATTGCCGCCGAGCGCCTGCCTGAAGCCCGGCGCCGAAACACGCTCCCGGCCTTGCTGGGTCAGCTGCAGAAAACGCACCCCTCCGATCCAGATTTGGGGTCGCGGATCAAGGATTTGGCGGCTAGGTATAACGCCGGAGCAGGCACGAAGGAGGCTCTATCGTGAGCTGGCGCCGCTATGTACGCTGGATCAAATGGCCGTGGCGCTGGGTTTTCGACCAGCGTGAGCGCAAGGATTACATTGCGCAGTTCACGTCCTGGACGATCGCCACGCTGATCGGGCCGCGCTCCATGGTCCGCCAGACCTGGGACGGCAAGGACAATCTTGCTTCGGCACGCGATGTCGCCATTCTTGTGACCTGGGACATGAAGGGCCGCGTCCACGACTTCCTCATCGAGCATATGAAGGCGCTGAAGAAGGCGGGCCGGACGGTCATTCTGGTTTCCAACAGCCCCGAATTTCCCGAGGACGAGGTGGCAAAAGCCCTGCCGCATTGCGGGCTGGTCGCATGGCGTCACAATCGCGGCTATGACTTCGGCGCCTATCGCGACGGCGTCCTTCTTGTCCCGGATTATGACCGTCTCGACTCGCTGATCCTGATCAATGACAGCATTTACGGCCCCTTCCAGCCGCTGGCACCGCTTCTGAAAAAGGCCAAAGCTGAAAAAGCCGATGTCTGGGGCATGACCGACAGCTGGGACACGCGCTGGCATTTGCAGAGCTATTTCCTGTTTTTCCACGCAGCGGCGCTGCGGAACAAATGGGTGAAGGCGCTCTGGCAGAACTGGACCCACGTCCAGTCCAAGTCCTGGATCATCAACAAGCTCGAAATCGGCCTCACCGGCCGCATTGAACAGCAGGGACTGAAATGCGCCGCTCTCTTCCCCTATCGCTCACAGGTCACAGCCTTTGCCAACACGGTGCGTGACAATGAAATGCTCGCCGATGAAAGCCTGCCCGAACCGCATCGCAGACTGCTGGAGCGGATGCTGGAACTGGCCGATGCCGGCGCACCGATGAATCCCTGTCACTTTTTCTGGGACCAACTGATCGTCCAGGGCTTCCCCTTCATGAAACGGGAAGTCCTGACCGCCAATCCTATCGGTATGCCGCGTCTGTATGAGTGGAGCGACGTCGTCGGCAATAACAGCAAATACGATCCCGACCTTGTTGTCCGGCATCTGCGCGCCATCGCCAAGAACCGGGTGGTGTGATGGACGCGGCCACGGACACCAGCTGGATCGAAACAATCGCCGGCCTGTCCGAGGCAGATATCAGCCGTGCCCGGCGGCTTGCAGCGGAAACCGGGGAGCGCTTGCCGCGAGCGTTGAAACGGCTGGGTGCTGCGTCAGATATTGCCATCGCCGATGCACTGGCCAATGCCACGGGCGTGCAGAAGATCGCTCCATCCGAGTTTCCCGGGCACAAGCTCGACGCCGGGAATATTTCTCCGCAATTCCTGCTTGATGCCTGTGCGCTGCCGGTTGCGGAAACCGAAGACTGCATCATCCTGGCCGTCGCCGATCCGACCGATCCGTCACCGGCTGAAGGCGTACGCCTCGCATCCGGCAAGCCGGTCGAGATCCGTGTGTCCGCCTTCGCGGATATCGAAGCCGCCCTGGGCCGGCTTTATGGCAAGGACAATGCGGCCACAGACAGTTTCGATGAGGATTTCGGCGATGGTGAGGATCTGAAAGATCTCGCCAGCGAGGCGCCTGTTGTCCGCCTGGTCAACGAGCTGTTCGCCGACGCGCTGAAATCACGGGCCTCGGACATTCATATCGAGCCTTTCCGCGACCGGCTGCGCATCCGCTTCCGCATTGATGGCGTCCTACATGACCGGCCCTCCCCGAAGCCCGGCCTCGCCCGGCTGATCACCAGCCGTGTGAAAATCCTCGCCAGTCTCGATATTGCCGAACGCCGCCGGCCGCAGGACGGTCGCGCCCGCGTCACGATTTCCGGCCGCGCACTGGACCTGCGGGTTGCGACCACACCGACCGCTCACGGTGAAAGCGTCACCATCCGTCTGCTCGAAGACCGGGATACACAGGTGAAGCTGGACGATCTGGGCCTCTCCGAAGCCCAGCGCACGGAACTGACTGCCCATCTCAATGCGCCCTTCGGGCTTGTGCTGGTGACCGGCCCGACCGGGTCTGGCAAAACCACGACACTGGCCGGCGCGCTGGATCAGCTGAACACGACCGAACGCAAGCTGATTTCGATCGAAGACCCGATCGAATATCAGATCGAGGGCGTCAACCAGATCGCGGTGAATGCCGGTATCGGCCTGACCTTTGCCAGCGTGCTGCGCTCGGTGCTGCGCCATGATCCGGATGTTATCGTTGTCGGCGAGCTGCGAGATGGCGAAACCGCCGAGATCGCCGTCAATGCGGCCCTGACGGGACACCTCGTCCTGGCCACCGTCCACACCAATACCGCCGCCGGTGCTGCGCCGCGCCTCATCGACATGGGCGTGGATCCGGCCCTGTTGCGCTCCACGCTCCGCCTCTCCGTCGCCCAGCGCCTTGTCCGGCGCCTGTGCGAGGACTGCAAGGAGCCCGACACGCCACCGGAAGACCTGAAATCCGCCTGGAAGGCCGTGGGATGCGAGAAATGCTCGGATACCGGTTATCGCGGCCGGATCGGCGTTTTCGAATTCATCGACATGCGCGGCGAGCTGTCGGATGCGCTGAAGCCCGGCGTGGCTGCCTCCGAGATCGAGAAACTGGCGCGCAAGAAGAAGATCGCCTCCATCCGCGAGGATGCCATGGCCAAGATCGAGGCCGGCCTGACCAGCGCGGCGGAAGTTGACCGCGTCCTCGGAGTGAACTGATGGCCAGTTTCGCGGTCCGCGCGATCCGGCCTGATGGCGGCGAAGAAACCATCCGCATCGAGGCCGCTGACAAGACCGCCGCCGCCGCGGCCGTTTCGGCGCGAGGTATGACCCCCATTCGCGTGCAACCGGCCGCCCAATCGGCCACCCGCCGAGCATCCGGCCGTTCCCGGAAGCTGGCGACACGCATTGTCCGGGAATTGTCGGTGCTGATCGCTGCCGGGCTCAGCATCGAACCGGCCCTGGCGGCCCTGTCGCGTCACGCCGCTGACAAACGCCTGAAGAATATTGCCGACACGCTGCTGGCAGACGTTCGCGGCGGCGCGTCACTGTCTGAAGCCTTCGCCAAACGGTCCGATGTCTTCCCTGCGCCTTTCCCCGAAATTGCCGAGGCCGGTGAAGCCGGCGGCGCTCTGGGCAAGGCATTGGGCGATCTGGCGGACAATCTGGAACAAAGGCAGGCGGTCGAAGCCTCCATCCAGGGTGCGCTGGCCTATCCCGGCTTCCTGATGGCCATGGCAATTGTCGCCATGGCCGGCCTGGTCAGTTTCGTCATCCCGCGTTTCCGGGGCCTGTTCGAGCAGATCGGCCGCGAGGTGCCGGAACCCGCAGCGACCATTTTCGGGATTTCGGAAACCATCGCCGCCGTATCGCCCTACGTGTTCGCAGTGCTGCTCGTCGGCTTCATTACGCTGCGTCTCACCCTGACGCGCCCGGCTTTTCACGAGGCCTTCGACCGCTGGCTGCTGGGTCTGCCGGCGATCGGCAAGGCGATGCGGGTGATCATCGCCGCGCGCTTTTGCCGGGTGCTATCCCTTCTGTTGAAGAACGGGCTGTCGGCAGCCCCCGCCCTGCGCCTTTCCGCTAATGCCGCGGGCAATCGCTGGGCCGTCCGCCGCCTCGGCGATGCCCTGGCCGAGGTACGCACCGGGCGCGGCTTTGCCGACCGGATCGAGGCCACCAACGTCCTGCCGCCCATGGCCGCCGAGCTGATGTCCGTCGGGGAGGAAACCGGCGATCTGGGCGAGGCTTCCCGCCGGTTGGCGGATTTCTACGAGACGCAATTCGAGCAGAATGCTAAGCTGACGGCACGGATCATCGAACCGATCGTGATTGTGTTGACGGGTCTTGTCATAGGCATCGTCATCATATCGATTCTGCTGGCTATGGTCAGCATCAACGATATCGGACTCTAGAGGCCCGCCATGAAGAACGCTCAAAGCCGGACAGTCGATCGCCGCAAGGGTTTTTCCCTGACCGAATTGCTGGTGGCGCTCTTTATTCTGGCGCTGGTCGCAACGCTGGTGGCGCCGCAATTCTTCCGCTTCATCGGTCAGGCCAATAGCCAGACCGCCACATCCCAGATCGAGAGCATTGCCACCCAGCTGAATTTCTATCGTCTGGAAAACGGTGATTATCCTTCGGGCGGGGAGGGCCTGTCGGTTCTGGTCATGGATGGCGGCCGCGGCGTGCCCGATGACCCCTGGGGCCAGCCCTATATCTATGAATATCTGGGCGCGGGTCAGGCCCGGGTCGGCACCTATGGTGCTGACGGCGAGGAAGGCGGCGAGGGCGAGGATGCGGACATTTTCCGCAATATCCAGTAACCGCAAGGGTTACACGCTCACCGAGCTGCTGGTTGTTCTGGTCGTTCTGGGATTGGCCGTTGCGCTGGTCGCCCCGGCATTGTTCCGGTCTTCACCGCAAAGCCGTCTGAACAATTCCCTCGCCCAGCTCGAACAGGCCGCCCGTTTGGCACAAACTCAGGCCCGGCTGACCGGACAGGACACGCTTTTACAGGTCGATCTGGATGATCGGACGCTGACGCTTTTTCCTGGCGAGGAGAGCTTCCAGCTGGACCGGGCCGTCGAGATACGCGCCACTGTCGCTGAACATGAGCTCGACGGAAACCTCGCCAGCATACGTTTCTTCCCCGAAGGCGTGACGACCGGCGGTACATTCCTTCTGACCCTGGATAACCGGCAGGAAGCGCTGCGGATCAGCTGGATTACCGGCCGCATCGAGGAGGTCGACCCCGATGAGTTCGAATAAGCGCGGCTTCACCCTGATCGAGGCAGTCATTGCCATGGCCCTCGCCAGTGCCGGCCTCGCCTCGGTCTATCAGGTCTATGCCTCGGCTGCGCGCGCCGAACGCGCCTCCGCGGAAACCGAAACCGCTATCCGCCTCGCTGAAATGCTGTTCGCTTCAGGTGAACCCGGCACGGGCGAGGCCGAAGGATTTGCCTGGACGGTCTCGGTCGCACCAACGCCCGGCTTCGACGGGCTGGAGCAGGTGACCCTCACCCTAACCACACAAGCCGGGCGGACGATCGAATTGCAACGCGACCGGCCGGTGCGATCGGAGGGAGCGCAATGAAGCGCGGCTTTACCCTCGCCGAGCTTCTGGTCGCGCTGGCGCTGACCGCGCTGGCCATCGGCGTCATGTCCGAGGGCGTGCGCCGCACGATCGACTTCCAGCAAAGGCTGGAAACCGCCCGCATGGACCGGGAAAGCCAGACTGCCACGCTGAATGCCATCCGCAGCCGCCTGGAGCGCCTTGTGCCGGCAAGCCTGCCCGCCGCCGCCGAGGGAGAGCAGAGTACGATCCTGTTCGAAGGCAGCGCAGCCCGTCTGGCCTTTGTCGCGGCAGATCCCGGCTATCCATCACGCCCCGGTCTTTACGAGTACCGGCTGGAGATCCTCTCGCCGGACAACACGGACGGCGCTCCGGATTCGCCGGCGATCCTTCTGTCCCGGCGCGGGCTGTCGGCACTCGACGAATTCGGCACCGCCGAAGGACCGCCCTTCCAGAGCTGGGAGCTCGAACTGACGGAGCCTCTCACCTTCAGCTATGGCAACGATGCCAGAAGCCTGCAGTCCAGCTGGCAAGAAAGACAATCCTTTCCGGCCTATCTCGCATTCCTGACCGAAGACGGCGGTTTGCCAGCCATCCTTGTGACCCTGCCGCGTGCCGCACCATCACCCGATCCCGAAGCGGCGGGAGAAGCGGCACCATGAATGATCGCCGTGGCCTTTCCCTCCTTATCGTCATTGCCCTTTTGGGCACACTGGCCGTAACAGCCGGAATGGCAGCGCTAGCGGCCCGCATCTCCACCTCCTATGCCTTTGCCGGCATGGAGCGTCTGCAGCTCGACAATGCCATCGACAGCGCTGTCGCCAGGACAGCCGTGCGCCTGTCGAACGAAGATGATCGCTGGATCGCCGATGGCCGCCTCTACGAGATGCAGATCAACGGGCTCGGCCTGCGCATCCGGGCCCAGGCCGAGCCAGGCCGGTTTGATCTCAACCACGGGTCGGCCGAGACGCTCACAGCCCTGCTTGAAGACCTCGATGTCTCATCGCTGACGGCCCGTCGGATTGCCGGTGCCATGATCGACTGGCGCGATGAGGATGACACGGTTGGCGAAAACGGGGCCGAAGCCACGGCCTATCGGGCGGCGGGGCAGATGCCACCCGGCAACCGGGCTTTCCTGGCGGTCGAGGAATTCCGCAATGTTCTCGGCGTCGACGACGGTATTTACCAACGGGCAGCGCCGTACCTGACCATTCATGGCGGCGAAGCCGTAGCGGCCCGCTACGCGCCGCCCGCTCTGATCGAAGCCGCCGGTGTGTCGGCTGGTGATGCGCGCCGCATCGTATCGGCCCGCCGCGGCAATCGCCCACCACCGGAATCCGATGGCGCCGCTCGGTTCGATCCCGCACAACCGGCCATCTATGCCCTGTTTGTCGAGGCTGAAGCCGCCAGCGGCGCCCGGCTGGCGCGGGAAGTAATTGTCAGCCTTCCGGGCGAGCAAAGCTTGTATGATACGCTGTCCCGTCATAGCCATGTGTTCGGATATGCGGACTTTCTCGACCCGGAGCCGGATCATTGACGTCAGTGACAGACACCATGCGGCGCGGCCTGTCGACCTGGCGGGAATGGGTTGATACCGCCGCGGCTGAATTGCCGGGAATTGGCGGCCTGTTCGCCCGCAAGTGGCGCGTACTGCGCTATGACGGCTCCGGCTTGCGATATACGAACAGCGAAGGCGAAAGCATCGAGATCACTGCCCACGAGAATGGTCCGGCCGCCCAGGCCGAGATCGCCCGGCTGGGCAGGAAAGGCCCCCTTGTGCTGAGAATTGCCGGCCCGATGGGCTTTCGCCGGAATGCCAGCTTTCCCTCAGCTGCCAGAAAACACCTCGACGAGGCCATCGAGCTCGCTCTTCCGCGCCTGTCGCCGCTGCCACCGGAAGACATTCTCTTTGCTGCCGACCGCTCGGCGATGGAAGAAAGCGACGACCGGATCAGCCTGCCGGTCTCGATTGTCCGCCGCTCTGCGCTGGAAACTGCCCTTGCGCGATCAGAGGAGCTGGGCCTGCAACCCGCTGCCGTTGATCTCGAAAACGGGGACGGGTCCGGCGCGCCGGTCATCGATCTGCGCGAAGGCCGCTCTGCACCGTCCGCCGGGCGTTCGGCCTTCCGGCTTCTGGGGGTAATCAGCCTCGTGCTGGTTGTCGCGGCCTCCGGTTTCATGATGGACCGGACAATGCGCCTCGATCCGCAATATGCCGCTGCCCGCCGCCCGGCCAGTCTCGAAGCAAGGCTCCAGGCGGCGATCGAGCACGCCGAGGCCAAATCGCGGGCGGGGTCCGCTGTGGCCGCCCTTGCAGATCTCAGCCGCCGGCTGCCGGACGGCGCCTATATTACCGGTTTCAACTATGAGAATGGTGTCATCACGATTACCGGCCTGGCCTGGGATGCCGCGGCCTCGCTGCGGGCGCTCGACAGCGCTGCCGAGTTCGTGGACGTCGCATTTGACGGCGCAACGCTGCGCGACGAGGAAACCGGCCGGGAACGCTTCCAGCTGACGGCCCGCCATCGCATTGCCGAAGACGGGGGCGGTTCATGACCCCTGAATTGCGCCGCATGATTGCCCTGTGTACCGCGTTGGCCATTCCCCTCGTTTTGTCAGCCTGGCTGGTCGTATCGGTTCTGGGCTGGCTGCAGGTACAGACCGACATCGAACAGGCCGAAGCGCAGCGCGCATTGCCGCCCGCAGCCGACCCGGCCCGCTATCTGACGCCCGGCGAGAATTTTGCGATCGCCAGTTCCAATCTGCAGAGCCGGCTGACGGCCGCTGCCCGGGAGGCCGGCGTGACGGCCAGCAGCGTCCAGATCGCAGCGGAAGACGATAATGACCGCCTTCGCATGACACTGGATTTCCAGGCTGAGGGTGAGATGGAAAACCTGGCGGAATTGCTGCATGCACTTGAAGCCGGATTGCCGGCCCTGATTGTCGAGGATGTCCGCCTGACGCCGATCCGGCGCAGCACGAACCTGCAACTGACCGCGACGGTCCGGGCCCGCCGCGAACCCGGAGGCGGCACATGACGACCCGCCTCAAAATCATGCTGGGAATTGCCGCCATTCTGGCCGTTCTGACTGTAATGCGAAACCTTGTCTGGACGGGTGATGCTGGCGTCATCCCGCCATCAGCGCCACCGCAAAACGTTGAAATCAGGCAGGAAACCGGGGAGTTTTTGCCACCCTTCGATGCCTTTGAAGCCATTGTTGACCGGCCGCTTTTCCGCCCCGACCGCCGGCCCGCACCGGTCGAGATCGCCGAGACCGCGATAACACCCGAAATCCTGCCGTCACAGGCAGGGGAACCCGATTTCCTTGTCATCGGCGTTGTCACCGGTCCTGACGGCGGTGTCGCCACTCTGCGGAGCGATACGGAAACGGTCCGCGCCTATGTTGGCGATACGATCGAGGGCTGGCGAATTGATGAGATCGACAGCAATGGTATCGAGGTCTCGCGGGGCGGGAACCGCTACAGGCTGCGGATCGGCGAAGACGACGACTGAACCGGCGATCGCCCGCACTTTCGCCGACATGGAAACAACACCCCAAACGCGGTGCCGAAGCGTTGCAGGCGTAGGGATTCTCGCTATGCTTCCGGCAACTTGGAAAGCGGCCGCCGCGACCGGCGGACATCGAGGAGTGTGAGTATGTTGAAGTTCATCATCGCAGCTGCAGGCCTGTCGATGTCCGCGGCGAGTATTGCCAATGCTGATGATATGTTCCAAGGCACTGAAGTTCTTGCCTATTCTGACGGCCCGTCGAACGAAATCCGCTTCTCCAACCTGTCGCCGGATGTCATGGAGATGGCGCCCGGTGACCGCATCGATCTGAATTTCGGCCCGGGATATTCCGCCGAGCTGGACCGTATTGATTACCAGGCCATGGGCGCGCGCACCTGGATTGGCCGCATCGAGGGCGGCGATCTGGGCGACCGCGTCATCATTTCCGAACTGAACGGGATTGCCTTTGGCCGCATTGCCACCGCCGAGGGTGTCTGGGAAATCCTTCCGGGTGCGAATGGCGGTCACCGGATCATTCGTCATCCGGACAATGCGGTGATGGAAGACTGGGGCGATGATGCTGTCGTGCCGACCGTGTCCGAGATCGTGTCCTACGCCAGCACGGCCGAAGCGGGCGGGGAAACCATCGCCAATGCCGTCCCGGTCGGATCAAATGGCACGATCGACATCGCAGTCGTCTATTCCCAAAGCATGATGGATACCTGGGGCATCGCTCTGGGAGGCCGTATCCAGTACCTGGTTGCCCTGCTGGACCAGGCCCTGATCGACAGCGATACCGGACTGCGTGCCCGGCTCGTGCATGTCAGCGCCGTGTCCGCCAGCGAAACCGCCAGCAATAGCGACACGCTGTACGATCTTCAGGATGGCGCCGGTTCCGGAATCGCGTCCGACAACAATCCGGGCGGGGCCGGACAGGATTTCAGTGCGCTACTGGCGATCCGCGACGCTGTCGGCGCCGACCTCGTAGCGTTGATCCGCCGCCATTACAGCGGCTCTGGCACCGTCAGCCGGTCGGGAAGCGGCTGCGGCCTGGCTTTCATCAATGGCAGCTCGTCGGATACGATCACGCCGGCCAGCGCTCCGAATGGCGTTTCCGTCATCAGTGATTTTATCAATGGCAATGACACCAATCTTGGCGACGGCTATGCCTTCTGCTCGCCGCTGACGCTCGCCCACGAGATCGGTCACAATCTCGGCTTCGCCCATAATCTGGAAGACACGACGGCGGGCAATGGTGTCCGGGACTTTGCCCATGGTCACCGCGTCGATTGCGAATTCCGCACGATCATGTCCTATGGCTCTGACAGCCAGGTGAGCTGTCCGGGTTCGGGCCCGAACGAAGCTGAAGTCACCTACTTCTCGAACCCCGACATCACGTCTTGCCCGGATGGGGCGGCTTGCGGCATCGCTGCCCCGTCGCCGGACCTGTCCGCGCCGGCGGCCGATAACCAGGATCCCGCAGACAATGCCCGCGCAGCCCGCGAGGAAGGCCTGAATGTCGCCAACTTCCGCGCCGAAGCGCCGCAGGTCCACTCGTCCGTGCTCCCGATCATGCGATCGGTCCAGAACGGAGAGCCGGCAACGGCGTTTGCCACGATCATCAATCCGGCCGGTTCCGGCGGCACGGCAACCGGCTGCGGATTGCGCCTTGCCGGGTCCGACGCCTCGACGTTCACGTTCCAGACGACAACGCCCGCAAATGCGCTCGACGGCACGGCCAACACGCCGGTGGATATCGCAGAGGGCCAGGCCCAGAATTTCCTTTTCGCGGTAACCTCGGCAACATCCTTTAACGACAATACCAATTCGGTTGGCTCGGCTGTGCCCTCCGAAAACGACGAACGCGATTTGTTCATCGAGGCCTTCTGTGCCAACCGGCGGTCGGATCAGTTCGTGCTTGGCCTCAACACGCTGACCTTCGCGTCGGCCGCGGTCGAGACGGCGGATATCATCGCCCTCGCTGCAACGGTGAACAGTGATGGCTGGGTCAATGTTCCGACAGACGGGAACATGACCGGCATCGCGGCTGTCGCCATTACCAATGTTGGCCAGGGTGCGGTCATTACCGCCTCGGCGGACACGGGTGGCCGGACGCAGGAAATCGAGTCCATCCTGCTTTGCGGAACTGACGCTGCAGGTGCCTGCGTGACCTCATTGTCCAGCCAGGTGAATGCCATCCTCAATACGGACGGTGTCGCGACTTTTGCGGTCTTCGTTCGCGGCAATGGCAATACAATTCCCGAAGACCCGGCCAACAACCGCATCTTCATCCGTTTTAACGAGGGATCGATTCCGCGCGGAGCCACCAGCGTTGCCGTCCGGACCCAATAGGGAGAGACCCAATGAGACGACACCTTTCGCTGATCAGCATAACTGCCGCGATTCTTGCGGCCGCACCGTCCGCCATGGCCGAGATAACGGTTAGCGAGGACAATGGTGTCTGGGGTGTCGCAGCGGAAGGTGAAGCTCTCTCGGAAGTGCTTGAGGTGCTTCGCGATGAAGCGGGCTTCCGTCTCGTCGGTGCCGACCGTCTCGTTGATGACGGCCCGGTTACTGTAGACCTGTCCGGTTCGCTCGGTGATGTACTCGCCCGTTTGCTGGCCGGATTCGACTATGCACTCGTCTACGGCGAAACACCGGAAACCGAAGGCCGGCTGCAAAGACTGGTCTTGCTGTCTGGCAGAAGCGGCGATGCGCCGGATGAAAGCCAGAGGCTGCGCGTCGAGCGTATTCCCACGGAATTGTCCGAGGAAGACGGAGAGCGCGTCAGCGATCTTCTGCAGCGCCAGGTCCAGCCACTCATTGACGCCGAAAACGGCTCTGATGGCAGTGCCACAACGGAAACGGCTGTAGCATCCGCCTCGCCCTCCTCGGCATCGCCAACGCAAAACGCGGGCAGTAGCGATTACGAGCTCGACCCGGAGACCCAGGCGGCACTGGCAGAGGCCACGCGGCGGGCGCAACAGGATCTGCAGGCATTGGTGAATGCCTTGCAGGCAGCGGAAAACAACAACGACAATTAGGGTCCGTCCGGGCCAGGCGGTCTTGCTGCGGCTGACGGCCAGAGCTTAATTGTATTCGGGAAGGCCCAGCGCCAGAGTCAGATTCTGTAGCGCCTGAACTGCCGCACCCTTCTGCAGATTGTCGAGCACCGAGACCACGGTCAGGTGCCGGCCATCGCCGGACAGGCCAAACCCGCCGATCATGGCGCCGGACCGGCCGGCAATCATGGCGGGCTCGGGAATCTCCTCCACCACCTCGATCAACGGTTCATTCTCGTAATAGGCCCGATAAGCATCCTGGCAGCCGCCGGCCGTCGACATGCCGATGATCGGAATATGCACCGTTGTCATCAACCCGCTGAAGAAGGGTGCCACATGGGGTGTGAAATGAATGTCGACGCCCAGATGAGCCGCCATTTCACGTTCATGTATATGGCCGGTCAGCGCATAGGGCATCAGATTGTCCGCCAGCGCGGCGAGATCATTCTTCCGCGACGGGGTTGTGCCGGCGCCGGAATAACCTGACACGCCGAAGACATGCGCCGGACCCGCGGCCATTTCGCGGATTGGCGCAACAGCCAGCTGCCCGCTCGTCGCATAACAGCCCGGATTGGCAATGCGCTTCGCACCGCGAATGACTTCACGGCCATAGATTTCCGGCAGGCCGTAAATCCAGTCATCGCTGAAACGCCCATCGGCAGAGAGATCAACGATGACGGTAGCGTCCGGTGTTGCCGCCACAAAAGGAGCACCGGCGCCATTGGGCAGGGCCAGAACAACACCGTCCAGATTGAATGAGGCGATATCGCCCGGCTCGACATGCTCGAAGCAGAGATCAGTTTCCAGCTCCGGCGCCGTCTCGCAGATTTTCTGACCGGCGAGCTCCCGCGAGCTGGCCACAACCAGCTCCAGATCATCGCGCTGCGATAAGTGCCGCAGGATTTCGCGGCCGGTATAGCCCCGCCCGCCGATCAGCCCGATCCGCGCCCTCATCCCTTGCGCTCCAGCGTTTCCGGCAAGCCATGGATTTTCTCGACCATACCAGGCACGATCGAAAGGTCGCTTTCGCCTTTCCAGAACACCGTCCAGTCACCCTTGCGGATGGCACCACCGCATTCCTGGAAATAGAAGCTGTTGACCGGATTGGCCGAGCGCGAACGCCAGTAGATGCGCGGCGCATAATCGATCATTTCCTGCCAGACGGCGCGCGCCAGACCTTCGCCGCGGGCTTCCTCGAGGACCGCAAACTTGTCGAGATAGGCAACATCCCCGAGCCGTGAAACCAGCGCGGCGGCCCGGTAATTCTCGGTCACGAAAAGGCGTTCGAATTTCAGTTGGTCCCAATAACCGGCGATCGGCTTGCGCCCGAATGCCTCGGCGATCAGGGCTTCCAGCCGCGGCCAGTCGACATCGGCCCTGTTCTCGAACGTCAGCAATTTCTCGCCGCGCCGGATCAGCGTGCCCGCACCGGCATGCGTGAACAATTCCTGGGTCAGGGCGGCGGGTGAAGTAATCGAGACCGAACTGGTCAATGGCAAATCGTCGAGCAGGGCCTGTATCTGGTCGATTTTCACACGCATGCCGCCTGTGATCCAGTCGGCCGCAAAAAGGCGCTCGCGATCGCTGGCAAGGTTGAGCGTCGAGATCACCTGGCCTTCATCGTCCAGCAAACCACCGGTTTCGGTCAGGAAAATAATCTTGTAGGGCTGCAGCACTTTCACCAGTGCCGCCACCGCGTGATCGGCGTTGATATTCACCAGCTTGCCGTCTTCCGTCTCGCCGAGACAGGCCAGCACCGGGATCTCGCCGCCGCGGACTGCCGCATCGATCAGATCCAGCTGCACGCCGGACGGTTCTCCGACACGGCCGTAAACCGCCTCGTCCAGCAAATTGGCATCGAACACGCCGGTCGGGACACTGGCCGCGCGGCCACCGCATTCCCGGATCGCGTCGACGATCGCAATATTGGCGGCGCTCAACGCCTTGCGGATAACCGGGATCGCCGCTTCCGGCGTCACCCGCAGGCCATTGACGCGTTCGGACGCAATGCCGCTCGCGGAAAGCGCTTCATCCAGTTGGGGTCCACCCCCATGAACAATGATCGGAGACAGGCCGACCGTCTGCAGAAAGGTCAGGGCCGCCGCCAGCCCGTCGAGATCATCGCGGATTACCGCGCCGCCAATCTTCACGACCGCGAAGCGCGACTGATCGATCTGGGAAAACCGGTTGAGATAATCGCGCACTTCCTTGCCGTCGCGCATGTGCGACAGCAATTGCACGATCGTGGCACGCGTGGCGTGGCCGGTCATGATGCCGGGTCCATGTCGCGGGCCAGAGCCTCCAGCATGGCCTTCTGAACATGCAGGCGGTTTTCAGCCTCCTCGATGCCGAGGAAGGCCGGTGAATCGACCACGCTGTCGGCGATCTTCACATTCCGCCGCATCGGCAGACAATGGCTTACGACGGCATTATTGGTCAGCGCCATCTTGGCGTCGTCAATCATGAAACCGGCACCCTTGGCACGATAAGGCGCCTCGGCATCCCAATTTCCGTAAAAGGGCAAAGCACCCCAGCTCTTGGCATAGACGGCATCAACGCCGGAATAGGCCGCCTCGACATCGGTCATGACCTCGAAGCGGGTGCCGTGCGCCGCGCAATTGTCCTCCGCAGCGGACATGTAGCGATCGTCCAGCCGGTAGACATCATCCGGGATCAGCATTCGCAGATTCATTCCGAATTTCGACGCGATGAGGACGGCAGAATTGGCCACCGCCGTATTCAGCGGACGCGGATGCGGAACCCAGGTCAGAAGGAATGTCTTGTTCTCGACCCGGCCGAGCTTTTCCTGAAGCGCCATCATCAGCGCCAGTTCCTGACAGGGGTGGACGATGGTTTCCATGTTCACGACCGGAACGCTGGCATGTTTCGCAAACGCCATGATCAGCGGGTCTTCCCGCTCGCTGGTCCAGTCCTGGAAATTCGGAAAGCATCGGATCGCGATCATGTCGACATAGCGCGACAGCACTTTCGCGGCTTCAATGACATGCTCCTCGGCCTCGCCATCCATAACCGCGCCCTCGACCATTTCCATCGGCCAGGTTCCGGCGCGGGCATCCAGCACCACGGCATGACCGCCCAGCTGGACGATACCGATATCAAACGAACTTCTGGTCCGCAGCGAGGGATTGAAGAAAACCAGCGCCACGGATTTTCCCGCCAACGCAGAACTCGACGCACCCGCCTTCAGCGCCCTGGCACGGTCAAGCACATGTTGAAGCTCTTCCTGGCTCCAGTCCTGGGTCGATAAGAAATGGCGCATGGCGATCATCCCGATAAAAAAAGCCCGGCTCGACGAGCCGGGCTTTCTTAGCATCAGCCTGCCGTGTTGAAAGCAGGCGATATCACTTTGGGGTCCGCTTACTGCGGGCTTTCCTGATAGCCTGACGTCTGGCGGGAACCGACAGAGTCGCGGCCAGCCTCACGGATGGCTTCCCACTGCGCAGCCGTGCGGCAGATCCGCTGGCGGCGGAGCTGGCCGGTCACGCGTTCGGTCCGGCAGATCTCGCGGTTCGGGTCAGGCTCGTTCTCGGCAGACCGTGCCGGCGTTGCCGGTTCTTCAGCGGCCATTTGCGTTGCAGCGGGTGCAGCCGGTTCCATCGCATCATTGGAGGCCATATCGCCATCCTCGGATGTCGTGGCACAAGACACCAGGGCGAGCCCGGCAATGGCAATCAGAAATACTCTCACGCTAAATCCCCTCTGGAAAATCAAAACTCAATGGTCCGCACCGGACCGGTACTGGCCGGGGAAACTGCAATTTCAGGTCCTGTGTGTCAAAATACGATTCTGTAAGGTCGCAGATCCCTGAATTATTTCAGCCTCAATACCGCTGATAGCCGGTCGCCTGGCGGTGACGAAGCCTGTCCTGCCCGGCCTCCTGGATCGCATCCCATTCTGCCTGGGTCCGGCAGATACGCTCGCGCATCCGGGTGCCTGTCGGCGATTCATACCGGCAGACCAGATCGTCGGGATCGGGACGGCCAACCTCACCCTGGTCTACATAGCGGGGTCCTGCGGCATCTGGCATTTCGTCCGACGCCATATCCGGCTCGGCGGTTGTGGCACACGCTGAAAGCAGTCCCGCAGCCATAATCAAGACCATAAATCGCATAGCCCTCGCCCTTTCCTTGCAGCCCGGGAAAGAACCAAGCGCTTTAATGACCGCAGCTCAACTCAAATTCCGGTGAGAATTTGCTGAATTAAATGTCCCTCAGGCACTAATAGGTCGATGCGGAGCCAGTCTGGCGGTGTTCCAGCAAGCGCTGGCCTTCCCGCTGCATCTCTTCCCACTCGGCATAAGTCCGGCAGACCGGCTGGCGAATGCGGGTTCCCGTCGGCGAGTCGACGCGACAGACGATCTCCTCATCGCCGATTTCGCCAGCGGTACCCTGGTCGATATAACGCGGCGCGGCATACTCGGCGGCCATGACCTGAGCCGGCATGGCGTTTTCGCTCGTGGTCGCGCAAGCAGCCGCAGCCAGGGCAGCGATTGAAACAAGAAGAAGTCTCATGATTTTCCGTCTTTCCCGGTTTTCGGCGTCAATGGGATACCGGCTCTGACTGTGCATCAAATCAACAATAGTTGATACAGGCGATCGAATGCCGCAAAACCGCACAAGACAAACCAACGGATTCCCATGACCGTTCTTGCTGTAATCCCTGCCCGATATGGATCGACGCGCTTTCCCGGCAAGCCGCTTGTGCAGATCGCAGGGCGGGCCATGATCGAGCGTGTCTGGCGTCACACATCGGCGGCAGACGGCATTGACCGTGTGGTCGTCGCGACCGACGACCAGCGCATTGCTGACGCCGTCCAAAGCTTTGGCGGCGAAGCTGTGATAACGCCTGAAACCTGCCGCAACGGAACCGAGCGGGCACTGGCCGCACTCGATGCGCTCGGTGGCGATGCGGAAATCATCATCAATGTCCAGGGCGATGCCGTACTGACCCCGCCCTGGGTGATTGGCGCCGTCCCGGTGGCCATGCGCGCCGACGCGTCCATCCAGATGGCTACACCGGCCGTGCGAATGCCGCCGGACACCGAAGCCAAATTCCGCGCTGCCAAGGCCGCCGGTGAAGTCGGCGGAACCACAGTTGTCTTCGATAAAGCCATGAACGCGCTTTATTTTTCCAAGACGGTGATCCCTTTCCAACGCAATCCCGAAGCCGGCACACCGACATGGCAGCATATCGGGCTCTATGGCTATCGCGCCGACACGCTCCGCAAGATCGTTTCGCTCGAGCCCAGCCCGCTGGAACTCGCCGAAAGTCTCGAACAACTCCGCGCGCTGGAAAACGGGATCCCGATCCGCATCGTCGAAGTGGATTATCGCGGCCGCTCGGCCTGGTCGGTCGATGCGCCTTCCGACGCGGTCGAGGTTGAAGCCATCATTGCCCGCGAAGGCGAGCTGGTTCCGTGACGCTGCTTCTGCTCGCCCGCCATGGCAATACGTTCGGCCCCGGTGACCGCATCGTCTGGGTCGGCGCGCGCGAGGATCTGCCACTGGTCAAGTCCGGCGAAGCCCAGGCCGCCGCGCTGGGAGAGAAGCTGCGCGAGTTCGACCTGGCCCCCGCCAGCATCGTTTCCGGCCCGCTGAAGCGCACGCGCCGCGCCAGCGAGATCATCAAGGCTATCACCGCGTCCGATGCACCGATCGACATCGATACGCGTCTGACCGAGATCGATTATGGCAGCTGGGGCGGCAAGACGGATGAGGAGATCGACGCCGAGTTCGGCCCCGACGCCATTCCGGACTGGCGCGAGCACCACAGGCGTCCTGCCAATGCCGGCTGGTCGCCCGACGATGCCGCGCTTGAGGCCAATGCGTTGGGCGTTCTGGCGGATCATCAGAGCGCCCGCAGCCCGGCGCTGGTCATCACGTCCAACGGCATATTGCGCTATTTCCATGCCGCGCTCGGCTTTGATGGCGATGCCAAGGTGAAGACCGGCCATGTCTGCGCAGCGCGCCATGACGGACGCCAGTGGCGCCCTATCTTCTGGAACATCAAGCCTGAAGACATGCCGGAGGTATCATGAGTGGTCCGCTGGACGGAATTAGGGTGGTCGAGCTGGCCGGTATCGGCCCGGGCCCGCTGGCCGGGCAGTTGCTGGCGGATCTGGGCGCGGATGTGATCTCCATCGACCGCAAGGCGGAGAGCATTCTTCCTGACCGCCCCAAGGATGCCAATCGCCGTAACAAGCGCTCGATCAGCATTAATCTGAAAGCCGACGGCGCAGCTGACATCGTTTTGAAACTCTGCGCGGATGCAGACATTTTCTTTGAAGGCTTCCGCCCCGGCGTCGCCGAGCGGCTGGGCCTGGGCCCGGAAGCTGTCCATGCCGTCAATCCGGCCATGGTCTATGGCCGCCTGACTGGCTGGGGACAGACCGGACCGCTGTCCGACCGGGCGGGTCATGATATCAATTATATTGCGATTTCGGGCGCCCTGGCGGCGATCGGGCCGAAAGATCATCCCGTTCCGCCCCTCAATCTCGTCGGTGATTATGCAGGCGGGTCCCTGATGCTGGTCTACGGGCTGATGGCAGCGCTGGTGTCGGCGAAAACAACCGGCAAGGGCCAGATCGTCGACACCGCGATGACAGATGGCAGTGCCGCGATCATGAGCATGATCCATTCCATCCTCGATGCCGGCCTTTGGCAGAACCGGCGTGAAGCCAACTATATCGACGGCGGCGCGCCCTTCTATCGCTGCTACGAGACGGCGGACGGCAAATTCATGGCCGTCGGCGCGCTGGAGCCGCAATTCTTCGCTCTGCTGCTCGAAGGTCTGGGGGCCGATGCGGACTGGAGCCAGCGCCAGCATGACCGCAATGCCTGGCCGGAAATGGAAGCCGAGTTCGCCCGGCGCTTCCGGACGAAAACCCGTGATGAATGGGCGGCGGTCTTCGAACCCGTCGATGCCTGCGTGTCGCCGGTTCTCGACATGATCGAGGCCCGCTCGCATCCGCACAATGTGGCGCGCCAGACCTTTGTCGCGGCCGATGGCTATACCCAGCCCGCGCCCGCGCCACGCTTTTCCGGTCACGATCTGATCACAAGACGCGGCGCCTTCTTCCAGGGTGAGGATACATCCGCCATCCTGACCGAAGCGGGCTACAGTGAGGATGAAATCGGCCGGATGATCGACAGCGGAAAGGTAGAGCAAGCCCGGTGAGTGATCAGATTATCATTATCGGTGCCGGTCAGGCCGGCGCCCAGCTGGCCGACAGCCTCCGCCGCGAAGGCCATGACGGCCCGGTCACCCTTGTGGGAGCGGAAAATGAACCGCCCTATCAGCGCCCGCCCCTGTCGAAAGCCTATCTGCTGGGCGAAATGGACGAGGCGCGCCTGCCGCTTCGGCCCTACAGTTTTTACGAGCAGCGCAACATCATTCCGCGTTTTGGCGTTTCGGCGATCGCTATCGACCCGGCTGCCAGAACCGTCACGCTCGATACCGGCGAAACATTGTCCTACGGCAAGCTGGCGCTCTGCCTTGGAACCGCCGTGCGCATTCCGCCCATTCGCGGTGTGGACCGGCCGCATGTGCTGACCCTGCGCACCCTGGAAGACAGTCAGCGGCTGAAGGCCGCCATCGATAAGGCCCGCAGCGTTGCCGTGATCGGCGGCGGCTTTATCGGGCTGGAAGTGGCCGCAACCGCCCGCAAGCTGGGCAAGACGGTGACGATCCTTGAGGCGCTTGACCGGGTGATGAAACGCGCGGTCAGCGAGCCTGTCTCCCGCTTCTTCGAAAACCTGCACCGGGACAAAGGCAGCCAGCTCATTCTCGATGCGCGGATAGCGGAAATCCTGCCGGACACGATCGCCATGACCGACAGTACGGAAATCCCCGCCGAGCTGGTGGTGCTGGGCACCGGAGTGTCACCGGTCGATGATCTGGCACAGGCCGCCGGGCTGGAGTGCGACAATGGCATCATCGTCGATGAATACTGCCGCACCTCTGATCCGGATATCGTGGCGGCCGGCGATTGCGCCAACCATCCCAATTTCCTGACCGGGGAACGTCTGCGCCTGGAATCGGTTCAGAATGCGATCGACGAAGCCAAGATCGCCGCGAAGACGCTGACCGGATCGCTGGACATCTACAAGGCTGTGCCCTGGTTCTGGTCAGACCAGTTCGACATCAAGCTGCAGATGGCCGGCCTGTCCGGTGGATGCGACGAAGCCGTGACCCGCGGCGATCCTGCCAGCCGGTCCTTCTCGATCTTCTATTTCAGGGACGGGCTGATGATGGCCGCCGATTCCATCAATGCACCGGCCGATCACATGGCGGCGCGGCGCATTCTTGCCAATGAGGCACGCGCGATCACGCCGCAACAGGCAGCTGACCCTGCCTACGACCTCAAACAGGCCTTCTGATCAGACCGGCTATCGATTGGCCGGGTCGGTTTCCGACTGCCAGGCCAGACGGGCCAGGAAGCCAGTTGCGCCCAGAGCAACAATCAGCGCAGCGGCAAACAGCGGATAGCTGAACAATGGCGCCAGATGCATCTGGCTCGTCACCGCCCAGACCAGGGCGAATGAGGTAAACAGGGTCTCCGAACCGACGATCAGCGCGATCGCCACAACCGACAGGATTGCGGTGATGTCGATGATGCGCTTGCGGTTGTTCGGATCGCTCAGCTGCGCGGACAATTCTGGAAGTGTCATCTTGAATACGACCTTCTTGGAGGCATCCCATCCGGATGCCCCCTGGAAATGAGAAGGACCAGCGCGTTGCGCAAGAGGTTGTGTCAGACTTTTCCTGTCACCGGCACCAGTGCGCCGGTCACGGCGCGGGCGTCATCGGACGCCAGGAACAGCATGACGGCGGCCAGATCCGCCGGTTTCACCCAAATATCCGGGTCGGTATCCGGCATGTCGGCACGGTTCTGCGGCGTATCGATGATCGACGGCAGTACTGCATTCACCGTCACATTCGTCGATTTCAATTCTTCTGCCAGTGCCTCGGTCAGGCGCATCACACCGGATTTTGACGCCGTATAGGCCCCCATGCCCATGCCGGCCTTCAATGCGGCAGCTGCGCCGACATTGACGATCCGGCCCGCCGGTGCCGCTTTCAGATAGGGCAGTGCCATCTTGCAGGCCGTCGCCGCGGTCTTGACGTTGATCGTGTAGAGGAAGTCCCAGCTGTCGATGCTGCCATCCTCCAACGTTTCCCAGCGGAACCCGCCGGCAATATTCAACAGCGCATCCAGGCGGCCATGTTTCTTGACGATGGCATTGAACAGATCCGCCGCGGCTTCGGCCTGGGTCAGATCGACACCGCCCATGGCATGCGCCCCATCGGGGAAGCTCTCCCGCGGCGCATCCGCGCGATCGATGGCCACAACCGTCCAGCCGGCCTCCAGTGCTGCCTGGCTGGCTGCCTCACCCAGAATCCCGAAACCGCCGGTGATGGCGATGACCTTGCCGCTCATCCTGATCTCCCTTTTTCTGTGCCGGACACTAGCGTGGACACCGCCATGAGCAAGCCATCCGGCATCGAATGACCCGGATTGCGCCAGAAGAATGTCACAAATCAGGGGGATGAAGTTTGCGGCCACTCGTGGAATGATGAGGGCTCGGGGAAGGGACAGGGAGATTTCAATGATCCAGCGGACGATCCGTTTCGGCGCTCTGGCGGTAACGCTGGGGCTGGTGATGGCAGCCTGCTCGCAAGGCGACGGGCCTTCCGGACAGATAGACCGTGAGGGCATAGAGCTGAGGGACCGCTCGGCAACAGCGCCCCGGCCGGAGCCGGAATATCCCGACCGCTTCGAATTTCTCCGCTATCGCATTGATGTCTCGGCCGCCCAACCAGCGGCCTGTTTTGTATTTTCCGAGGCCCTTGATCCGGATGTCGACTACGCTCCCTTCGTCGAGCTCAGCCCGGCGGCCAGCGTTGCGGTCCAGGTAGATGGATCCTCGCTTTGCCTCGGCGGTTTGACCTTTGGCCAAACCCCGGATGTCACCCTGCTTCAGGGCCTGCCTTCAGCCGATGGCGATACCCTGTCTGCTTCCGAAACCACAACGGTCGAGTTTGGCGACCGCCCGGCCTATGTCGGTTTTTCCGGCGATGGCGTAATCCTGCCGCGCATTGATGCGGACGGTATTCCGATCGAAACCGTCAATGTTGACGAAGTGGAGATCGAAATTCTCCGCATCACCGACCGCGCGCTCGCCTTCCGCCAGATCACACAGGGCTTTACTGCCGCGGAAAATGACTGGGGCTATCTCTATGGCGAGGAAAGCCCGTCCGGCGTCGGCCGTCAGATCTGGGAAGGCACGATGGATACATCCGGCGAACCGAATGCGCCGGTCATTACCGTCATGCCGCTGGCCGAAACGATCGGCGTGCTGGAACCCGGCGCCTATTTCGTCCGCGTTCGCGACAACACGGTCGATGACGCTGAAAACGAGCCCGCCCGTTCCGAGCGCTGGTTCATCATCACCGACCTCGCTTTGACATCCTATGTCGGTCAGGACGGCATGGATGTGACGGTTCGTTCGCTGCAGACGGGCCGCGCTGTCGATGGCGTCACCGTGCAGCTGATCGCCGATTCCAATGAAATCCTGGCCAGCGCGGACAGCGATGGCGATGGACGCATCCGCTTTGATGACCCGCTGACCAATGGCACCGGCGCCAATGCACCGCGCCTCTTGCTGGCCTATGGCCCCAGCGGCGATTTCGCCGTGCTCGATTTCGACCGCTCGCCAGTCGACCTGTCAGAGCACGACATTGGCGGACGCAACACGCCGGATGGCGCGGATGCCTATGTCTATCTCGACCGCGGCATCTACCGTCCCGGTGAGACCGTGCGCGCGACGGCCCTGATCCGCGACCGCGAATCCAATGCAATCGATGATCGCGCAGGCAGCTTCATCCTCTATGCTCCCAATGGCATCGAGGCGCATCGCTATCGCTTTGATGAAGCCGAAGATGCTGGCGGCCTGCAGCGTGATTTCGAGATTTCCCGTTTTGCCGCGCGCGGCATCTGGCGCCTGGCGCTGGATCTGGACGGAATCGGTGTCATCGGCCGGGCCAGTTTCTCGGTCGAGGACTTCGTGCCCCAGCGCATCGAGCTGACGGTCGATGCCGATACGGAAACGCCACTCCGCGCCAATGAGACCCGCAGCATCGAGGCCAATGTCCGCTTCCTCTATGGCGCGCCGGGCGCCGGACTGCCGGTCGAGGGCGAAGTCCGGATCCAGGTCGATCCGTCCCCGTTCGAGGACTATGCCGGCTACCAGTTCGGCCTGCACGACGCCTCCTTCCAGCAGATCGCCTATGACCTCAACGACGTCACCACGGATGGCGGCGGCACGGCCCTGCTTGGCCTGAACGCCGGAACGCGCGGCGCCGATGCGACCCAGCCCTTGCGGGCGCGCGTCGTCGTCTCCGCTATCGAACCGGGTGGCCGCCCGGTCAGCGATGATGTCCGCGTGCCCTATCGGCCGCGCGATCTCTATGTCGGTATTGCGCCCGATTTCGATGGCCGGGCCGAACGTGAAACCTCGAATACATTCAATGTCGTTGCGCTCGATACCGGTGGCGATGCGGTCGATAGCCGCCTCGAATGGCAGCTGACACGACGCGATTACCGCTATGACTGGTATCGCGAGAGCGGCGGCCGCTGGCGCTGGCGCCGGACCAGCTTCACCGTTCCGATCGAATCCGGCGTGGTGAACACAGGAGGCGAAGCTGCCGAAATCGTCACCCCGCCACTCGATTGGGGCAATTACCGGCTTGAGGTGAACGGCGCCAATGGGGCCGCCGCCAGCTATGGCTTCTGGGTCGGCTGGGGCAATGTCGCCCAGGATGGTGTGGACGCGCCCGACCGTATTCGCATCGCCACACCCGACGAGGCGCCCGCGATCGGCGAAACCGCCCAGATCAGCCTGCAGGCGCCCTATGCGGGTGAGGCCGAGATCGTGGTGGCTACCGATCGCGTGATTGCCAGCTATTCCATCAGCCTGCCCGAAGGCGGCACCGGCTTTACCCTCCCGGTTACGGAAGACTGGGGCACCGGCGCCTATGTGATGACCACCGTCTACACGCCGCGCGATGCCGTCGAACAACCGCGACCGCGCCGGGCCGTGGGTGTCGCCTACATTCCGGTGAATACCGACGACCGGACGATCGATCTCTCCTTCGATATGCCCGACCTCGTCCGGCCGCGTCAGACTGTCAGCGTCCAGCTCGAGGCCTCGCAGAATACCGGGGAAGCCTATGTCACGCTGGCTGCGGTCGATGAAGGCATATTGCTGCTGACGCGCTTTGCCTCGCCGGATCCGATGGACTGGTTCTTCGGACAGCGGGCGCTGGAAGTCTCGCTCTATGACGATTATGGCCGTCTGCTCGATCCCAATCAGGGTGCCGCCGCGCCGGTTCGCTCGGGCGGTGACCAGATCGGTGGAGCCGGTCTGACCGTGGTTCCGACACAGACCGTGGCCCTGTTTTCGGGACCGGTCCGCTTCGACCGCAATGGCAATGCCACGCTGGATATCGAGGTGCCGGACTTCAATGGCGAATTGCGCCTGATGGCCGTCGCCTGGTCGGACACGGCTCTGGGTGCTGCCTCGCAGCCCCTGACCGTGCGCGACCCGGTTCCGGCGGAACTCATCCTGCCGCGCTTCCTGTCGCCGGGCGATTCCGCACAGGCGACGCTGACCATCGACAATGTCGAGGGTGGGCCGGGCGATTATGTCGCCATGTTCTCCAGCGAAGGCCCGGTCACATTTGATGTCCCCAGCAATGGCGCAGCCATGGAAACCGGAGAACGCCGGGATGCCAGTGTCGGTATTTCCGCTTCGGATATCGGCATTGCCCGGCTGACCATGGATGTTCTGGCCCCGGATCTGGAGCTGGGCTCCAGCTATCCGATCCAGGTACGCTCGGCCTTCATGCCGCAGGCCCGCTATTCGCGGGTGGCCTTGGCGCCAGGCGAGAACTGGTCGCCGGATCCGGCCCTGCTGGCCGATTTCAATCCGGGGGATGCCGAGCTGCAGATCAGCTTCTCCGCCATCCCGATGGATGCCGCGGCCATCTATGAAAATCTCTCGCGCTATCCGTTCGGTTGCACCGAGCAACAGACCTCGCGGGCCATGCCACTGCTCTATGCGGGGCAAATGGCAGCGCTGGCCGGTCTGGATGCCGACAGCGAGATCCATCAGCGCATTCGCGAGGCCGTGGAAGTCCTCCTGAACCGGCAGGGTTCGGACGGGGCGATCGGCCAGTGGCGCATGGGCGATCGCTATGCCGATGGCTGGCTGGGCGCCTATGCCGTCGACTTCCTCGCTCGCGCCGATGCCGCCGGATATGACGTGCCGGAAGCCGCCCTGGAACGGGCCTATACGGTGCTCGGTCATATCGCCCGCGGCGATTTCTATCGCGCTGGCGGCTATGACACGGATCTTCGCCGCGGCCCCTGGCAACGCGACACCCAGCAGCGTCTGAATGATCGCAGCCAGGCTTATGCCTTCTACGTGCTGGCCCGCGCCGGCCGTGTCGATGTCGGCCGCCTGCGCTATTTCCACGATAACCGCATCGAACAGATCGACAGCCCGCTGGCGCGCGCTCATGTCGGTGCGGCTCTGGCCATGGTTGGCGACCGGTCGCGCAGCCAGAACGCCTTCGATCTCGCGGAACGGGCCCTCGGCTATAACAATCCGGGTGACTACTACCAGACACCACGCCGGGATCTGGCCGGTCTTCTCGCGCTCGCCGCCGAAGCCGGTGATCGCGACCGGGTCCAGCGCCTTGGCGATCGTGTGGCCACGGAACTGCCGGCGATTGATGACTTGACCACGCAGGAAATGGCCTTCCTGCTATTGGCTGCCAACGCCCTGACAGAAGCCGGCGAAACCGTGGATGTGGCAGCAGACGGAGCTGTCAGCGTCCGCACTGCAGGCCGCAGCTTCGATATGTCTCCGGCCGATCTCGCCAGTGGCGCGGCCTTCACCAATGCAGCAACCAACCCGGTCTGGCTGACCAGCGTCGCCCGCGGCACACCCTCCAGCCCGCCACAGGCCGAAACCAGCGGCCTCTTTGTCCGCAAGACGGTCTGGAACACGGATGGCACACCAGCCGACCTGACCAGCGTCAGCCAGGGCGACCGGCTGATCGTCGCGATCGAAATCAGCAATCCGGAACAACGCCGGGCCCCGCTGATTGTCGCTGACTTGCTGCCGGCGGGCTTCGAGATCGAGGCGATTGTCCAGCCCAGTGAAGCCGGAGACAATGGCGTCTACAGCTGGCTCGGCCGGATCGACACGGCGCGCCTGCAGGAAGCCCGCGATGACCGCTATGTCGCGGCCGTCGAGGTCTATGGCCAGCGCACCGAGCGTTATGCCTATACAGTACGCGCGGTGACGCCCGGCAGCTTCACTATTCCCGGTGTCGAGGTCGAGGACATGTATCGTACCGATGTCGTCGCGCGGACAGCCGCCGGCCGTGTCGAGATCAGCGAACGCTGATGCAGCGGATACGGACAGCCTGGCTCTGGAGTGGCGCAGCGGCCCTGGCCGCTGCCCTTTCAGTGCTGCTGCTGGACCGGATCTTTCCGCCGCCGGAACTGGCTGCTCGCTCCATCGTCGTTACCGATGCCCGGGGTCAGATGTTCCGGGCCTTTCCCGTCGAGGACGGACGATGGCGGCTCGGCGCGGATCTCGAGGAGATCGATCCGGCCTTTATCGAGGCTCTGATCGCCATCGAGGATGAGCGTTTCTACCGGCATCACGGGGTTGATCCGGTGGCCATCATGCGGGCCAGCGTGAACGCCCTGCGCGCTGGAGAGATTGTCTCGGGTGCATCCACGCTGACCATGCAGACAGCCCGCTTGCTGGAGCCGCGCCCGGAGCGCAATCTCGGCTCCAAGCTGATGGAAGCCTGGCGCGCCCTGCAACTCGAAGCCCGCCATTCCAAGGCCGAGATCCTCGAAACCTATCTCACCCTCACCCCCTATGGCGGCAATCTGGAAGGGATCACTTCGGCCAGCTGGGCCTGGTTCGGCCATGCGCCCGACCGGCTAACCCCGGCACAGATCGCACTGTTGATCTCTCTGCCACAGGCACCGGAAGCCCGGCGGCCAGACCTTCGACCGGACAATGCCCGCGCCGGACGCGCCCGCATTCTGGACCGGCTGGCGCGCTACGGGCTGATCGCGGACGATATCGCGGCGGAATCGGCTGATGAAATGATCCCCTCGCGCCATGATTTTCCGTCCCTTGCCTGGCATGCCAGCGACTTCCTGCGTCAGGGAACGCCGGGCGAAACACGCATCGTCTCGACGCTGGATTACAATCTTCAGACCGAGGCCGAACGCCTCGCCGCAGAAGCCGCAGCCTCCGTGGAGCCGGATGTCCAGATCGCCATCCTGATTGTGGAAAATGAGAGCCTGGCTGTCCGCGCCGCCGTGGGGTCAGCCAGCCGCGCCAGGGCCGGAGGCTGGATCGACCTGACGACACGGCCACGCTCTCCGGGATCAACGCTGAAGCCCTTCATTTACGGCATGGCTTTCGATGACGGCATCGCTACGCCGCATACCCGCATCACTGACGCACCGCGCAGGTTCGACAGCTACATGCCGGAGAATTTCGACCGTGTTTTCCGCGGTGATGTCACCGTCGCCGAGGCCCTGCAGCATTCGCTGAACGTCCCGGCGGTCGAGACCCTTGATGCTGTCGGGGCCAGCCGCTTTGCCGCCGGTTTGCGCTTTGCCGGTACCGCCCCCGCGATCGCGGATCGTGCCGAGACGGAAACCGGCCTCGCCATCGCTCTGGGCGGTGCCGGGCTCAGCGTCCGGGACCTCGCCACGCTCTATGCGGGCCTCGCCAATGGCGGGGAGGTAAGACCCCTTGTCTGGACACAGGACGACACCGCCGGAGAAGCGCCGGGCATGCAGATCCTGTCAGAAGAATCGGCCGGGGAAATCCTGACGATTCTGCGCGGCGCGCCGCAACCTGCCGGGCGCGCGCCGGCCAGTCTGACCAGCGAGGCGCCCGCCATCGCCTTCAAGACCGGAACCAGTTGGGGGTATCGCGATGCCTGGGCCGCTGGCGTCGGCGCCGGCCACACGGTCATCGTCTGGGTCGGCCGGGCCGATGCTCGCCCCCGGACCGGCCAGACCGGCCGCGAAGCCGCGTTGCCCATCCTGTTTGATGTGTTCGATCTTCTGCCGCGCCAGGAGACGCCGCGTGAGGAAAGAGAACCCTGGCGCCTGGCGCAGGAGACGCCCGCGCCGCTGGAGCATTACCGCCGCGATCCGGCACCGGAAATCCTGTTTCCGCCGGACGAGGCCGAGGTGTGGATGGATCACGACACGCGTGGCTATATCCTCGCCGGGCGCGGAGAGACGGCTCTGACCTGGTATGTCGACGGCCAGCCCGTGCCGCTGAACCCGGCGGGTGAGCCTGTCTGGACGCCGGAGGGACCGGGTTTCTACGCGGTCCGCGCGGTTGACGAGTACGGGCGGTCCAGCCGGTCACGGGTTCGCATCATTACCTCTCAGGGCTGAGCCAGCGCAAAGAAAACGCCCCGCCCGGAATTCCGGACGGGGCGCTGTTCCCGATGACCGGGCTTTGGCCCGGATCAGACAGTCTTACTGACGACCAAGAATGCGGCTTTCCGCAGCGCCGTTGTAGGAATTGTCCTGCGTGTCGAAATCGACGCCATTCGAGTGGTCCTGATAGGACATCGGCGTGCGCGAACGCTCGACAGTCGGTGCGTCGAAGTGCGGCAGCTCGATTTCCTCACAGTCCATCATGCGCCACTCATAGCGCTCGGACTGGACCAGGCGGTAACGCGTGATCGTTTCGGTCCGGCCCTGGACGGTACGGCTTTCAACCGTGGCCGGCTGGGACAGAACCTCGACAACATAGGTGTCGTACTCGGCCGGGATCGGAATTTCCTCGACACGGCCCGGCTCGACCATCACATCGCGCGAGATCGAGGCATATTCAGCCGGCGTCTCGACTTCGTCGATCGTCGCAGGCTGGACAACGACATTGCGGGTCACCGTGCGATACTCGCCCGGCTCCTCGACCAGACACCAGACTTCGCCGGTTTCCGGATCATAACGGGTGATCTGGGCACCCGGGACACGGCCCCGCTGCCAGACCATGCGCGGCTCGCGAACCAGGACCTGCTCGGTCACGGTCTCATGAACAGCCGGACGTACGACATATTCGGTATAGGCCGGACGAACCAGAATGGTCTCGGTGATGGTCTCATAGACCGGCTGGTGAACCACATAGCGGACACCGGCTTCACGAGACACATACTCCTCGACACGCTCCTCCAGGCGCGGCGGAGCCACGTCATAGGTTTCATAAGCGTCCGAGGACGTAATGGTTTCGGTGTAAGGCTCGTAGACCGGCTCGATGCGGACACGGGCATAACACTCACCCGGCGTAGCGCCGGTCGGCGGTTCCGACGGGAACCAGGACATGTCGTCAGCAGCGGCCACACCCGCAACCGAAGTGACCATGAGGACGGCAGAGCCGCCAAGAAGAATACGACGAAGCATCAGTTGAGATCCCCCCAAAAAGAACAAGACGCGATGGATAACTGTAACCGCGGAACGGTCCGGCGTTAAGGTTAAATTAACGATTTCAACAAAATTGACGAAGACTTCGCCAGCATTTCCCCTCTCAGGAGAATTTATGCTGCGCCAGCCAGTCCGAAATCGCGTTAAAGGCGATTTCCTCCGTCAGCAGGGGCGTGTGTCCCGTTCGCGGCACTTCGACATAACCGAGATTCGGCTTCCGTGTCCGCATTTTTCCGGCAATTTCCGCCGTCACCAGTTCCGACAGTTCTCCGCGCACCAGCAAAGTGGGGATATCCTGCAACAGGTCGAAGGCTTTCCAGCGATCTCTGGCGGGCAAACCCTTCCCCATCGTCGCCAGAATGGCCGGATCATAGTCTGATCTGAACGTATCATCCCCGGTCTTCCGGTGCGTGCGCCGGGCGAAGGTCATCCAGAATTCGTCATCGGTCTCGTCGGGATGGACATGACCGTTCACAACCCGGCAGCGCTCCGCAGCCTCCTCCCAGGACCGGATCGGCCCGCCCTTACCCGCGATCTTCCGGATATTCTCGACCCCGCGCGGATCGATCTCCGGCGCAATATCATTGAGCACGATGCCGGAGACCCGTTCCGGGGCAACCGCCCCTGCAGCGATCGAGATCCCGCCGCCCATGGAAGAGCCGATCCAGATTGCCCTGTCGGCACCAAGATGATCCAGCCAGGCGAGACAGTCGGCGACATAGGTCTGGACGTTATAGTGCGCGGGGTCCTTCGCCGCCTCGCTTTCGCCCCGCCCTCTCATGTCGAGCGCCACAACGCGGTAGCCCTGCGACGCCAGACGCGGCGCAAAGTCCTCGAAATCGCGGGAATTGCGGGCCAGACCATGCAGGCACAGGCAAAGCGGACCGCCGGCCCCGTAATCGCGGCCGGCGAGTTCTATCCCGTCAATCGAGGTCAGCCGGAGCGGCTTGTGATCCGTCATGGATCAGAATTTATTCGGCATGCCCCACGGCAGCAACATTGCCTTCCTGACCGGCCTTGGCGACAGCCTCGACATAGGCCCGGCGGGCATCGAATTCCTTGGCTTTCGCCTCGTCATCCTTTTGCAGCTCTTCCGGATCGAGATCGGCATAGCCCATCACGCCCATTTCATCGAAGGTCTTCTGGATGCCTTTGCCGAACAGGCCGATATCCTTGACGATCGGCACGATGCGCTGGAACAGCATCTGGCGGTAGAGCTGAACGATTTCGGAGTTTTCCGAATATTCGACGCATTCCTCTTCCGGCAGATCCAGCGCCCGGTAGACTTCACGGGCATCCGTCATCCGGCCCCGCATCAGCCAGCAGGCCTCGGTCAGGAATTCCTCGCGCTCATTGCGCTCGGCCTGGGTCAGCTGGGGATAATAATCACGCAGGGAGATACGGCCGAACGCGACATGGCGGGCCTCGTCTTCCATGACATAGGCATTGACCATTTTCGCGAGTGGGTTCTGGGCCATATCGCGGATCGAGCCGAACGCTGCCAGCGCCAGGCCTTCAATGACCACCTGCATCGCCAGATAGGTCATGTCCCAGCGGCTGTCGCGCAGGGCCTGGTCGACCAGCTCCTGCAGCGGCGTGGTCATCGGATAGGCGATCTCGAACTTCTTCAGCAGCAACCGGTAGGCCTCGACATGGCGGGCCTCGTCCATCACCTGGGTGGCGGCATAGAATTTGGCGTCCAGATCCGGCACCTGCTGGACAATCTTGGCGGCGCACAGAAGCGCGGCCTGCTCGCCCTGCAGGAATTGCGAGATGTTCCAGGACTGCGAATGGCGGACCAGCTCGATCCGTTCCTTTTCGCTCATTTTTTCCCAGATCGGGGAACCGTAGAGACCACCGATCTCGACGGGTAATTCCATCGGATTTTCAGGGTCGAGATCGAGCGACCAGTCGATGCGATTCACCGCATCCCACTGCATGTCCTTGCCCTTCTGATAGAGGTGCATGAGGGTCTGACGTCCCTCATCGAACTCCCAGTCGAAAATGGCTTCGAATTCCTGTGGGACGGTCCACTTCGGATCAATATCCGGCAGCGGATAAAGTTCGCGCAGGCTCATCAATCTCTCCCCGGTGTCTTATGCGTTTCACAAAAGTAAACGCTGTTCACTCACCGGCAGAGTGAGGGAAATTTACGTGAAAGGCAAGGGGGTGACGCTATTCCGCAGGCGTTGATGCCGGGCGCGCTTCCTCCATCGAGCGGACCGGCTTTTCGACACCCGCCTGTTTCTTGATCGCTTTTGTCGTCAGGCGCGAACCGTCCGGCGACCATCCCGGTGGCGCGAAGACATAGGCCAGCGCATGTCGGATGGAGCGCGCCGAGGCAACATCCTTCACAATCCCCCACCATTCATGGATGGCGATGCGCAGCGGGTTGTAAGTGCCCAGATTGCGGATGATGCCATAGCGGCAGGGCTCTTCGTCGAGCTCGGCCTGGAAAGTGCCGAACATCCGGTCCCAGATGATGAAAACGCCGGCATAATTGCGGTCGAGATAAACGGCGTTGGTGGCATGATGCACACGGTGATGAGACGGCGTATTCATCACCGCTTCGATGGGCGCCGGGAATTTGCGGATCACCTCGGTGTGGATCCAGAACTGGTAGATGAGGTTCAACGCGCCGCAGAAGGCGACCATGGCTGGCGGGAAGCCCAGAAGGATCATCCAGGATCCGAACCAGATGAATTTCAGGGTGAAGATGTTGAACCAGGGCTGCCGCAGCGCGGTGGTCAGATTGTAGTGCTGGGAAGAGTGATGAGTAACGTGGTCAGCCCAGAACCAGCGGATCGTGTGCGCAAACCGGTGCGACCAGTAATAGACGAAATCATCCAGCACGAAGCAGGCAATCCAGACATACCAGGCCCAGCCGAAATCGAAGAGCGCATACTGCCCGATAAAGCCGTACCAGGCCGCCCCGACCCCGGCAAACACCACGCCGGCAACCACATTTCCCAGCCCCATGGCAAGGCTGGCGCCACTATCCCGCGGTTCGAAACTCGCCTTGCCGGTCGCCCTTGCATAGGCCAGCTCGGCAATGATGAGCAGGACAAAGAACGGAATCGCGAACTGGATCGGATCAAACAAATCCATGTCAGTGTGCCCCCTGTAACCGCGCCGCCCACCGGGCTGCCTCGGCATCGTCAGCCAGCTCGATACGTGTCGACGGGAAGGTAAAATCGCGGAAGCGGATCATCAGGCTGGCACCGTCAGGACGGGCCTCCGCCACATCTTCCGGCGCCACCAGCCGGCTGACCAATATGTCCCCCTGAGCGATCACCATGCCCGTGCTGGCACTATTCGCATCGGCAATCAGCACCGCTTTGCCATCAGAGGAGAGCACGGAGCCCGCCGGGGCGATATCGAGATAATCCCGGCGGAACCGCTCCAGCGCGGCGTCGAGGGAGTCAATACGTGACGGCGTCCATCCGCCGAGCCAGGCATTGAGGCCGATCAGGGCAAGGATGGCCAGTCCGGAGCCGGCAAGGATGAGGAGTGTGATCATGGTCCGATTTTTGGCCACGAAAAAGGGCGGAGGCAAGACCTCCGCCCTGATCCGTTTGTCGCAGGCCTGACGGTTAGCGGCGGGCGCGAACCGTGATGCCCCAGGTGCGCGGGTCACCCGGATAGCCGTTGATATTGCCCGGCAGGGTCGAGTTGAACGCACCCTGCAGGTATTCTTCATTGCCGAGGTTGCGACCCCAGACCTGAACTTCCCAGCTGCCGTCCTGCGCGGCCAGGCCGATGGAGCCATTCAGGAGGTTATAGCCTTCCTGGGTGAGCAGCGGGTCGAGGTCGACCGACAGGGCCCGGTCCGTGATGAAGTAGACTTCGCCGCGGACGAAGGCTTCCATCGAGCTGGTGATCGGACGCGTATAGAGCGCGGTGAAGTTACCGGTCAGCTCGGCGGCACCCGTGTCACGTCCCGACAGATCCTGCACCGGAACCAGCGCCGGCGAGGTGGCCGACGGACGGAAGGTACAATTGGACGTGTCCGAAACCGGGCAAGGACCGTTGGCGAAGCTGACATACTTGCTTTCCCACAGCCAGGTCACACCACCGGTGAAGGTGAGGTTTTCCGTCGGCTGGAACAGCGCTTCGATCTCGATACCACCGACCTGGATTTCGCCGGCATTGTCCGGAACGAAGGACGAGCCGGTGAACACGTTGGTCTGGAAGTCCTCGATGTTCTGGCGGAAGATCGCTGTGTTCAGGATCAGCTCATTGGTCTGAACCTTGATGCCGGCTTCCCAGGCCGTGACGGTTTCCGGATCAAACGAGAAGCTGCCTACGCGAGCCGCAGCCGAGTCGAGCGCATAACCGCCACCCTTGAAGCCCCGCGTGTACGAACCGTAGATGTTGACGTTGTCGTTGACATCATAGGCAACGATCAGCGCACCCGTCGTGGCCGAATCCGACCGCGAGTCGGTGAAATTCGGTGCCGGCGGGAAGAATTGCAGCGCGCCGAGACCCAGCAGCGAGTTGACATTCGGGTCAGCCGCAGCTGCCTGCGCCCCAGCAACAATGGCCGCAAAACCGGTCGGGTTAAGGGTCTGGACCAAAGCCACATTGCCCGGCGTGTATGGCAACCCCGTCGCCTGAGTGAAGGCAGCCGGGAAGATCAGTGCGTTGAAGCCGATTTGGACGAAATCGAGCGCCGCGAACGGGTCATCAATCAGGATGTCGCTGCGGGCGTCCTTCTCGTCATTGGTGTAGCGCAGACCACCGGTGATGGTCAGGCGGTCATTCACATGCCAGTCCAACTGACCGAACAGAGCGAACGTGTCGTTGTTCTGGTAGAAGGACGAGGACTGACCGGAACCGGCCGCCAGATACTGACCCGGCACACAGCCGCCGATGAAGGGGCCTTGCGGACCATTACACAGGGCCTCAACCAGGCCGACAGCGCTGCCCGGCGTGAACGGATTGCCATCCAGATCCGAGAACAGATCGGCGAACGGACGCAGCAGCGGACCCTGGCGGGTGATGTTCGTCGTGTTCAAATTCTGGTGGAAGAAATACGCACCGAACAGATAGTCGACCGTGCGGTCGCCCGTCGACGTCAGGCGGAATTCCTGGGTCGTCGTCTGGTAATCCTGGTCGAGGAAACGGCGCTGGTTGAACGGCTGGTCAACCCAGTCCGGGTCGATGTCCTGCTCTTCGTCATAAGCGCGATAGGCAGTGATGGACGTGAAGGTCGCACCATCAAACTCCCAGTTCATTTCGGCCGACAGGCCACCCGTGTCGACGATCGAGCGGACGCTGCCATCGATGGCGATCTGACCGGAGAACGGGTTCACCGGCAGCTGGGTCACACCCAGAATGGCGAAGGCCCCGGCATTGGTTGGCGACACGCGCGTAAACGGCGCGGCGCAGCAATTTTCGTCGATGAAGCCCTGGTCAGCAATCAGGCGCAGGGAGAAACGGTCACCCGGCTCCCAAAGCAGCTGACCACGCCAACCCCAGCGGTCACGCTCGTTCACATCCCGGCCGTCGGTCACATTGGTGATGAAGCCGTCACGCGAATTGTAGTTCAGATCGAGGCGGCCGGAGACCGTATCGCCCAGAGGGCCGGTGATCATGCCGCGAACGGTTTGCTGGTTGAACCGGCCAACCGTGAATTCCACTTCCGAACCCCACTCGTCAGCAGGTTGTTCGGTGATGAAGCTGATCACACCGGCAGAGGTGTTCTTGCCGAACAGGGTCGACTGCGGACCGCGCAGGACCTCGACGCGCTGAACGCCCAGGAAGTCGTTGATCGAGGCGCCGTTCCGCGAGCGGTACACACCATCGACGAAGACACCGACCGAAGGCTCGATACCCCAGTTGAAGGTCGAGGACCCGATCGAGCGGATCGCAAAGGACGTGTTCGACGAGGAGGCGTCCGTGTTCACCCGGAGCGACGGTACCAGCGTCTGCAAATCGCGCACATCGCGCAGCTGCGACTGTTCCAGCACATCACCCTGGACCGCGGTCACGGCGACCGGCGTATCCTGCAGCGTCGCTTCACGGCGCTGGGCAGTAACGGTGATGGTGTCTACCTGAGAATAAACCGGCGCTGCGGCGATCACGGCAAAGGCCAGGGCGGACGAACCCATGGCAAGTTTACGGAACGACTTCTGCATTTTAATCCCCCTGGATCACCGCGTTTGACTTGCGGCGTGAGCTATTATTGCGCCTACTAGACCAAACTTCGGCTCTCTTGTCAGTAGCGAACAAGCAACAGGCGAGCACCGGAATGATAAAACGCGCCCCGGTCGTATTCACGATTTGGGTTAACAGGGGGGAAATCCGGCACCATGTTCCTGAGAATTCTGGGCGGCTTCTTGCTGCTGATCGTCACGCTCGCCCTCATCGCGGCGGGCTGGTTCTACCGCCCCTGGTCGGATTATTCGCCCGCCCGCGTGGCCGAGGCCTTCAACCCGGCCAATATCTTCAGTGTGTCGCTGGGCATGTCGGATTACTTCCCTTACGCCGATGTCGAAACCTCCAACCCGCAACCCCTCCCGCGCGAACTGGCGCCTCTGTCAGTCAGCTATGAATACAATGGCGAGACCCGCACGCTGGAACAATATCTGGAGGAATCGAACGCGCTGGGCCTCGTCGTCATCCATAACGGCGTGGTGGTCCACGAGCGCTATTCGAACGGCGCCGACGAAACCAGCCGGCCGACCTCCTGGTCGGTGGCCAAGAGCTTTGTCGCCACCCTGATTGCCATGGCCCTGCATGAAGGCCGCATCGACAACCTCGATCAGCTCGCCCAGGAATTCGCCCCGCAATATGAAGGCTCGGCTTTCGGCGAAACCTCGCTGCGCCACCTTCTGATGATGTCGACCGGGATCGATTTCGTCGAGGATTACAGCGACCCGGACTCCGATGTCGGCGTTCTGTTTGCCGATCCCTTCATCTGGGGCAGCGATATCGACCATTCCCTTTTGCAGTTCGAGCGCACCCTCGAGGCCGGAACCGAGCTTGCTTACATCTCCTCGGCAACCCATGTGCTCTCGGCCGTGTTGCGCGGTGTTTATGACCAGCCGCTGCACGAGATTGTCGAAGAGCATATCTGGCAGCCCCTGGGCATGGAAAGCGATGCCTATTGGAACCAGAATGTGCCCGGCGAAGACGGCATGGCGCTGGGTTATTGCTGCCTGAATGCACGCACCGTCGATTTTGCCCGCCTCGGCCTGCTCTATCTGGCCGATGGCGAGTGGAATGGCGAACGCCTGCTGCCGGAAGGCTGGGTCGATATGGCGACGCACGCCAATGCGCCCTTCCAGGAGCCCGGCCTGGTCTATTCGCTGCGCGGCTATGGCCTGCACTTCTGGTTCCCGGAAACCGATCGCGACGAGTTTTTCGCCGCCGGCATTTACGGCCAGTATGTCTGGGTGGACCCGTCCCGGAACCTTGTCATCGCGCGCAATGCAGCCGACCCTGAATGGGGACCAAGAACCGGTGAAAGCTTTGCTGTCTTCCGTGCAATCGCTGCCGAAGTGGCCGGAGAGTGACCATGGCCGATTTCGCGACCGAATACGATTACATCATTGTCGGCGCCGGCTCTGCCGGCTGTGTTGTCGCCGAACAGCTGACCCGCGACCGCGACGTCACCGTCTGCATTCTCGAGGCCGGCAAGAGTGACAATCACCCGAATATCCGCACGCCCATGCTGCTGAAGGAAGTCGTCTCCGGCGGGCCCTTCAACTGGTCGTATGAAACCGAACCGCAGGCGCGCCTCAACAACCGCCGCATGTTCTGGCCCCGCGGCAAGACGCTGGGCGGCTCCTCCTCGATCAACGCCATGCACTATATGCGCGGCGCGAAGGAGAATTTCGACGAATGGGGCGAGATCGCCGGTGACAGGAGCTGGTCCTGGGCCGATGCGCTGGACCGCTTCAGGCGCCAGGAAAACAATAACCGCTTCGACGGCGCCCTGCATGGCACGGACGGGCCACTGCACGTCCAGTCCATCCCCAAGCTGAACCCGTTGACCAAACTTTTCCTGCAGGCCGGCAGCGAGCTGCAATATCCCGAAAACGATGATTTCAACGGCGAGAAACAATACGGCTTTGGTCCCTACCAGGTGACCATGAACGGACCCCGCCGCTGGAGCGCGGCCGATGCTTTCCTGCGTCCGGCCATGGAACGCGGCAATCTGACGGTCATCACCGAGGCGCTGGGCCACAAGGTCCGGCTGGAAAGCGGCAAAGCCACAGGCGTGGTCGCGGCCATCAAGGGCGAGATCACCGAACTGACCGCCCGCAAGGAAGTCATTCTCTCGGGCGGGGCGATCAATTCGCCGCAATTGCTGCAACTCTCGGGCATTGGCGATCCGGACTGGCTGAAAGCCGCCGGAGTCACGCCGCAGATTGACCTGCCGGGTGTCGGCCGCAATCTCATGGACCATCTCGATGTCGCCGCCGTGGCCACCGTCAACACGACGGAAGCCATCGGCATGTCGCTGCAGCGCTTCCCGAAGAACATGTATGACGTCTTGCGCTGGATGATCCGCGGGGATGGTGATTTCACCATCAACCCGGTGCAGGGCGGCGCCTTCATTTCCTCGTCCGTGGCAGGGGATATTCCCGACCTGCAACTGGTCTTCATCCCCGGCTATTCGATCAATCACGGCAAGGACACCAAGATGGGCCATGGCATGACACTTCATGTCTGCCATCTCTATCCGGAAAGCCGCGGCGAGATCCGGATCAGGAGCAATGATCCGGCGGAATATCCGGCCATCGACCCGAATTATCTGGCCAGCGATTTCGATCTCACCGCCCTGACCGACGGTTATGAGAAAGTGATCGAAATCCTGCGCGCACCGGCCTTCCGCGACGAGTTCGTGGAATGGGTCTATCCCGAGAAATCCGGCAGCCGCGCTGACCTGGTCGAGGATATCCGCCAACGCGCAGAAACGCTTTACCACCCGACCTCGACCTGCATCATGGCCGAGGGTGAGCTGGGTGTGGTCGATCCGCAATGCCGCGTGCGCGGTGTCAGCGGGCTGCGCGTGGTCGACGCCTCGGCCATGCCGCGCCTTGTTGGCGGCAATACCAATGCGCCCACCATGATGCTGGCCGATAAGGCCGGCGAGATGATCCGCGAAAGCGCCTGAGGGAGACTGATATGAGCGATCTTGATTCCAAGCAGATCGAACGGATGAGTGCCGTATTTCAGGCCCAGAAAGCGGCCTTCGAGGGCGAACGGCACCGCGCCTACAAGGACAGGATCCGCGACATTGATGCGATTGCCGCGCTCACCGTCAAACATGCCGAAGCCATCAAGGACGCCGCGGCATCGGATTTCGGCGTCCGCTCGCGCTGCGAGACCCAGTTGTCGGAGATCGCCTACATGGCCTCGGCGGCAAAGCATACGCGCCGCCATCTCAACAGCTGGATGCAGAAAAAAAAGGTCGCCGTGCCCGGCAATCTGAAACCCGGCAATGCCTATATCCGCCGCGAACCCAAGGGCGTTGTCGGTATCATCTCACCCTGGAATTACCCCTTCCAGCTGGCCTTTTCGCCCATCCTGGCCGCACTGGCCGCTGGGTGCCGCGTCATGCTGAAACCGTCCGAATTCACGCCGGCCATGTCGGATCTGATGAAGTCCATGCTGGCCGAGGAGTTCGACGAAAACCACGTCGCCGTCATTCTCGGTGGCCCGGCCGTTGGCGAGGCCTTCACCAAGCTGCCCTATGACCATCTTTTCTATACCGGCTCGACCCATGTTGGCCGGATCGTTTCAAAAGCTGCAGCCGAAAACCTGACGCCCGTCACACTGGAACTGGGCGGAAAGTCCCCGGTCATCATGGCCGATGATTTCCCCGCCGAGAAAGCCGGCGAGACGCTGGCCTTCGGCAAATTCCTGAATGCCGGTCAGACCTGCATCGCCCCGGACTATGTGCTGACCCCGAAGGGCAAGTCGCGCACCGTTGCCGAGAGCACCATCGCCCGCGTCCAGAAAGCCTATCCGGACTGGGCCACCGACGAGGACTACACCGCGGTCGTGTCCGACAAGCATTATGAGCGTCTCAATTCCATGATCGAGGAAGCCCGCTCGGCCGGCGCCGAAATCCTGCAAGCCGAGGGCAGCGATCCCGGCAATGCCCGCAAGATCGCCCCGACCGTCGTGCTCAATCCGCCGGAGGATTCCCGCCTGATGCAGGAAGAGATCTTCGGCCCGGTCCTGCCCATCCTCGAGCATGACGGGCTGGACGACGCCATGAAGCGGGTGAACGCCAAGGACCGGCCGCTGGCGCTCTATGTCTATGCCAAGAGCAAGAAGACGGCGCGCTCCGTGCTGGAAGGCACGATCTCCGGCGGCGCCGTGGTGAACAACACCATGCTGCACTATTCGGTCGAGGATCTGCCCTTTGGGGGTGTCGGCGCATCCGGCAGCGGTGCCTATCACGGAGAATACGGTTTCGAGACCTTCACCCATGCCCGCAGCGTGTTCGAAACTCCCGTCTGGCACCCCTCTCGCCTGATCCAGCCGCCCTATGGCAAGATTTTCGACATGATCACGAAGACCTAGGCCATGCTCGAAGGAAAAACCGTACTGGTCACCGGCGCCTCGCGCGGCGTCGGCAAGGAAACCGCCCGCGCCTGTGCGAAAGCCGGAGCGAAGGTCATCATCCATTTCAACGTCAATCAGGACGAGGCAATCGCCCTGGCCAAGGATATCGGCGCTCTCGGCTGTGCAGCCGCCGACCTGTCAAAGCCGGGCGCGGCTGACCGGCTGTGGCTGCAGGCCAAGACAATGGCGGATGGAAAGATCGACGCGCTGGTCAACAATGCCGGCATTTATCGCGCCACGCCGCTGCATGACGCGCAGGCCTGGAAGCAGGGATGGGCCGACCAGTTCCAGGTCAATGTGCTGGCCCCGTGCGAGCTGATGCGCAATGCCATCAATGACTGGGGCGCATCTGGCGGATCGATCGTCAATATCGCCTCGCGCGCCGCCTATCGCGGCGATGGACCCGACCATGCCGGCTATGCCGCCTCCAAGGGCGCGCTGGTGGCAGCAGCGAAGACTTTCGCCCGCGCCAACGCCCACAGGAATGTCCTGATCTACACGCTGACGCCCGGCTGGATCGAGACCGACATGGCACCCGCTCGCGTCGAAGCGCGCGCCGCTGCCGTCGCCGAAATCCCGCTGGGCCGTGTCGCCCAGCCGCAGGAAATCGCCGCCATGGCCACCTTCCTCCTGTCCGGACAGTGCGGATCAGCCACCGGTTCTGTGATCGACATCAATGGCGCCAGCTACGTGCGCTAGTCTTCTGCCTGGTCTGCGTCCGCCGGCTCTTCGCCGGGGGTCTCCGTAATCGTGCATTGCCCGTAACGGATTTCCAGCCAGCTGCCCGTCCCTTCACGGATGGGCTCAATCAGATAGGCGTGACCGGTCAGCCCGTCGGACAAGAGCTGATAGCTCTCCTGCTCCCAGGGCTCGTGGAACACGAATGTGTGGTGCTCGATCTCCATCGGTGAGTTCTGCACATATTCATCCGTGATCGGGTCTCCATAGGTGTGTCCGGACGACACGGTGTGAGACAGCAGAAAGCCTTCGAACGGAAACACGTTGACCCGCGCCGCCAAATCCTCGGCCTGTTCACGGGTCACACCCCGTTCCATCAGCCATTCCACGCGTTCCGGGCGCAGATGCGGGGGCCGCTGGCGATGTTCTTCCCAGCGCGCTTCCATGGAGACGGTGTTCAGCACCAGGTTCCGGATCGGCACCCGCTCATCCGGGAGCTCATTTTCACAGCCCTGAACGATCTCGGTATCGATAACCTCGTGAAGGACGTGCGAACAGGTCGAGATCAGGCCGGTCTCCGCCTCGGTTTCCGCCTGACCAAACTCGCATTCCCAGATATCCGCCAGTGCCGGAGCACTTATCAGGGCGGCCATCGAAGCCGCGAAAAGTGTTCTTGAGATCACGTCGCTCTCCCATCCTGCCTGTGAAGACTATTCCCGACTCCCCATCTCCGCAAAGCCTGCTAGTTTTGCGGTGAACCGTGTTCACTGGTTTGCGTTCAAGGGGGAGATGTCATGGGCTGGGTGATCCGCGGTCTGGCCGCGATTCTGGGTTTGGTGATCCTGTTGGTCGCCGGTGCGACAGGCTTTGTCTATTACCGGTTTTCATCCTCCATGCCGCGCACCGAGGGGACAGTCGAGGTCGCCGGACTATCGGCCGACGTCCAGATCATCCGCGATGAATACGGCGTGCCGCACATATTCGGCGAGACCGACGAGGACATCTATTTCGGCATTGGTTACGCCCATGCGCAGGACCGTCTCTTCCAGATGGATCTGATGCGCCGCTATGTGCATGGCGAGCTCGCCGACCTTCTCGGCCATCTCAATCCGGCCACCGCCCGCGCCGATGCGCGCTCCCGCAATCGCGGCTATCATCTCGTGGCTGACGCTGCCGTCGAGAATGCCGGCCCGGAAATCCGCCGCGCCATGGAAGCCTATGCGCGCGGCGTGAATGCGCGGATGGCAGAGGGTCATTATCCGCCAGAATATCTCTTCCTTCAGACCAGTCCCGAACCCTGGGAGCTGGAAGACAGCGCCGCCGTTGTCGTCTACATGGCCGACAGCCTCGCCGCCGGTGAATATGCAGAAGTGGCCAACCGCGAGCTGGCCAACCTCCTCTCGCCGGAGCAATACGCGCAATTCCTGCCGGGCTATCCGGACTGGGCACCGACCATGCTGCAGGAAGAGGATTTCCCGCCGCTGGAAGAGCCGGCACCGCCCACCACCGAAGCCCAGCCGGACTATGACGATGGATCGAACGCCTGGGTCCTGTCGGGCGAGCACACCGCCTCAGGCCAACCTCTGCTGGCCAATGATCCGCACCTGGCGCTCGGCGCACCGGGCATCTGGTATTTTGCCCGCCTGCATTTGCCGCAGGGCGCAGTTGTCGGAGCCACCATTGCCGGCTCTCCGCTGGTGGTTCTGGGCCGCAACCAGGTTTCCGCCTGGGGCTTTACCAATACCGGTTTTGACGTGATCGACATGGTGCCCTATTCGCCCGGAACCATGGCCACAGTCGAGCGCACGGAGACCATCGAGGTGCGCGGTGGTGACGATCTGGTACTGACCTTCCGGGACGCCGAGGACGGGCCCGTTCTTGATCCCGACTATTTCGATCTGGATGTGTTTGGCGAGCAGGATGTCGTGCTGGTCTCGACCGCGCTCAATCGCCAGAACCGCGTCGCCGATGTCTCTCTGCGCCTGATGCTGTCACAGAATTTCGAGGAATTCGTCGAGGCCGGACGCGGCTTCACCGCGCCGATGCAGAACATGCATTATGCCAATGTCGACGGCACGATCGGCTATACCACGCCGGGCCTTCTGCCGATCCGCGACGAATACGGCAACTGGACAGGCTTTGTGCCTTACGAGGAATTGCCGCGGGTCGAAAACCCGGTCTCCGGCCGGATCGCCTCGGGCAATAACCGGATCACGCCGGACAATTACCCCTATGACACGCCGGGCACCTATGCCGCCTACCGCGCCGAGCGGATCGACCAGCGCCTCAACGCGCTCGACGTCCACACACCGGAAAGCTTCCACGACATCCAGATGGATCACGTCTCGGCGCTGATCACCCGTATCCTTCCGGCCTTGCAGGCCGCAGAGCCGCAGACCGATCTGGGCCGGCGCGCCCTTGTCCTGATCCAGAACTGGGATGGCGATATGGACGCGCTGCGCGCCGAACCTCTGATCTATGCGCTCTGGTATCGCGACATTGCCGAAGCCATCTATGGCGATGATCTGGGTGATGAGTTCGAACGTCATCTCTCCGACCGCCGCGTTTTCACCGAGAATGTCCTGATCGGCGGCAAAGACGATTGGTGCGATGACATCAATACGGACACGGTGGAAACCTGCCCACAGCAGCTGGGCAGCGCGCTGGATGCGGCCATGATCCGCGGCGTTGAGCGCTTCGGTCCGGACATCGACAACTGGACCTGGGGCTCGGCCCACCAGGCCGTCTTTGATCATCCGGTCTTCACCGGCTCCGGCCTGCCTCTGCTGGATGACTGGTATACGGTCCGCCAGCCGATTGGCGGCGATGGCTCGACGGTCAATGTAGCGGTCTATTCGGTCCGCGCCGGCAGTTTCGATGTCTTCCACGGCCCGTCGCTGCGCGCCGTCTATGACCTCGCGGATCTGGAAAGCTCGCGCTTCATGCATGCACCGGGACAATCCGGCCATCCCTGGTCGGACCATTATCGCGACCTCGCGCCCCTATGGGCCGCAGGCGAGAGCTTCGAGATGCGCACGGATTGGGGCCCGGAGGATGCACCGGAAGGCGTCCGTGTCCTGACCCTCACACCGGCCAATTAGGAGAGACGCTCCATGGCGATGAAGATCACACGCCGCGGCGCCCTGTTTGGTGCGTCCGGTCTCGCCTTTGCAGCCGCCGCCTGTTCCAGCGGCCCCCGTCGTCCGGAACCGGAACCGCAGACCGGCCCCTTCCGGCATGGCGTGGCATCAGGCGAACCGGACCAGACCAGTGTTGTTCTGTGGACGGCCATTACCGATGATTCCGGCGGCGAATACGTCTTCCAGGTCGCCGAGGATGAAGCGTTTGAACGGATCGTGTTCGAGGAACGCGAGACCCGCAATTACGTCACCACCAATGCCATCTCCACCTTCAAGACCATCGCCACCGGGCTTCAGCCGGGCACGCGCTATTTCTACCGCATGGTGTTCAACGGCATTGCCTCGCCCGTCGGGCGGACCGGCACCCTGCCCGCCGGCCCGGTCGAGCGGTTCAACATGGCGGTGTGTTCCTGTTCGAACTATCCCGCCGGCTATTTCAATGCCTATCGCGAACTGGCCAATACGCCGGATCTCGATCTCGTCCTGCACCTCGGTGATTACATCTATGAATACCCGGCCGACGGCTATGCCTCCGAGGACGCCGAGCGTCTCGGGCGGGTTGTCGATCCGGTCACCGAACTTCTGACCTATGGCGATTATGCGCGCCGCCATGCGCTCTATAAAACGGATCAGGATCTGCAGGCCGCCCACGCCGCCGCGCCCTGGTTTATCGCCCGTGACGACCATGAGGTCGCAAACGATGCCTGGGCCACCGGCGCGGAGAACCATAATGAGGGCGAAGGCGAATGGAGCGACCGGGTCAGCGATGCGCTGCGGGCATTCCATGACTGGAACCCGACGCGCGAACCCGACGATCTGATTGGCGGGCTGCGCGTTGTCGAGATCGGTGATCTGGCGACGCTGGCGCTCACGGAAAGCCGCTTGCTCGCTCGCGATGAGCCGCTGGATTTCTCGACCTTCCCAGTGGATGGCGATGCTGATCCGGACGATCCCGCCAATCGCGAGGCGGTGGCGGAATGGCTACGCACCGAAGTCGGCGCCGAAGACCGGCAGCTGCTCGGCGCAGACCAGATCGCGGAGATCGCCAGCGCCTTTGCCGCTTCGGACAAGCCCTGGCAATTGCTGGGCGGTCAGGTCGTGATGGGCAAGGTTATCGCCCCGGACATGATCGAGGCTCTGCCCGGCTGGCTGAAATTCATCGTCGAGCGCCGCGATGCGCTGGCCTGGGGCTATCTCCAGCGCTCGCAATACGAAATTCCCTACAATCTCGACGCCTGGGACGGCTATAACGCGGAACGCGAGCGCCTCTACGCTGCTGTTCGCGCCACCGGCCAACAGATGATCACCTTCGCCGGGGACAGTCACAATTTCTGGGCCAACCAGCTCATTGATGATGACGGCCGCCGGGTCGGCTTCGAGTTCGGCACAACCTCGATTTCCTCGCCCTCGCCCTTCGAACGCATTCCGGCGCCCGGCATTTCCTTCTCGCGCATCCTCGAAGAGGCCAATGAGGGCGTCATCCGCCACAATGACCGCGACAAGGGCTTTACCCGGATCACCCTGACGCCCGATGCCATGGATGTGGACTTCGTCACCGTCTCCACCATCAAGCAGCGCGGCTACACCGCCGGTTCCGACAGCCGCTGGCGGGTCACCAGAGGCGAAAACGGGCTGGAAATCGATACCGCCTGACCCCGGAAAGCCTGAATCGATTCAAGCGCCTGAATCGATTCAGAATTTTCGATTCGGAATGAGATTCCGATTCCGGTTTCCGGCGGCTGCACGCTTGGCACTGGCCGCCCTTAAATCGTCATGATAGGCAGGCATTGAGCTTCTCGGGCCATGGGACAGGAAGGATTTCGGCATGCCGACACGTTTCGAGGAAACCGGCGGAGACATTCCCACCGTCCGCTTTACCGGTCCGGGCCGCTACCTGTTCTGGATGACGGTTTTCCTGGCCGCCGTGTTCGCCATCGCCATCCTGCTGGTCGTCCCCCTCGAAACCGCCTTCATGGCCAATGTCGCGATTAATGGCCTGATCATTGGCGTGCTGTTTGTCGGCATCCTCTACACCTATCTGCAGGCGCTTTCGATCGGTCCGGCCGCCCGCTGGCTGATCCGCTTCCGCACCAGCGAGGATCCATCCGGCCTGCCCTCACCGCCCAGCATGATCGCGCCCATGGCCTCGATGATCGGTGATGCCGGCATGCGCGCGCGGATTTCGACGGGCTCTGTCCGCACCGTTCTGGATTCGGTCGGCGCCCGCATGGCGGAATCCGGCGCCTTTACCCGGTACTTCGGCAGGTTATTGATTTTCTTGGGACTTCTGGGAACTTTCTGGGGTCTGCTGCAGGTCGTTTCCGAGGTCGGCGAAGCCGTACGCGCCGTCACCGCAAGCTCGAGCGGCGGCGAAGCTGATGTCTTGCGCCTCATGGCCGCCATCGAAAACCCGATCCAGGGCATGGGAACCGCCTTTGCCTCCTCGCTCTTCGGTCTCGCCGGATCACTGGTGATCGGCTTCCTCGATCTGCAGGCCAGTCGCGCCCAGAACCGCTTCTACAACGAGATCGAGGAATGGCTGTCCTCCATCTCCCGCGTGGCCGCAGCCGGCCCGTCCACCACGGCCGATGGCGATATGTCACCGGCCTATGTCGGCGCGCTGCTGGAACAGACGGCGGAAACCCTCGACCGCTTGTCACACACGCTGGAAAAACACACGCGCGATCTCGATTCGACGCTGCGCCGTGTCGCCGAGGAAGGCGCTTCGGGACAGCAGGAGGCCGCCCGCGCCCTGCGCGAGGAAATCCGCGTCCTGGTCCGCGCCATCGAAGCGCAGAACCGCAACCGGGGCGGCTAGACCATGTCGATCGCCCCGCGGCTATCGCGTTTTGCTGAACAGGATTCCGGCGATCACTGGCCGGGATTCGTTGATGCGCTGGCGACACTGCTTCTGGTCATCGTCTTTCTTCTGTCGATTTTCGTGGCGGGCCAGTTCGCCCTCAGCCGCGCCCTGACCGGCCGCGATGAGCAATTGGCCGCCCTGAACCAGCAGCTTGCCACCCTGACCGACGAGCTGGCCCTGGCCGAAGGCGAGAACCAGCGCCTGGAAGAGGAAATGGTCACGCTGCGTGCCACCCTGTCAGACGTGCAGAATGAGCGTGATCAGCTTTCCGACCAGCTGGTCATCGTGATGGGCCAGATGGAAGATGTTCAGTCCCGCCTGCTGCTGGAAGAGGAAGTCACTGGCCAGCAGCTCGACCAGATCACCGCGCTGAACCTGCAAATGCAGGCCCTGCGTGACCAGATCGCCGAGCTCAGCGGCCTTCTGGATGCCGCCGAGGCGCGCGAGGAAGAACTCGAAAGCCAGATCTACAATCTCGGTGAACGCCTCAATGCCGCTCTCGCCAGCCGGGCCGCCGAACTGGCGCGCTATCGTTCCGACTTCTTCGGCCGCCTGCGGGAAATTCTGGGCAACCGGTCCGGTGTCAGCGTCGTTGGCGACCGCTTTGTCTTTGAAACCGATGTGCTTTTTGCCTCCGGTTCGGCGGCGCTGTCGAATGACGGCCGGGAAAGCCTGCGTCCCATTGCGGCCGCCATCGTCCAGCTGACGCAGGAAATTCCCGACGATATCGACTGGATCATCCGCATTGACGGGCACACCGACCCTCGCCCGATCCGCACCACCTATCCGTCCAACTGGCACCTTTCTGCGGCCCGGGCCATCTCTGTGGTCAACTGGTTCGAGGATCTCGGCGTACCCTCCAACCGTCTGGTCGCGGCCGGTTTCGGAGAGTTCCAGCCGATCGCCGAAGGCAGCACGGAAGAGGCCTATGCCCGCAACCGCCGCATCGAGCTGAAACTGACGAGCCGCTAGGCACAAAGCGGCTTGCCCTTTGCAAACCGCTCGGTTATAAGCCGCGGCTCATTTGGCGGGGATGCCCGCGAGACGCCTGAATTGCCGGAGCGCACAATGCAAAAAGACATTCACCCGGACTATCACTTCATCACCGTGAAGATGAATGATGGCACGACGTTCCAGACGCGTTCCACCTATGGCAAGGAAGGCGATACGCTGACCCTGGATATCGATCCGACGACGCACCCGGCCTGGACCGGCGGCAACCAGCAGCTGATGGATCGCGGCGGCCGCGTGTCCCGCTTCAAGGACAAGTTCAAGGGCTTCGCCTGATCCTTACCGGATATCGGAAACCAGAAAAGCCGCGGTTCGCCGCGGCTTTTTCTTTTGTCTTGTCATTGAAGATTACTGGCCGAACGCGTCCATGAGGCGATTGAGCTGGTCGCCGACAGGGCTGCCGCTTTCCGAGGCCCCCGCCCCGTCAAACAGCGACTCATCAATCCGCTTCAGCCGCGCATAAAGCTGCCGGGACCGGCCGGCCAGATCGGCCAGCACGCCAGGCGCGATATCGCCATCAGCCGGCCACAGCTCTTCGGGATCATCATCGGCCGGAAGCCGGTATTGCCCGTTGACCAGCTGATCGGGGGACAAATCACCTTCGGCAACCTGGCGCTGTGCCAGCAGCCATGACGCGGCCTGCATCAGGCGCGTCGTCAGCTTCATGCTTTCCGCGGCATAGGCCAGCGCTCCGGCGCGCCCCATCGCCTTGGCGTCTTCCCGGCCGGGGCCATCGAGATAGGAAGCGGTCTCCTCGACCATGTCCATGCCATCGCGGAACAGGCGGGCGAAATGCTCGCTGCCGGCAAATTCTGAGACACGGCCTGCAGGCGTGCCGGAATTGAACGCTGTATCGGTCACACTCTCACTCATCACTCGCCTTTACGTCGCTGACCGGAACTGTGCAAGCGCCGGGCCAAGACCGGCCTAGCCTTTCTTGAAAAACGATTCGGCTGCTGCGCGTCCGGATTGCTTGGAATTGATCATGGTTTCAATACGCGCAATCTCGCCCGTCAGCGCCGCCTTGCGCTCTTCCAGTGCTTCGATCGAGAATTCGGAAAGATCCTCACCCGGAATGATGGCATCCGTGTTCGCCTTGGTGGGCAGATCATCCTCGAACATGGCAGCCTCCTCCCCTTGCGGGCAGCGAGACTAGCGCTCACCATGGTGTTTGTCGCCCCCCTGGAGAGAATTTCCATGCCTTTGCCGCAAACCCATCGCATTGCAATCGTTAAGGAACCTGGCGGGCCGGAGGCTATCTCCATCGTCGAACGGGATTTACCGCCGCTCGCCGGCGACGAAGTGCTGATCCGGACCGCCGCCTGCGGCGTCAACAAGCCGGACACGTTCGAGCGCATGGGTTTCTATCCGCCACCGCCGGGTGCGCCGGAAGGTCTGGGTCTCGAGGCCGCAGGCACTGTCGAGGCTGTCGGCACCGCCGTGCGCCGCTTCAAACCCGGAGACCGCGTCTGCGCCCTGGTCACGGGTGGCGGTTATTCCGATTTTGTCATCGCGAGGGCCGGTTCGACCCTGCCCGTGCCGGACGATGTCGATCTGCAGGCGGCGGCCGGCCTGCCGGAAACCGTCTTCACAGTGTGGGCCAATGTCTTCGAAGCGGGCGCCCTCAAGCCCGGCGAAACCCTGCTGGTCCAGGGCGGTGCCGGCGGGATCGGGACGACCGCCATCCAGATGGGCAAGGCTGCCGGAGCAAAGGTCATCGCCACCGCCGGTTCGGCAGAAAAGTGCGCCCTGTGCACACAGCTCGGCGCGGACCGGGCGGTGAATTACCGCGAGGAGGACTTTGCCGAAACCGTCCGCGCCGAAGGCGGCGCCGATGTGATTCTCGACATGGTCGGTGGTCCCTATGTCCAGAAACATATCGATATCGCCAATCATCGTGGCCGGATCGTCCAGATCGCCTTCCTCCAGGGCTCACGCGTGGAGGTCGATCTGATGCGCCTGATGCTGAAGCAGTTGACCCTTACCGGTTCCACCCTGCGGGCCCGTCCCGATGCCGAGAAGGCGCGGCTTGCCGCAGCCATTGAGGAAACCGTCTGGCCCTGGCTGACGGACGGACGTCTCAGGCCGGAAGTGCATCAGACCTTTCGTCTGGACGAGGCCGCAAAAGCCCATGCGCTGATCGATTCAGGTGCGCATTCCGGCAAGCTCCTGCTGATCCCCTGAAGCTGGTCCCTTTTCAGTTGCATCCGGTCACGCTATAGAACGCACAAAGCGCTGGATGGAGTATCGATCCGGCGTCGGAAGCCCAAACGACCCGGCATCCGTGCCGGGTTTTTCTATGGCCGCAGCAAAAGCGCCTGGAGTTGATGACATGACCGAAATTCTGATGCCGAAAGCCACCGCCGTCTGGCTGGTCGATAACACGGCTTTGACCTTCGAGCAGATTGCCGATTTCTGTGGTCTGCACCGTCTGGAAGTGAAGGGTATCGCCGATGGCGATGTGGCCGCCGGTGTGCGCGGTGCCGACCCGGTTTCCAATGGTCAGCTGACCCGCGAGGAAATCGCAAAGGCCGAAGAAGATTCCGATTACCGCATGACCGCGATCAAGTCGCGCTATGACGATCTTCACCAGCCGCGCAAGAAGCGGGGCCCGCGCTACACGCCGCTGTCACGCCGCCAGTCGCGTCCGGATGCCATTGCCTGGCTGGTCCGCAATCACCCGGAACTGACCGATGCGCAGATCTCCAAGCTGATCGGCACGACAAAGACGACGATCCAGGCTGTCCGCGACCGGACTCACTGGAACTCGTCCAATATCAAGCCGACGGATCCGGTGACGCTGGGCCTGACCACGCAGATTGATCTCGATGAACAGGTCCGCAAGGCGTCGTCACGCCGCGAAAAGATGGAAAAGGAACGCGCCGAGGCCGGCGAACCCGCCATCGCGCCGCAACCGGAAACCGTCGAGACCGAACCGGCAACCAGCCTGGACGACATCAATCTGGAAACGCTGTTTGGTGGGTCCAGTCAGGATGATGACGACGACAAATAGTTGAGCGCCAGCCGGCCACCGTCGGCATAGATGCACTCACCCGTAATATAGCTGGCATCCCTGGAGGCCAGGAAGGCTACGACCCCGGCGACCTCGTCGGGGTCGCCTATTTTTCCGACCGGCGTTCGCGACAGGACACGTGACATCGCCTTCCGGTCATCCATCACCGCCTTGAGCACATCGGTATTGATACTGCCGGGCCCGACCGCGTTCACGCGGATACCGCGCGCCGCCAGGGCCAGGGCCATGGACTTGGTCATCTGGTTCAGCGCTCCCTTGGTGGCGCAATAGGCCAGCTGGTCGGGAATCGCGACGACGGCATTGATCGAGGACATGTTGATGATGGCATAGCGCCGGCGGCAATCGTCGGGACGCTCGTCATCCTCGTCGATCTGCTCGGCCATCTGACGGGCAGCGGCGCGCGCCACCAGAAACGCTCCGCGAAGATTGATCGAGATAACCCGGTCGAAATCCTCTGCCTCAAGGTCAAGAATGTCGCCCTTGGCAACAATACCGGCATTATTGACCAGCACATCGAGCCGGCCGAAGGCCGAACGCGTCTCGGCCAGCAGATTGGCAACCGACAGCTTGTCAGCCACATCGCAATCAACGAAGAGCGCCTTTTCCTTGTCGGCGCCCAGCTCGTCGGCCAATGCGCGGCCAGCTTCCTTGTCGCGATCGGCGATCACAACCTTGAACCCGTCTTCCGCGAAACGCCGGGCGCAGGCCTTGCCGATACCATTGGCGCCGCCCGTGACAATCGCTACACGATCCGAATTGGCCATGACCTGTCCCCCGCTTACTCGTCACCCGGATGGGTACGACGGTAATCATTCTCGACGGTTTCGGAATCCGGAAACAGCTCATACGCCCGCGCATATAGCTCGCGGGCTTCTTCCATCCGGCCCACACCTTCCAGCGCCGATGCCCGGGAGTGAATGATAGCGCCATTATCGGGCTCGGCTTCGACGGCCTGATCGCACAATGGAAGTGCCGTCTCGAACTGCTGGTCCACGACGAGCGCCCAGCACAGGGCATTCAGGGCAAAACCGCTCTCCGGGTTCAACTCGACAGCGCGCCTGGCATGATCAATGGCCTGGTCATTCATACCGAGCTCGAGAAGCGCCCCTGACAGATTCACCCAGCCGCCCGGCCATTCCGGTTCAATTCGCGTGACCGCGTCGAATGCGGCCACGGCCTCAGCCTCACGGCCGAGATAGGAATAAACGCCGCCCAGATTCAGCTGGGTCGTAATATCGTCGGGCAGGTCCAGCGCCGCAGCTTCGAGGTCCTCGAGTGCGCCCTCCAGCTGGCCGACATACCGGCGCGCAATGCCGCGATTGCGCCGGACGTAAGGATTGTCGAATTCCACGCCCTGTGTGTCGGCAATCGCATAGGCCAGATTGAATTCCTGGAGCGCCTCTTCAAACCGGTCGACATAGAGGTAAGCGCCGCCCAGCCGGGTATGGATGATGGCTTCCTGTTCCGGATCGAGTTCCGCGGAATTGAGGCAGGCCTCGAAAGCCTCGATGGCCGCCTCGGAATTACCTTCGGTCAGGGAATCCTCGCCGGTCTGGCAAGGATCGCCGGCAACGGTTTCAGGCTCGTTCGGCGTACAGGCCGTAACAGCGGCCATCAGACATATCGCGATTATGGCGCGGATCATTCGAAACTCCGGATCATTTCTACCCGATCATGCAAGCAGGGCGGCCTTTCGCAAGGCCGCCCTACCGTAATTTCCATCAATTTGCCGTCAGTGACTTCGTCGAAGCGTCTCTATCTGCTCCTTAAGTCGCAGCTTTTCCTTCTTGAGAGAAGCAATCTGAAGCGTATCTGATCCGGGGCGCTTGCATTCGGCTTCAATCCTGTTGTCGAGTTCGTGGTGCCGAGCGTCCAGTTCACGGATGTGCGCTTCAATCGTCATAAGTCGCCTCCTTGCGTTAAATACGACGGGAAACAAGAGTGAAGCACTGAAGTCGGGAAGAGTCACTTCACATTTGGTATCGAGGATAAAAATGGCTGAACGGCCGCGGATAATTGTCGGAATTTCAGGTGCTTCGGGCGTCATCTACGGAATACGCGCGCTTGCTGCCCTGCGCGAGCTGGGTGTGGAAACCCATCTCGTCGCATCGAAAGCCGCCGAAATGACGCTGGGATTCGAAACCCGGGTGACCCCCGCAGAGCTCAAGGCGATGGCCGATTACGCCTACAAACCCTCCGACATTGCCGCATCGATTGCTTCGGGATCATTCCGCACATTGGGTATGTTGATTGCACCCTGTTCGGTACGGTCGATGTCGGAAATCGCGACCGGCGTCACAAGCGGGCTCATCGCCCGGGCCGCAGATGTCGTCCTCAAGGAACGCCGCCGCCTGGTCATGATGGTCCGCGAGACGCCCTTCCATCTGGGCCATCTGCGTACGATGACACAGCTGACCGAGATGGGGGCCGTCATCCATCCGCCTCTGCCCGCCTTCTACACCAATCCGGAAACCCTCGAGGATATTGTCGACCAGTCGGTTGGCCGCGCGCTGGACCTGTTCGGGCTGAACTGGAAACCGACGAAACGCTGGGGCGAGGATCTGATCGGTGGCAGGCGTCCGGCCTCGAATTCATGAGCCACGCCTTCTGGGACTGGTCGCTGGAGGTCTACGACCAGCCGGCCATGCGGGAAGCCTGCCTGTCCTTGCAAGACACCCATGGCCTGAACGTGAACATCTGCCTCTGGTGTGCCTGGCTGGCGCAAGAGGGGCGCGACCCGCGGGGCCTCCTTCCGGACGCCATTGAACGCCTTGAACCCTGGTCAGCGGACATCACCAGAGCCATCCGGAAGGTCCGCCGCCAACTCAAGGATGCCGGCGGGAATCCCCAGCTCTACAAGGCCATACTGGCATGCGAGCTCGATGCCGAACATATCGAACAGGATCTGTTGTTCGAATTGTCTGAAACCGCCCCACCCGCCGGTGACGCGGAAAGTCTGGCAGCGGCGGCACTGGGAGACTATGCGCGCCTGGCGGGCGTGAACGCGGATTTTACCGAATTTCTCGAATCCGTTTTCCTTGGCGTCAAAAAAGTGTAAGAAACCGGCCTCCCGGCGAGCGGGAGGCGATTCCCGTTAATCGAAAAACCTGCCAGGTCATGAGCGAAGACGAATTCCTCGAACAGTCCACTATTCGGGCCAAGATTGACGAACTCAAGTTCCGCCACCGGTCACTCGATTCAGAAGTGCTGGCGCTGCAGGAGATGGGCGTGGCTGATCAGCTGAAAGTCGCGCGCCTCAAGAAGGAGAAACTTCTCCTGAAGGACCGGATCGCCTCGCTGGAAGACCGGCTCACGCCCGACATCATTGCCTGAGACTAGCCCGTCGCAGACGCCTTGATCTGCTGCTTGCGCGCATACATGGCCGCATCGGCCTGCGCCATGGCGGAATCGACCGGTACGCCTGCCTCGATCGGGTGAACCCCCCAGGCGGAATTGATGTAGAGCTCGTTGCCATCATGCGAGAAGGCCGTTTGCCGGATCATCTCGGCCAGCTCACCGGCCTTGGCTTCGGCCTGGCTGACCGTGGTCAGCGTCAGAACCACGCCAAACTCGTCTCCGCCCAGCCGGCCGACCGAATCGGTCTCGCGCAGATTAGCGGTCAGTGTCGTGGCCACATGGTGGAGAGCGGCATCGCCCGCCGCATGGCCGAAATCATCATTGATCTGCTTGAAGCCGTTGAGGTCGAAATAGACTAGAGCCGACGGCGCGCCATGCCGCTCGGCCAGCGCCTGCGCCCGAGAGACCTCGCGGACAAAGGCCCGGCGGTTCAGCACCGGCAACAAAACATCATGATCGGCCAGTGATTCCAGTTCACGCACACGATTGCGCAGGCGTTCGGTATCCTTGCGCAGCTGATCCACCTCGCCCATCAGCGTCAGCAGAGCGCGTTGGACATTGGGTGTCAGCTCGTTTTCCGGCACGCCCATGATCTGCGCGGCATCGCGCGGAGCCTGCGCGGCGCTGGCCGCGCTGGCGGCCGATCCTGAGGACGCCTTGCTGGCGTCTCCGGTCGAGCGAAGCTTGTTGAGCGCATCAAAGGGGCGAATTCTCATGAGCCCGGTCCTGGTCAGATGGTTCCGGATTCCAGCTTCGCCTTGCGCAGTTAAGAAAGAGTCAAGGTTAACAAGGCCGCACTCCGCTTTTCCTTGACCTGAAGCCGCAGACCAGTATGTTCCCGCGCTTCCTGCGAGCCGAGGAGGCTTAACGTGAGCGCCACAGCGCCCCGCATTGCCATCATCATGGGGTCCCGGTCGGACTGGCCGACGATGAAGGCGGCTGCCGACATTCTCGATACACTTGGTGCCGATTACGAGACCCGAGTCGTCTCGGCTCACCGCACGCCTGACCGCATGGCGGACTTTGCAAAATCCGCAAAAGACCGCGGCGTTCAGGTCATCATTGCAGGAGCGGGCGGCGCTGCGCATCTGCCGGGCATGGTCGCCTCGATGACGACTCTGCCGGTGCTGGGCGTGCCGGTTGAATCCAAAGCGCTGAAGGGCATGGACAGCCTGTTATCCATCGTTCAGATGCCCGGTGGCGTTCCCGTCGGCACGCTGGCGATCGGGGAGCCGGGCGCCAGGAATGCCGGCCTGATGGCGGCGTCCATTGTCGCCCTGTCCGATATCACCCTCGCGGCGCGTCTGGCAGAGTGGCGCAAGGCCCAGAGCGATTCCGTTCCTGAAACCGTGGAAGACTGACCGCCCATGACCCAGCCGCTTGCGCCCGGTTCTGTTATCGGCATTCTTGGGGGTGGTCAGCTGGGACGGATGCTGGCCACGGCTGCCGCAGAACTGGGCTTTGATGCCCACATCTTCGATCCCGAATCCGATTGTCCTGCCGGCCGCGCCGCCGCCCGCGTCTGGTCGGCGCCCTGGGATGATGACGGTGCCATCCAGGCCTTTGCCGGCAAGTGCGATGTCATCACTTTCGAATGGGAAAATGTGCCCGCCTCGGCCATCGACGCCGCCGAGAGCCGCGCCCCTGTCCGTCCGGGCCGCAAATCCCTCGAACTGACGCAGGACCGTCTGGTCGAGAAAAGCTTCATCCGCGAAGCCGGCTGCCAAACCGTCGATTTCGCCGAGGTGAATTCTCTGGCGGATCTAGAGAACGCCGTGGCCCGCATCGGCCGCCCCTCCATCCTGAAGACCCGGCGTTTCGGATATGACGGCAAGGGCCAGGCTGTCGTGAAAGCCGGGTCGGGCCTTGCAGAAGCGTGGGCATCCATTGGCGGACAGCCCGCCATCCTTGAAGCCTTCGCACCTTTCCAGCGCGAATTGTCCGTGGTCGCCGCTCGCACCGTCAATGGCGACCTGAAAACCTTCCCGCTGGCCGAAAACCAACATTCCGGCGGCATCCTGCGTGTATCCACCGCCCCGGCACAAGCCTCGGCCGGACTGGAGGCGGATGCGCTGAAGATCGCCGAAGCCATCGGCAACGGGCTTGAGCATGTCGGTGTTTTCGCGGTCGAACTGTTTGATGTCGGCGGCCAGCTGATCGTCAACGAGATCGCACCGCGGGTTCACAATAGCGGTCACTGGACCATGGATGCCTGCGCCTGTGGCCAGTTCGAACAACATATCCGCGCTGTCGCCGGCTGGCCGCTCGGCAACACCGCACCGCATTCGGCCTGTGAAATGACCAATCTCATCGGCGAGGATGTGTCCCCCTGGCTGGACCTCGCCAGCGAGCCGGATGTCTGCCTGCATCTTTATGGCAAGCGCGACACCCGGCCTGGCCGGAAAATGGGACATATCAACCGGCTTTTCCCGCTGGAGCGCTGATCTTCACTTGATCTCGCGCTTGGCCCCTTTATGGGAAAAGCATGATTCATGACGAGCCGCTTGTCTGGCAGAAAGAGGACGGCCCCTTCGACATTATCGGGGACGTGCATGGCTGCATGCGCGAGCTCGAAAAACTGCTCGAAAAGCTCGGCTACGAGGTCCGGACCCGCGGGCCGCGCGGCAAGCGCTCAGCCGAAATTTCCCACCCGGAAGGGCGGCGGATCATCTTCGTCGGCGATCTGGTCGATCGCGGCCCCCATTCGATGGATGTCCTGCGTCTGGCCATGAAGGCCGAGAAGGACGGAATATCCCGCTGCGTGGTCGGCAATCATGACGACAAATTCCTGCGCTGGCTGAAAGGCCGCGACGTTCAGGTCGGCGCCAGTCTGAAGACGACAATCGTCGAATCGAAATCGGAAAAGCCCAAATTCCTCGAAAAGGTCCGCAAATATCTCGACGGCCTGCCCAGCCATCTGGTGCTCGCCGGCGGCCGTCTGATCGTCGCCCATGCCGGCCTGCCCGAGCGCTATCACGGCATCGAGAACCGTACCTCGCGGGCGCTGGCCATGTATGGCGAGACAACGGGTCAGACGGATGATCTGGGCTTTCCCATCCGCCTCGACTGGGCGCGCAATTATCGCGGCGCAGCGACCGTGGTGCACGGCCATGTCGCCGACCGCAAGGTCAGGACCAAGAACAATGTCTGGAGCCTCGATACCGGCTGCGTCTACGGCGGCAAGCTGACCGCTCTGCGCTGGCCGGAAATGGAACTGGTTCAGGTCAAGGCCAAGCGCGACTGGTTTCCCAATCCGCGCTGGAACTAGGCGCGCCGCCGCGGATAGCGCAGCCCGGCGAGGATTTGCGCCGGATCCGGCAGATCGGCCGTCATCTTCCGCCAGCCCGCCTTGGCCTTCTCGAACTCCATCACATTCTGGATACGCCGGTCGAGGAAGGCCCTGGCCTTCGCCTTGTCCGGGTTTTCATCATTCAGCCAGGCCGACAGGCTGGAGACATAGACGCCCGACAGAATCGCCCGCTTCGAATACCAGTTGAAATCGGTCGAGGGATCGTTCAGCGACCGCCAGATCAGATCCGAGGTCTGCCAGATCAGTTCCGCGCCCAGCGTTCCGGCATCATGCAACATCAGCCGCGCCCGCGCTCTACGGGCCGCTTCCTCGTGCCGTCCGATGGCTTCCAGCCGCGCCTGCACGCCCAGCGTGACCCGGTCGCGGATCTTCATGGATTTGAGGTCGGCGGCTTCCAGACGCGCCACCATCGCTGCATCCATGCGCGAAGACCAGTGAGACAACAGGTCCAGAACGCCTAGTGGCGCAGCAATCTGCGCCGCTTCCGGGGTGATCCTGGCGGCTGAAACAGCTCGCCGGAAAACATCATCCGACCAGCCATCGAAGGCCGCCAGCGGCAGCGCGGCATCAAGAATCCGGTCGAGTTCGGAAGGTTCGGTTTGACGGGCCATGATGCGTATCTAGAACATCGTGCTGAAAACGTCGATGCGCATTGCGTCACAGGCGTTCAAGAGGTGTGGACAGGCCGCTCTGGCTCTGCTAATAGCCCCGCCTCTCGGCAAGAGGCCTGCGGTCGCAACGAATCTGTGCGGCTGCGCAACAGATTTGGAAAGACACAGGAGAGCGGACCATCGTTCAGATCATCGTACGCGAGAACAACGTGGAGCAAGCGCTCCGCGCGCTGAAAAAGAAGATGCAGCGGGAAGGTACTTTCCGCGAAATGAAGCGTCGCAACCATTTCGAGAAGCCCTCGGAAAAGCGCGCGCGTCAGAAGGCCGAGGCGATCCGCCGGGCCCGCAAGCTGGCTCGCAAGCGCGCTCAGCGCGAAGGTCTCATCGGTGGCGCCAAGGGTCGCCGCTAGGATACCGCAAGCCCAAGCCGAACGGGTTTAAATGAACAACGCCGCGCTGGTCCCAGCGCGGCGTTTTCTATTGGCCCGAGCCCTTGTTGACCGGATCGGCCACACGGCCGAAACGCAACAGCTTCCTGATCGAGGACGCATTCGCCCGGCCCAGCGAGCCCTGGCGGAAGATATAGCTGGCCGCACTGATGATCACCATCGCCGTCACGAGCATGACCACGCTGGTGCCGATGATCTCGAACAGGCTGGGATCGGTCTGCAGGCGCGCCATCATCAGGAAGGGCGTCCACAACGGCACCCAGGAGGCCCATTGCAGGAATTGGGAGTCCGGATTTTCCATCGTCGACATGATGATAACGAAGGGCACCATCATGATCAGGATCATCGGGCTCATCAGCGACTGGGCTTCCTGCAGCGTGTCGCAGAGCGAACCGATCGCCAGATAGACCGTGCCGAACATCACATAGCCGACGATAAAATAGCCGATCGCCGGGATTAAGAGACCCGGATCGAAAACCGCCGCGGCAATCTCCGCAATCGGCACATCGGTGGCCACGGCCAGCGCCTGAAGACCGACAATCCCGCCAGACCCCAACCCGCCCCATGCCAGCATCAATGTCGCGGACACGGCGGCGAGCCCCAGAAGCTTGCCGACCAGGATTTCATGATAGCGCGCCGTCGCCAGCAGGGTTTCGAGAATCTTGTTGCCCTTCTCCTCGATCATCGCGGTCAACAGCATGTTGGTGACCGAGAAGATGACCATCCACAAACCGATCGAGAACACGATACCGACAATAAAGGGAATACGGTCGGCTATGCCGACTTCTGCTGTTGCGCGGCCCCGTTCGGGTGAATTTTCCTGCACCTCGGGATTGATGGCGTTGATCTCGTCGAGCACGGTCTGCGAGATCCCGGCCTCGGCCAGCGCCTCGCCGCGCAGGAAGTCCCGCAGCGCATTGCGCACACCCGTTTTCAGACCCTGGCTGGTGCGGTTCGTGCTCCAGTATTCGGCATCGACGCCATAATCACCGCCCGGACGCAGGATGATGGCGGCAAACAACTGAACGTCATCACCGTCAATCGACAGCGTGCGCTCGCCCAGCAGGTAGGGCCGCAAGCCTTCAATATCGCCGGCCGGCGCGTCCACGCGAATAAAGTTCTGGCGGAACTGGCCCTCGGGGATGCTGACCGGAACGCCCAGCGCCGCAACCGCCTCCGGCACACCCTCCGCACCCGGTTCCGCCCGGATCGCGGCTTCAGCAGCGGGAAGGCGATCGGTTGCATTCATCTGTTCGGCAACAAGGCGGAGGAAAGTGATCGCCTGTTCCTGGACGCCTTCATTCAGTTCACGGTCCACGCGTTCCGTCAGACCCAGCCCGGTTTCATCGACAATGGTGAAATAGCGGGTTGGCTGGGAGTTTTCGGCCAGGATCATGATCCCGGCGAACGCCCCCATGATCAGCGGCACGCTCAGCAGCGACAGCCAGAAGCCCCAGGTCGCGACATAGGAGAGATATTCCCGGCGGGCGATGAGATAGATAGCGCGCATCACACGGCCTCCCGGCTGGAGCCCTGGACAAGCTCGACAAAGACATCATGCAGATGCGCCCGCATCGGCTCGAAGCGCGCAAGCCTCACACCGGCCTCCACGCAGGCCTTCAGAACGTCCTGGGCGTCCTTCCCGGCGGCCAGGTCCACCACCCAGCCCTTCAGCCCGTCAGGCGCGTCCTGCGTGCTGACAGAGCCGGTATCGGCCAATAGCTGACCCAGATCATGATCGCCTGATGTTTCGATGATGACGCGGCGGGGAACTTGAGACAGCGCTTCCGGCACGGAACCGTCAAACACTTTCCGGCCCTTGGAAATCAGCACGATCTTGTCGCAAAGCCGCTCGGCATGCTCCATCACATGGGTGGAGAACAGGACCGTCTTCCCGCGCCGGGCTTCCTCGCGGATCATGTCCTCCAGCATTTTCTGGTTCACCGGGTCGAGACCGGAAAAGGGTTCGTCCAGGATGATGAATTCCGGATCATGCGCCATGGTGGCGATGATCTGGACCTTCTGGGCCATGCCCTTGGACATTTCCTTGATCTTCTTGCCGCGCGCATCGCCCAGGCCGAAGCGTTCCAGACCGTCCACCGCAGCCTTGCGGGCCGCCGCCATGGTCATGCCCTTCATGCGGCCGAAGAAGACGATCACATCCTCGGCTTTCATCTTCTTGTAGATGCCGCGCTCCTCGGGCAGGAAGCCGACGCGCTCCAGCACCTTGGCGCCCGGCGTCTTGCCGAACAGGTGCACTGCGCCCGCATCCGGCCTGATAATACCCAGCGACATGCGCAGCGAGGTCGTCTTGCCCGCCCCGTTCGGTCCGAGGAAGCCGGTGATCTCGCCGCGCTTTACCTCGAGGTCGAAGGCATCGACCGCCGTCTGACCGGAATAGCGCTTGGTGACGCCGTCAAGCGATAGAATGGTTTCGGTCATGGCTTTCCCTGTCCAACCCGATTTGCGGGCAACCTAGGCCCCCGGCCGCGGCAAGGCCACGGGGAAGGGCTGTAGGTGAATCCCCTCACGCCGCCGGCAGCACGAAGTAGAGCAGATCCAGCGGCGGTGGGTCCTCCCCCTCTGCCGACAGCATGTGATGCACCTGGCCACGATGATGGGTCTGGTGATTGAAGAGATGGGTCAGGATGAAATGCCTTGGCAGGGCGTGCGGTTCGCCCCGCGTATTCCTGTAGTGGACCATCTCTGCAAGCGCGTCCTCATCGAGGGAAGCCAGCATGGCAATGATCCGCTGATCCATTGACTGGCGCTCTTTCCAGAGCACGGTCAGGTCGTCACAGGGGCGTTCGCGAAGGTCATTCGTCACCGGTCCTTCCCCGGTCAGCCGGAACATCCAGATGCGGTCAGCCACCAGGAGATGGCTGAGCGTCCCGAAAATGCTGCCGAAATAGGCCCCAACATCGGCATCGACGCGCTCGGCCGGCAACTCCGCCACCATCGAATAGAGCCGCTCATTCGCCCAGGCATTATAGGCGCCGAGGCGTTCGAAATGTTCACGCATCTGTGCTCAATCCTTCAAAAGCTTTATTTGCCCGCCTCCGGACCGGTCCTCTAGCGTCAGCCTTCAATGGGGAGGCTAACATGCAAAGAGCAATACTGGCACTGATCCTGACGATGTCCGCTACGGCGTCTGCCATGGCTACGGACAGCTATGAAATCGACCCTGCACATACCCAGATCGTGTTTTCGGTCGATCGGTTCGGATTCACGACAATCTTCGGAAGCTTCATGGAATCCGGTGGCACCATAACTCTCGACGCGGACCATCCTGAAAACTCCAGCGTCCAGGCCTTTGTCGGAACCGGATCGGTTTTCGCCGGTGATCCGACCCGGGACGCACACATTGCCGGCCCACACTGGCTGAATGCCGAGGAATATCCAAGGCTGACATTCGATTCGACCGCCATCGAGCTGACCGGTGATGATACGGCGCGCGTGACGGGAAACCTTACAATCTGGGGCGTTGCCCGGGAGGTCATTCTGGATGTCCGGCTGAACCGGCTTGGAACGGATCCGGCGACGCGGCGGCAGGCTGTCGGCTTCACGATCACAGGGGAGATCGATCGTTCGGATTGGGGACACCAGACGGCCGCGTCCCTGATTGGACAGGAAATCGGCATTCGCATCGAAACCCTGGCATATCTGCTGGAGGAATAGCGGCCACCGGGGCGCGAGTGCTAGACTGCTTCAATGGACGCTTCAATAAACACAGCCCGCCAGCGCCTGCTGGCCCTGAAGGAAGAATTGCTCGCCCTGTCTTCCGGGTCCGGCGATGATCGCAAGCCGGTCGAGCTGGACCAGCAATCGGTTGGCCGCCTGTCGCGTCAGGACAGTCTGCAGGTGCAAGCCATGGCCAAGGCCGCCGATGCCCGCCGCGCCATGGCGCTGCGCCGGATCGAGGCGGCGCTCAGACGCGTCGATGAGGGTGATTATGGTTGGTGCGTGGAGTGCGGCGAGGAGATCGCGCCAAAACGGCTGGAATCCGATCCGGCCGCCCCGCGCTGTGCAGCCTGCGCCTAGGCCGGGCGGGCAATGCCGGTATAGTCATAGCCAACGAATTTCGGCGTCTTCTTCACATATTCGGTGACCAGGCTGTCGAAGCGGAACCCGCCCGCTTCAACCATCTTGTCGATCGGCCGGGTCAAATGGCAGCCGCCTCCGATCAGCTTCCAGACCGGTTCGAGCCGCCTTTGCCATTTATAGACATCGGCATCCGGCGCTGCGCCATGCTCCAGAACCAGCAGTTTGCCACCCGGCTTCAGGATCCGCCTGATCTCCGAAAACGCGCCTGGCACATCTTTCAGCGAACACAGCGTATAGGTCAGTAGCACCGTATCCGCAGAGCCATTATCGAGCGGCAGTTTTTCGGCAAATCCCTCGACCAGCTCGATCGGGATCGACTGACCCTCAATCGCCCGGCTGGCCTTCTTGCGCATACCCGGATTGGGTTCGACACCAATCAGCGCCTTGACCTTGCCGGGGTCATAGAATTGGAGATTGGGCGCAGCGCCCATGCCGATCTCGGCGACGACGCCTTCGGCCTCGGGCACGATTTTCGAGCGCTGCTTCATGATCGGCCCCATCTTGCAGGAGGAATCGATCAGGTTCGGAAGGATGAAACGGTTATAGAAAGCCATGGACGGACGCTAGTCGACGCCGGGAAAGCTCTCAACAAATTTGATGCGGATATCCGGGAAACTGTCGACGAAACGGATGGTGAAATCCGGGAATGAATCGACGAATTCCCACTCGCCACAATCATCGGCAAAGCTGCTGACGGTCTTCACGCGCAGATCCGGAAAGCTCTCCACCACCTGCACGTCGATATCGGCGAAACTGTCGACCACCTGCACCTCGCCATAAAGCGGGATGCCATTCCAGGTGCAGTCCTCGGAGACGTCGAGATTGGCCAGTACAAGCATGTCCAGCATGGGCATGGTCCTCCCCATTCGAGAGGAAGCCACAACCACGCTGAACGCAAGATGAGTGCTAGGCGGCGGCCTTGAGTTTCCCGGCCAGCTGCCGGGCCACCGATTCATTGCCGGCGATGATATGCCCGGTCTCCAGCGGAAGGCCGGCGTCGACGTCGTCGGCCTCGACCGCATACCCGCCTGCTTCGCGCACCATGATCATGCCGGCAGCAATATCCCAGGCCTTGAGGTCACGTTCCCAGAAGCCGTCAAACCGGCCGGCCGCCGTCCAGGCGAGATCCAGAGAGGCAACGCCATAGCGGCGGACACCCGCCACGCTCGGCATGATCTGGTGCAGCTCTTTGAGGAAGCGGGCATGGCCGCGCTTGCCGAAAAACGGCGTGCCCGTCGCGATCACGCATTCCGACAATTCCTTGCGGCCGGACACGCGCAGGCGGCGGTCATCCAGCCAGGCCCCATAGCCTTTTTCGGCATGGAAGAGGTCACCCGTCACCGGGTTGTAGATGACGCCGGCAACGATCTCGCCCATGCGCTCCAGCGCCACCGAAACCGCGAAATGCGGCTGGCTGTGCAGGAAGTTCAGCGTGCCGTCCAGAGGATCGACAATCCAGCGGTGGGTCTTGTCCGTGCCTTCCACTTCACCGCGCTCTTCCATCAGGAAGCCATAGCCCGGACGCGCCGCGCCAAGTGCCTCATAGAGGATGTCCTCGGCCTTGCGGTCCGCCGCGGACACGAAATCCGCCGGCCCCTTGCGCGAGACCTGGAGATGCTCGACTTCGCCGAAGTCACGGGCCAGCGCCCGCCCGGCCTTGCGGGCGGCATTCTGCATGACTTCCATCAGCGCGGTGACACGGGCCATATCTAGTCGGCCCGCTTCTGGTAGCTGCCGTCTTCGGTGGAGATGATCACCCGCTCGCCAACGCCGACGAAGGGCGGCACCGAGGTGCGCACACCATTGGAGAGAATGGCCGGCTTGTAGGAATTGGCCGCCGTCTGGCCTTTGACCACCGGCTCGGTATCAGCGATTTCCAGCTCGACGAATTGCGGCAGGGTCAGGCCGATCGGGCGCTCCTCGTAGAATTCCAGCGTCACTTCCATCCCGTCAGTGAGATAGGCGCCGGTCTCCTCGCCGATGAAGTCCATCGACAGCTCGATCTGCTCATAGCTTTCCGTATCCATGAAGGTCGCCATGGTGTCGTCCTTGAACAGGAACTGGAAGTCCTTCTGTTCGAGGCGGACACGTTCCACCTTGTCAGCCGCCCGGAAACGTTCGTTCAGCTTGCGCCCGTCGAGAATGTTCTTCATCTCGACCTGGGCGAACGCACCGCCCTTGCCCGGTTTCACGGCATCGGCTTTCACCACGGTCCAGAGCGTATCCTGGTGCTGCAGCACCATGCCCGGCTTCACTTCATTCCCGTTGATCTTCATGGACGGCAATCCTGTCGGCTGTCTTCACGATGTAAAACCGGCCCCCGCTGTTGGCAGGGGCCGGTCAGGTCGCGCGGGTCCTATCAGGATGCGCTATGGGCGGCAAGCGCTGTCGGCTTAAAAACCGTCCTGCTGCGGCAGGCGGTATCCGCCAAACAGCCAGTCAAAGACGTCCTTCACCAGGAAGCTGGCACCGCCCAGCGCGGCAATCGCCGCATCGCGCGTGGCACCGCCCTGCAGGAAGGCCGGCAATTGCGCTTCGATCTCCGGGAAGAACTGACCCAGGAACATCACCGCGATCACCGCAGCCCCGACCCAGGCCAGCGCCAGGATGAAGCCCTTGCGGCGGCCCCGGCGGCGGGCCACGCCGAACCGGTCGCTTCTGTCGGCATCGCTGATCATGGAGCGGACAGCGCCCCGCAGTTCCGGGCTCTCCATCAGCCGCGTGCCGATCTGGTTGAAATCATCCTCGCCCGTGGCCGTGGCGGCCAGGGACAGGACCTGCTGACCCTGCCGGCCGGACCGCACGCGGCGAGCCATCGTGTCGTCGAATCCCGCCAGCATCATCAGCTCGCGGGCCTGATTGCGTCTGCGATTGATCATGCCCAGGCTCCATTATTGGCGTTGTCGGGAAGGTCGGACGTATCAAACGGCGGGGGCGTATCGGAATAGCCCGCATATTCGTCCGACGGCATGGCCAGCGAGAAGGCGCTCATCAGGCGCCGCGACCAGCCCAGGCCGAAGACCGAAAAGGTCGACAGCTTGCCGTAGAAATTCATCCGCTGCGCGGCATATTCCTCGGTCAGCGAGGCTTCGTCCGCGCCATTGACCGCGCCCAGCGTCTGCGGGCCGATCACACCGTCATCCGGCACCCCGGCCGCCTGCTGCAGGAACAGGGTGGCGCGATAGGGACCATGGTTCACCGCCGCATCGAACAGCATGAAGGCGATGCCCTTGGGCATCTCGTCACAGCGGCAGGTGTCCCAATAGCGGGCCTTGTAGATCTGGCCGGCTTCCTGGAGGGTCAGATTGCGGACATCCTCCTTGGTGACCGGCGTGCCGCGCCAGTCGGCCAGCGTCCCGATCGTGATGCCCATATTGGTGGCCCCGCCCGGATCGGACGGATGATCCACATAGCCGCCTTCAAACTGAAGAACGTGCTCCAGAGCGGCGTCGAAATTGGTGCTCATGTCAGCCTCCCCTTGTGTTGTCTGACACTGGGGAGGCTTGCCGCCGGTCAAGGCATCAAAAGGACCCGATAAAGGTTATCGCGCCCGATATGCGGCAATTTGGGAGCGGACCTGTTCAGCTTCTGTTGGGGTTAGAGCAGTTTCAAGCTGCGCCTGGAGCCGGTCGCGATCGACATTCCGCGCCGGCAGACCGTCCATTTCATACTCGGCCATCAGCGCCCAATAGTACGCCCGCACCAGATCCCGCTCGGTGCCCTGTCCAGTCGCCGAGACATAGGCATAGAGGAATTGCGATTCGGCATCGCCGCCGATCGCGCCCTGCGCAAACCATTCCGCCGCATTCGTCAGGTCCGGCTCGCCGCCATCCCAGCCCTGATACAGCATCAGCCCGTACTGGCCCATCGCCGGAGCAAACCCGGCCTCTGCTGACTGGCGGATCAGCTCCATCGCCCGGTCCGGATCGGCCTCACCGCCCTCGCCGGCGGCCAGCATCAACCCGGCCTGCAGCGCCGCCTCGGCATGATTGTTCTCCGCCGCCTGAACATACCAGTCGCGCGCCGCGGACGCTTCCTGCGGGCCGCGCTCCCAGCCATCATACATCTGGGCCAGCTGGAACATGGCTTCGACATTGCCTTCCTGCGCGGCGCGCTCGGCCCATTCAATGGCCAGCGGCGCATCTTGCGGAACGGGCGAAGCCTTCAGCAACAGCGCATAGGCCAGCATGGCAGGCACATGCCCGGCCTGTGCGGCGCGCTGGAAGAAGCTGCGGGCCTCGGCGGGTGCCAGCCCGGCGCGCGCGGCCTGTGCCATCAGGCCCAGACGGTAATTGCCCACCGGCTCGCCCTGGCTGGCGGCACGGCGATACCAGCGCACGGCCTGAACGTCGCTGGCCGCTTCGATCTCGCCATTCTCATGCATCAGCCCGGCCAGCGTGGCGGCCTGCGCATGACCGGCCGCGGCAGCTGTGCGTGCCTGCACATGGGCGGTCTCGAACTCGCCCGTCGCATAGGCCAGCTGGGCGCGATTGAAAATCTCGTCCACTTCGGCCGCCGTCGATGGCAGATCGGTTTCGGGAACTTCCTCCAGCGCCAGCGCATTGTTCTGCGCCTCGGCATCGATCAGTTCCAGATTGCGCAGAAGCGGCGCAGGCGCGTCATCCTCTGACGCCGCCTCGTCAGACGGCGTGTCGGCGGCAGGGTCAGCCTCCTGCGCGGACGCCTGCCCGGTTACCACTAAAAGGAAAAGAAACAGCGCGGCCAATACGCGACAGACCATGGTCAACCTCGTCTACTCGCCCCGCATCAATGCGTTGAAGGCTATAACGGCATTTGCCGGACCGTCCACATGCGACCACACACCCGAGGACACGGCGAGGAAATCCGCTCCCGCCTCGATCAGCGGGCGGGCATTTTCCACCGTGATGCCGCCAATGGCGACGCAGGGCAGTTCGAAGATTTCCGACCACCAGGTCAGGATATCCGGATCAGCCGTGGTCGGCGCGTCCTTGGTCGTCGTCGGATAGAAGGCGCCGAAGGCGACATAATCCGCGCCCGCCTCGCCCGCCTGCATGGCCAGATGCCGGCTGTCATGACAGGTCACGCCCAGCATGCGCTTCGGCCCGATGGCGGCGCGCGCCTGTTTCGCGGACGCATCGCCCTGCCCGACATGGACGCCATCACAGCCCAGCGCCACCGCCAGTTCCGGATCATCATTCAGGATCACCGCCACGTCGCGGTCCTGCGCGGCGGCAATCAGCGGCGGGGCGAGCGATTTGATCTCGTCAACGGAATGATCCTTCAGGCGGATCTGCAGCGCGGCCACCTCGCCGGCCTCCAGAGCCGTAACGAGCATATCCACAAATTCCGCATCAATGCGCGGCGGTGTGATGAGATAGAGCTGGCAGGTCATGGGCCTGCTCTTAGCGCGGAAGACCGGTCGCAAGGAAGCCCTTCAGAGCGCGAAGCTCCAACCAAACTCATCCGACCATTCAGCCCGATAGCACGTATAATCATTGCCAAGCGCATCGTCCAAATGGCTGAAGCGAAAGGGAGTTACGACAGGCTGGCCCTCAGGAGACCAGGTTTCGCAAACTGCAGCGAGATTTTCATTTTCGATCCCGACGAGCACAACGGCTTGCGTATCGGCCGGAAACATGTCGTCCAGACGGGTACGGAAAGGCTGGTTCAATTGATCGAACTCGGCGAGGACGGCCTCTCGCTCCTCGACAGTCGCGGCACGCAGTTCCGGAGGCAAAGACGCCTCGTAATTTGTCGATGGTCTCGACGATATCAATCGAACAATCGCTGAATCGGTAATCTCGTAAAATGGCCCCAGCGAGCAAACCGACTCGAGTTCATCCATTCCCGGAAGCTGGTCTTGCATCTGGTCAACCGGAACGCATTGCGGAAGACCGCGATACACAGCCTCCAGAACGACAGTGTTATGGCTCGCCAATTGTGCGCCAAAATCGTCACCGATAAGCCGGATGCGCGCGCAACGGCTCTCGCGCCATTGTGCAACTGTTTGCGGGGCCATGGAGAGCTCATGATCGCCAGCCGGTCAGGTGAATTCTTCTGATGCGTCGTCTGGCACGTCGCAAACCTGGCAAGGCGAGTTACGGCATTCGGTAAAATAGCCAATCATTCTGATGGGCTGACCATTCCAGCCATCAGGATCGCGATGCAATTGCTCGATCGTCACCAGCGGCGGCACGGTCTCCGTCACTTCCGCGTCCTGCACCAGCAATGCCGCCAGCATAAATACGATCATCGGCTGCCCTTTCTATTGAAGCGGAAACACCCAGCTGCCGTCTTCGCGCTGGACGGCAAAATAGCAGGTGTAGCTATTGTTCTCACCTGCATAGGTGTGAGCTATTCGCCGCGGCCAGTTTTCATCCGGGCAGCTGGAATAATTGCACTCACAGGCCCCGGCGCCCCCCGCGGAAACGGTTCGTTCGCTGGCCAATCGGGCACGATTTACCCAGAAAAAGACCTCTGCCGGCGATCCTTCTCGCCACCAACCCCAGGCAACATTTGCATATGCTGCCTCAAGGTTTGCTCTCATTTCTCCATCGGCTTCGAACACTGTTTGCGGCTGGTCGGATTCGTAATAAGAAGGCGGCCAAACCTGCGCAATCGACAACACAGACGCGTTGTACAGCTCCGTTGCTCGATCCGAGCAGATCACGAAGCTGTCGGTGCCGGGCTGCATAACCCTCGAACACGTTGCACTATAATCTGCTTCAATTCGCACAGTGCTGAATCGCACCATTCTGTCTGCCAGTTCGCCGCCTATAAATGTCACGCCCGCACACATGTTTCGTCTAGGATCCGATGGGATTCTTGGTTCCGGCCAAGGCTCGCCAGAATCGGTTTCATCACAAACCAGACAGTTGAGATCACTGCACTCATCGACCCTCGCGACAACTCGAACGCGCCGCCCGTCCCAGGCCCACGGGTCTGCATGGATTTCCGCAATCGTCACCAGCGGCGGCACGGTCTCCGCCGCTTCCGCGTCCTGCACCAGCAAGGCCGCCAGTATAAATCCGATCATCGCGACTCTCCCGCCTGCCGGATGAACTCTAGCGGGCCGCGGCGTGTCTTTACAAGCCGAGGCTGCGCCACACCGCCGGGAAGAATCGACTCGCCCGATTGGAGAAACCGTTTGCTATCGGCAGCTTATGGATTCTAGCGTGCCTGCCGGGTGGGGAGGACATACACGAATGCTGCGTCTTCTGAACATGCTGATCCTGGGGGGATTGGCGATCTGGGCTGCGTCCTTTTTTCTGAGCGGATCGGCCTCCAACGCAGGCACGTCAACCACGCTTCCAATGCATGAACGCGCCGCTTTTGCGGACAATGCCTGCGCCGCGGCGTGGGCGGCTGTGCCCGGTTTCGGACCGGTCACGGCGCAGGGCGCGGATGTGCGGGAAGATTATGACGAGGTCTATGCCTGCACGGGTATCGTGCCACAGGCCGGGGAAGTTTTACTGGTCGCGCGCTATGCCGGCGGCCCGCGCGAGGAGGCGGTCAGCTACCGCATCGATGCGCTGTGCGATTCCACGGGCAAATCCCTGCTGGAAGATGGCGGGCGCATGCCGGAGGCGTGTGAGGTCTAGGGGCAACGCTGTCCGGCAATCACATGCACGAAGGGCGCCGGATGGCGTCCGGGCCGGTTCAGGAACGGGCGTCTGCGAGTGCATCAAGGGCAGCCCTGAGCGCTTCGTTCTCACGCTGGCGAAGGTTCAGCAGCGCGCCAAGGCGATCATAATTGTTCGAGATCGCGTTGAAGACCGCCGGGTTTTCCCGCATGCCCTGCCAATCGCAGGAAAGCGGCCATTCATTGTCTTCGATTTCGCCTTCGGTAAACGGCAATACGGTCAGCAAGTCCGGAAACTGCAGGCGGATAATGCTCTCGACGCTTCGGATGGTCGCGGCCCGGTCGCGGGACGTGTTGTTGCTGATATCGAGGGCCACAAGCGCGTTCCTGGCCCGTGCATTCGTCAGGAGCCGGATATCGCCCGTATCCCTGATTTCCTCCAGCACGGGAATGCGGACCGCGCCCCAGATGTAGATGTGGGAATCATCGATCGCATTGCAGAGCGCGTCCGACCCTTCCTCTTCCGAGCCGGGCGTCAGAACCGCGTTGAACCCGGCAAGGATTCGCTGGCGGGCTTCAAAATATTCGAGCGCGCCTTCGCGCTCGGCGAGCACATCGGTGATCTCGGCCTCCAGGCGGTCCAGCAAGGCGGCGGCTCTGGCATTGTCTTCGCGTTGCGCGTTCCAGGCTGTGATCTGGAAGCCGATCACAACCCCCAGGATGACAATCGCGAACTCGAGAAAGACCGCATAGTAATTCTGTTCGCGGACGGCTTTCACCAGATTGGCCAGAATCATCTCACTGCCCCCTCACCTCGCGCCAGAATGACCGGGCCGGCGTTTTGAGACAAGTTCGGCAGAAAGGAAGGGACGCTTGGGGGCTGGAAGGTTAATGAACATGCGGGATAATGGTGTGTGTCCCTGTTTTTCGTCGTGTGTCCCTGTTTTTCGTCCCCGATTTTCCACCCACGACCCGTTCTGTGCCCTGAGCACCCGTCAGCGCAGATTGGCCTCCAGCATGGCGCGATAGGTGCGCACCCGCTCGACATAGCGGACCGGCTCATGACCGCGCGCATAGCCGTAACGAACGGTGGAATAGTATTCCGGCCGGGTCAGTAGCGGCAGCACCTCTTCCATCACCTCCCATGAATTCTTGTCGCGGCCCTGCCGTTCGGCCAGCAGGCGCGCATCATAGATATGCCCCATGCCGACATTATAGGCGGCCAGGGCAAACCAGAGCCGGTCATCGCCTTCAATACCGTCAGGCAAGCGATCATAGAGATCGGCGAGATAGGCCGCCCCGCCCTCCACCGACTGGCGCGGATCGAGCCGGTCGGTCACGCCGACACGCTCAGCGGTGGGCAGGGTCAGCATCATCAGGCCGCGCACGCCGGTCGGACTTTCAGCATCCGGGTCCCAGTGCGATTCCTGATAGGCCTGCGCGGCGAGCAATTCCCAGTCGAAGGGCGTGTCCTCTGCCGCATCGCGGAAATAATTGCGGAACCGGGGCAGGCGATTGTCCACACGCCGCACAAAGCGCGCGGTCTCGACATAGTCGAACGCGCCAAAATCACCGAACCAGTCCTCTTCGATCTCCTCGATCAGGCCGAAGGCATGCGCCTCGGCAAACCAGCTATCGAGCGCCTCGGCCAGCCCCTCCACCCGGCCGGAATGGGCCCAGGCAAGGGCGGATTCCTCTGACAGATTGAGCGGGGTGATCAGCTCGGGATGGCGCCGCCGGGCGAAGGTGACGAGATGGGAATCGGCGATGGTGCAATCGATGCTGCCCTGATCGACGGCCTCCAGCAGGGGCATGGCCGAGCCGGCCGGCCGCTCGTCGAATTCAATGCCGGGATGCGCCTGCTGCAGCTGCCGCAGCGTGTCGGCATAGGAAGAATCCTCAACCACGGCCAGGCGAAGACCGGCCAGATCCTCAACCGTGCTGGCGCTTTCGCCTCCACGGCGGCAGACCAGCCGCTCGCGGACATTCTTGTAGGCCGGTCCGAATGTGATCCGCCCGGCACGGGCTTCATTGATGGTCAGATTGGCCGCGGCCAGATGGCCTTCGCCATTTTCCAGCGCATCGATCAGCGCGCCGATATCGCGCATGACGCGGAAGCGCACGCTCAGCCCGTACTCGTCGGCGAAGGCAGAGACGAGGTCGACCTCGAAACCCTCCGCCGCCCCGTCGCGGCGCTCATGGATCGTCGGGCCGTCCAGGGTCAGAACGACCAGCTCGCCGCTTTCAACAAGTGTTTCGAAACTTGTCTCCTCTTCGGCCGGGCCGGAACACTGGACGAGAACAAGGGCACTGGCGGCAATCGCCAGACCCGTCCATGTCTGCAAATTCGTTCGGGTCATGCTCTGAAGGGTAGAGCGTAAGGTGGCCGTGTCAAAGAAAGGGTGGGCACGCAGCTCACAGCGCAGGCCTTCGTCAGGCCGCACAGATGACCGGCACCGCTTCTCGCAGAAAACCTGCAAACGCCTCGACCGCAGGAGGCAGCCCTCGTCTTGAGGGCATGAGAAGGCTCAGCTGCGCGTCGCCGGCCGTCCAGTTCGGCAATACCCGCATCAGCCGTCCACGTTCCACATCCGGCCTGCACACATAGGCCGGAAGCGCGACGATCCCCATCCCGTCGGCGGCGACCTCCTTGAGCGTGACCATGTCGTCGCTGCAAAGCCGGGGCTCGAACGGGACGGACACAGTAGTTTCATCCTGCCCGCGCAATATCCAGTGACCATATTCCGGCCGCCACCCAAGTTTCAGACCGGCATGGTTTTCCAGGTCTTGCGGGCTGGCAGGCACACCATGTTTTTTCAGATACCGGTGACCCGCGAACAGATGCCATTCGACCGGCGTCAGGCGGCTCTGGATCAGACTGGAGTCCGGCAACGGCCCGGTGTGCCCGCGTATGGCCATATCCACACCCGATTCAATAAGGTCGACCGTCTGGTTGGTCACCTGCTGAATGATTTTCACATCCGGATTCCGGCCGAGGAACGTCGAAACGGCCTCGCGGACGGCGAACTGTGCGACGCCCACTGAACAGGAGAGGCGGACAGAGCCGGACAGCATTTTCGTCTGACGCAGCACACTTGCCTCCGCGGCCTCGACTTCATCAAGCGCCGCCCGCGCGTGCCGATAGAAAGCTTCGCCGGCATCGGTCACGGTGAATTGGCGGGACGTGCGCTGGATCAGTCGCGTTCCGAGGCGGTCTTCGAGTTGCCGCACATGCCGGCTGAGCCTCGATTTCGGTACATCGAGCGCCCTGCCGGCCGGCGCGAAACCGCGTTTCTCGACGACGTGTACAAAGTAGAAATAGTCATTCAGATCCATGTGGCCACTCCGGCTGTATCGTTCCATATATAGAACAATACTTTCCGATTACGCTACTTTTCGAAGTGATCGTTCCGTTGATATCTCCATTCGCAAGACATGGAGACCGTTATGAACACTCAACATCCAGAATTCGAAGCCCGGACACGACCCGCGATTTCAGAGCTGGTTCCGGGCCAGCCCCTGGCCATCGGCAGCGGTTTCGAGGCGCTCGGCTTCAAACATGACCGGTTCGATGGCCTGATGGATCCGCTGGTGATGGTGGATCATTTCGTCATGACCGAACCAACCTTCGGGGTTCATCCGCATGCCGGCATGTCCGCCGTTTCAGTTGTATTCGAGGACAGCCAGGGCCGGTTTCATAACCGGGATTCACTCGGCAATGATTTCGATATCTCTCCGGGCGATCTCTACTGGCTGAAGGCCGGCCGCGGCGCCGTGCACGATGAAGCCCCCTTGCCCGGAGCCCGAATTCACGCCTTGCAGGTTTTTGTGAACCTGCCAGCGAAGCACAAGGCGGACGCGCCGGCCTCGCTGCACGTGCCGGCCGAACAGATGCCCGTTATTCACGGTGACACGCATCGCGTCCGTGTCGTTCTGGGTGAAAGCCAGGGCGTGAGAGGCGCGGCCTCTCCCGCGCTCCCGCTGACCATTCTCGACATCAAGCTTGCCAGGGGCGGCTCATTCACGCAGCCGGTGGCAGCACAAAAGGCCGCATGGATCCTCGCGGTGCGCGGCAAGGCACACGTGCAGGTCGGAGACACCGGCCTGAGCCTCCCCGAAGGCGCTGCCATCGCCGTACGGACCAGCGCAGACGCCACACCGATCAGCTTGCACAGCGAAAATGGCGCTCAGCTCGCGCTGTTCATTGGAACACCGGTTCGCGAACACTTCGTCCAGCAGGGCCCGTTCGTGATGAGCACGATCGACCAGATCGAGGCCGCGAAGGCCGCCCATGCCGCCGGCGAACTCGGCGCCATCGATTGATTTTTCAACCCGCCAATTCCGGCACCAAACGCTTCTGACAAAGGAGGAAGCCATGACCAACATCCATAACCCCGAACCTCTGACAGCAGAGAACGCAGCCCTTGTTCTGGTAGACCACCAGGTCGGCCTGATGACCGGCATCCGCGATTTCCCGGTCGCCGAGCTCAAGCACAATGTTGTCGGTCTCGCGAAAGCCGCAAAAGCGCTCGGCTTGCCGATCGTGACGACAACGACATCAGCGGACACGCTGTGGGGGCCAGCCTTTCCAGAACTGACCGAGGCCTTGCCTGGCCAGGATTTCATCGACCGGACCACGGTCAACGCCTGGGATGACCCACGTGTTGAAGCTGCAATCCGCGCCACGGGCCGGAAAAAGCTGATCTTTGCCGGGGTCTCGCTCGAGGTCTGCGCAGCCTATCCCGCCATGCGGGCCGTGCGCGAAGGATTCGAGGCCTATGTCGCCGTCGATGCAAGCGGAACCTTCAACATCACCAAGCGCGAGACGGGCCTGCTGCGGCTCGCCCAGAGCGGCGTTGTTGTCGCTGACGGAGCCAGCCTCATGGTCGAGATCCTGGCCGACAATGCGTCACCGAAAGCCGGCGAGGTCTACGGCCATCTCGATATGGACTGGGCGAAGCTCGTCGGGCAGGTCCGCGAGAGCGCTGAGGCGTGAACCTCCAGACCGGCGTCAATGTGACGGGGCGTGTTGGACAGAGACCTGAATCTGCCAACACGCACCTCTCGCATCTGCGCCGCCCACGGGAAAACAGGGACACACGAAAAACAGGGACACACACCAATTAATTCTCATCCTCACGCGGGCGGCCACGCCGGATAGCCATCCAATCCCCGCGCCCGCCTTCCCGCCTAGACTCTGCGCCTGATCTTGCCCGTCACGCCTCTCCCGCTACCGGCACCCGCCGGTGAAGTTATAGGAGACTCTCCGGAAAAAACCGGAGACGGGCCGGAGACAGGCCGGAGCCCGTTCATGACCGCATTCTTCTATACAGACAGGCTTTCCCGGCGGACGAGCCCGTCCGTCGCCGGTCCAATCGTAGTAGTAGTAGGAGACGAAATTCCGGAATCGGAGAAGTTATCCACGCAAACACCCGCCGGACGGGATGTCATCCGGCGGGCGCTGCGATGGTTAGAAATTCTGCTAGCCGGCGTTTTCCAGCGCCTCTGTCCACTCGCCCTTGGCCGCCAGACCATTCATGCGGGCGCGGTGATTGAACGCCTTTTGCCCGGCTTCGACATCCTTGCCACCCCAGGCCTTCAGCGGCGCGGCCTGCAGCGCGCGTCCGTACGAGAAGGTCAGCGGCCAGGGCAGGTCATAGGCGGCATTCATGGCGTTGAGGTGCGCGGTGGCTTCCAGATCGGACTGGCCGCCCGACAGGAAGGCGATGCCCGGCACGGCCGCCGGCACACAATTGGCGAGGCATTGCACCGTCATGTCGGCGACTTCCTCGACGCTGGCCTGTTCCGGACATTTCTTGCCGGGGATGACCATGTTGGGTTTCAGGATCGTGCCTTCCAGCTGGACACCCTGAGCATAGAGCTCGCGGTAAAGCGCCTTGAGACCGTATTCGGTGACTTCATAGCAGCGCTCGATGGAGTGATCGCCATCCATCAGGACTTCCGGCTCGACGATTGGGACGATGCCGGCTTCCTGGCACAGCGCCGCATAGCGGGCCAGCGCGTGCATGTTCACATCGATGCAATAGGGCGACGGGATGGAGTCATCACCACCGCGGCCGATATCGATCACGGCGCGCCATTTGGCAAAGCGGGCACCGATGGAATGATATTCGTTCAGGCGCTCGCGCAGACCGTCGAGACCCTCGGTGATCTTCTCGCCCGGCGCACCGGCCAGATCCTTGGCGCCGGTATCGACCTTGATGCCCGGAACCGCACCGGACGCGGCGATCAGCTCGGCCAGCGGTGTGCCGTCAGCAGCCTTCTGGCGAATGGTTTCGTCATAGAGGATGACGCCGGAAATACACTCATTCATCGCCGGCTGGGTTCTGAACAGCATTTCGCGCCAGTCGCGTCGGCTGTCCGCGGTCGATTCCAGCTTGATGGAATCAAAGCGCTTCTTGATCGTGCCGGTGGATTCATCCGCCGCCAGAATGCCCTGTCCGTGCGCCACCATGCGATTGGCAATGTCGTTGAGTTCTTCCAGATTCATGATTGTCCCCAGCAGATCGATTTGGTCGAAAGTCTAGACTTATTCCGTGACAGCTTCCACGCCCGGCAGCGTTTTGCCTTCCATCCATTCAAGGAAAGCCCCGCCTGCAGTGGAAATGAAGGTGAAATCGCCCGAAACGCCAGCCTGGTTCAACGCAGCGACCGTATCACCGCCACCGGCCACGGCGATCAGCTTGCCTTCGCGGCAGCGCTGTCCGGCATATTTCGCGGCCTCGACGGTGGAGGTCTCGAAGGGCGGGGTTTCAAACGCGCCCAGCGGCCCGTTCCAGATCAACGTCTGGCAGGCATCGATAGCATCGGCCAGCGCGTCCACGGTTTCCGGACCGGCATCCAGCGCCATCATGTTCGCCGGAATGGCATCCGCGGGAACGGTCTGCGTGTCCGGATTGGGCGCGAACTCGGCCGCACAGACAAGGTCACGCGGCAGGATCAGCTCGCAGCCATGGGTGCGCGCGGCTTCCATGATGGCCTTTGCGGTATCGGCGAAATCCGCCTCGTAAAGGCTCTTGCCGACATTATGCCCCTGCGCGGCGAGGAAAGTGTTCGCCATCGCACCGCCGACAAACAGCTTGTCGACCTTGCTGACCAGGTTCTCCAGAAGCGCAATCTTGGTCGAGACCTTGGCCCCGCCGACAATCGCGATGACCGGGCGGCGCGGATCGTTCAGCGCCTGCCCGATATGATCCAGCTCGCGTTGCATGGCGAGACCGGCATAGGCCGGCAGGAGTGCTGCCACACCAGCGGTCGAACCATGGGCACGGTGGGCCGCCGAGAAGGCATCATTGACGTAGATATCACCCAGCTTTGCCAGCGCCGCGGCAAAATCCGGATCATTGGCTTCCTCGCCGGCATGATAGCGGGTGTTTTCCAGAAGCAGCACACCGCCCGGCTGCAGCGCCTGAACGGCGGCTTCGGCCTCCGGACCGAAACAATCGGCTGCGAACTCGACCGGCGAGGCCATCAGATCGGCCAGCGCCGGGGCGACGGGCGCCAGCGACGCATCCGGCACGCGCTGTCCCTTGGGACGGCCGAAATGCGCCAGCAATATCACCTTCGCCTTTTCGCGCTTGAGCCATGTGATCGTCGGCAGCGCCGCCATCAGGCGGGTGGCATCGGTGACCACGCCATCCTTCATCGGCACATTGAAATCGACGCGGACCAGAACCCGCTTGCCGTGAACATCCGCGTCTTCAATCCGGCGCAAACCCATCATCGCCCCCGCTTGACTGGCTGGTTAGAGGAACCGGCCCATCGCCGCTGCCGTATCGATCATGCGGCAGGCAAAGCCCCATTCATTGTCATACCAGGTCATCACCCGCACCAGACGCTCATCGATCACATTGATCTTGTCGACGGCGACGATGGAGGAGCGGCTGTCATGATTATAATCGATCGAGACCAGCGGAATATCGTCATAGCCGAGAATGCCCTTCATCGGGCCGTCGGCGGCCGCCTTGATGGCATCGGTCAGCTCTTCGGCTGTCGTCGCGCGGCCCGGCGTGAACACCAGATCGATCAGCGACACATTCGGCGTCGGCACGCGCACCGCCGCACCATCCAGCTTGCCCACCAGTTCCGGCAGGACGAGGCCCACGGCTTTCGCCGCGCCGGTCGAGGTCGGGACCATGGACATGGCCGCTGCGCGGGCGCGGTGAAGGTCCTTGTGGTTTCTATCCAGCGTCGGCTGGTCGCCGGTATAGGCGTGAATGGTGGTCATGTGACCGCGCTCGATACCAACCGCATCGTTCAGCACCTTGGCCACCGGGGCCAGGCCGTTCGTGGTGCAGGACGCGTTGGAGACGACGACATCATCTGCCGTCAGCGTGTCATGGTTCACGCCATAGACGATCGTCTTGTCGGCATTCTTGGCCGGGGCCGAGCACAAGACTTTCTTGGCGCCGGAGCCTTCGATGTGCGCCATCGAGGCTTCCTTGGAGTTGAACTTGCCCGTGCATTCCAGCACCAGATCAACGCCCATATCGCCCCAGGGCAGTTGCGACGGATCACGGTTGGATACTTTCTGGATCTTGCCAAAACCGGCATCGATCCAGTCATCGCCGACCTTGATCGTGCCCGGATAACGGCCGTGCACGCTGTCATAGGTCAGGAGGTGCGCATTGGTTTCCGGCGTCGAGGAATCGTTGATCGCAACAATCTCGACCTCATCCCAACGCTTCTCTTCCAGAACGGCGCGCAGCGCCAGACGGCCGATGCGGCCAAACCCCGTAATGGCGACCCGTACAGCCATGCCAAACTCCCTGTTGATCCGGACGTTCGCGAGCCGTGCAGCCCGCCAAGAAAGATTTGCGCGCCGTTTAGCGTCTCTTATGCGCGGCGTCCACTGACGCCCATCATTTCAAGGCATCTGTCCAGAGACTCCCGCCAGTCCGGCAGGACGATGCCGAAGTCCCGCTCGGCCTTGGAAATATCCAGCCGCGTATCACCGGGGCGGCGCGCCGGGGTCGGGTATGCGCTGGTCGGGATGCCGGCAATCGGCGTCGACAGGCCTGCCCCGCGGACGGCCGCTTCGGCGAGATCGCGCCAGCTGGCTTCACCGGCATTGGTAACGTGGAGAAGCCCGCCCTCTGCCCCGCCGCGCAGATGTTCGGCCAACACCAGAAGGGCATCGGCCAGCGCATGGGCTTCGGTCGGACGGCCGATCTGGTCCTCGACCACGTTGAGCTGGTCGCGCGCCGCCGCCAACCGCAGCATGGTCCGGACGAAATTCTGCCCCTCGGGCGCATAGACCCAGGAGGTTCTGACAATCAGCGCCGCCGGATTGACCGCCAGCACCGCTTTCTCGCCATCGGCCTTGGTCTGGCCATAGACATTCAGCGGCGCGGTTCCTGCAGTCTCGGCATAGGGCGCTCCGCCCAGCCCGTTGAAGACGTAATCCGTCGAGATGTGGATGAAGGGCACCGCCAGTGCCTGCGCTGTCCGCGCCAGCGCCGCCGGGCCGGTCTCGTTCAGAGCCCGCGCAGCGGCGATGTCTTCCTCGGCCTTGTCCACCGCCGTATAGGCCGCAGCATTGATAATCGCATCCGGCGCTGCCTGACCGATCAGATCCGCCAGCCCGGTGGGGCTGGCCAGATCAATCTGCGGGCGGCCGGCACGGATCACTTCATGGCCACCGGCCTGCGCCGACAGGGCCCGGGCCACCTGCCCGCTGGATCCGATCACCAGGATTTTCATGCGCCATACTCGAACAGACGGGGAAAATCGGCGAGTTTCGGGGCCGCCTTGTCCTTGTCCGACAGCACGGCGCTGGCCGTGTCGAACGGCCATTCAATGCCGATCGCGGGGTCATTCCAGAAAATCCCGCCATCATGCTCGGCGGAATACGGATTATCGACCTTGTACGCGATCTCGCTGTCGGGCTGCAGCGTCGCAAAGCCATGGGCAAACCCGCGCGGCACCCAGAGCTGCAACCCGTTCTCCTCGGACAGGGTCACACCGGCCCATTTCCCGAATGTCGGCGAGCCATGACGGATATCGACAATGACATCATGGATGGCCCCGCGCGGACAGCGCACCAGCTTGGCCTGCGCCATAGGCGGGGATTGGACATGCAGGCCGCGCACCGTTCCGGCAGCCTTCGAGCGGGAAGCATTATCCTGGACGAAATCCGTTTCGACCCCTGTCTGCTCGCGGAACCGGGCCGCATTCCAGACTTCCTCGAACCAGCCCCGATCATCACCGAAGCGTTTCGGGTGGATCAGAAAAGCATCCTCGAAGGGTCCAAACGGTTCAATTTCCGTCATTTCCCCATTCTCCAAAAGGTCTTTACGTTCATCCTACCTGCTTCAATAATACAGCAAAGCCTTGTCATCAGGCTTTCACCTTGCGAGAAGGCACAAAATTTGAGCTCCGAACAGTCCAGGTGTGTAAAATGAAAGTGATCGTACTCGGCGGCGACGGTTTTTGTGGCTGGCCTACAGCCCTTCACCTGTCCAATCTCGGCCATGACATTGTCATCGTCGACAATCTTTCACGCCGCAAGATTGACGTTGAACTTGAAGTCAATTCGCTGACACCCATCCGGCCGATGAGTGAGCGGCTGGCGGCCTGGCAGGAAGTCTCCGGCAAGGAGATCCGCTTTGTCGATCTGTGTGTCGGCAAGGACTACCAGGAACTTCTTGATCTCCTGAATTCGGAACGTCCGGACGCGATCGTGCATTTTGCCGAGCAACGCGCCGCCCCGTATTCGATGAAGACCGCCCGCCACAAGCGCTACACTGTCGATAACAATCTGAATGCCACCAATGATGTGCTGGCCGCCATCGTCGAGTCCGGCCTCGACATCCACCTTGTCCACCTCGGCACGATGGGCGTCTATGGTTATGGCACCGCCGGCATGAAAATCCCCGAAGGCTATCTGCGCGTGACCGTCGATACGCCTGTGGGTCCGGTCGAGCAGGATATCCTCTACCCGGCCAATCCGGGCTCGATCTATCACATGACGAAGACGCAGGACGCGCTCTTCTTCCATTTCTACAATAAGAATGACGGGGTGAAGATCACCGACCTTCACCAGGGCATTGTCTGGGGTACGCAGACCGCCGAGACCCGCAAGGACGAGCGCCTGATCAACCGGTTCGACTATGATGGCGATTATGGAACGGTGCTGAATCGCTTCCTGATGCAGGCCGCCATTGGTCATCCGCTGACGGTACACGGAACCGGCGGCCAGACCCGCGCCTTCATCCACATCCAGGACACGGTGCATTGTATCGAACTGGCGTTGAAGAACCGACCGCAACCGGGTGACCGGGTGCACATCATGAACCAGATGACCGAGACCCACCGCGTCCGGGAACTGGCCGATCTGATCTCCCAGATGACGGGCGTCGAAATTGCCAATCTGCCGAATCCGCGCAACGAAGCTGACGAGAACGATCTTCACGTCGAGAACGAGACCTTCCTCTCACTCGGCCTGAAGCCGATCACGCTGGAAGCTGGTCTGCTGGAAGAAGTCTCCGAGATCGCGAAGAAATACGCGGACCGCTGCAACAAGTCGAAAGTCGTCTCGGTATCCTACTGGAACAAGGACCGTGAGGCCGCCCAGAAGGATTCCAAGCTGAAAGCGGTTTCCTAGGACGCGTCTTAACCGGGCCGGACCACCGGCCCGGCGGGATCATTTATCCATCAGGAATGATGGCAGCTTGTTGAGGAAGCCCAGACAGGCTTCCAGCTGTGAAATGTCGACGAATTCATCCGGCTTGTGTGCCTGTTCGATGTAGCCCGGGCCACATACAACGGTCGACAGGCCTGCCGACTGGAACTGCCCGGCCTCGGTGCCGAACGAGACATATCGCTTCGCATTGTCACCGGTCAGACGCCGCGCCAACTCCTCTGCTGCACCATTGTCTTCGGGCCTCAGGGGCGGTGCATCGGAGCGCTGGAACACCTCGACCCGCGCTTCGGGCGCATGGCGGCGCATCTTTTCCTGCACTGCGGCCGCACGCCGGCGCAGCTCCGCACCAACTTCGCGGGCATCATCCCAGGGCGCGGGGCGCATCAGGCTTCCAAAGCTTGCCTTGCGCGCCAGGATGTTCAGCGCCGTCCCGCCGCTCATTTCGCCAATCGTGATGGTCCCATAGGGAGGCTCGAACGGACTATCCGCCGGAGCCGCCGCCTTCCAGGCGTCCGCGGCATCGACGAGGTATTGCATCAGCGGCACAGCATGGGTGACAGCGCACGCCCCGTCCTCGACTTTTGAGGAATGGGCTTCCAGACCTTCGACCACGACTTCGACCGAATACAAGCCTTTGTGACCAGTGACGACTTTCATGCCCGTCGGCTCGCCAATGATGGCAATGGCCGGCTGCGGGCCGGATGCCGTCATTTCGCGGATCATGTCAGGGGCGCCCAGACACCCCACTTCCTCGTCATAGGAGAATGCGAAATGCACCGGCCGGTCGAGATCGAGCCGCGCATAATCCTCGGCCGCCACGAGTGCGCAGGCGATAAAGCCTTTCATGTCGCACGTGCCGCGTCCGAAGAGCCGGCCGTTCATCTCGATCATCTCGAACGGATCACTGGACCAGTCCTGATCATCGACCGGCACCACATCGGTATGCCCGGACAGCACAACGCCGCCATCCGTATCAGGGCCAAGAATGGCGTGCAGATTAGCCTTGTTGTGCGTGGCATCACTGGTGCGGAAACAACGCGCACCCAGGGCGGTCAGGCGGTCTTCAAGATAACCGATCAGCTGCAGATTGCTGTCGCGCGATACCGTCGCCATTGCGATCAGATCGGCAAGGCAGGCTTTCACCTTGTTCAGCGACTGGGCGGTCAATGGCAGACTCCTGAAACTCTGCCATCACTAGCCCGGCGTTAACTCGCGGGAAACCCATAATTTCCATGGGATTTTAATACTTCCCGGTCAGTTTCCGCCACTCTTTGGTGAATGTGAGGTTAGGCCGTTGGTTCGGTTTTCGGAATTCCTTTCGCGCGTCCTGCGTGCCAGGGACGGCAATGTCGCGACCTTCTTTGCCATTGCCCTGGTTCCGATTGCCGTGCTCGCCGGCGGAGCGCTGGACTTTTCCCAGGCCATGAATGCCCGCGGGCGGCTGGCAGAGGCGCTCGACGCAGCCGCACTGGCTGTCGGTTCAGACGATTCGCTTGCCGGTGAATCAGCGTCGCAGCTGGCGATGGAATTCATCGAGGCCAATTATCCCCAGGGGGAAATCGGCGACGTCCAGAATGTCGTCGTCTCTGTCGATGAGGAGTCCGGTCAGGTCACAATCACCGGTTCGTCCCGGGTTCAGACCATTCTGCTGGGCATTATCGGCATGCAGTATATCGACGTCGACTGGACCAGTGTAGTCGTACGGGCCCAGAACGCGCTGGAACTGGTCATGGTACTCGACAATACCGGATCCATGAGCGGCACGAAAATCAGGGCCCTCAGGGACGCGGCTTTGACGCTCAATGACTTGTTACACGACAGCGTCACCAATCCGGATGACCTCCGCATTGGCCTCGTCCCTTTCGCCGCCAGCGTGAATGTCGGCACCGGGTTTGAACGCGTCTGGTGGCTGGATGCCGATGCAGAGCATCCGCTTCATTCGGAATGGTTCGAGCCTGCCGCCAATCGATGGGATTTGTTCGACACTTTGAGCGGTGTCGAATGGGAAGGCTGCGTCGAAGCCCGCGAAATGCCGATGGACATTGATGACACACCGCCAAACCTTGGCGATCCGGATACGCTCTTCCTTCCATTTTTTGCGCCAGACGAACCGGACGTCGGACGGTTCGGCAACAACTATCTCGATGACGGGCTGCGCAACGGCAATCCGGTCACCCTTCTGATGAATTCGGACAAATACTGGGGCCAACGCCCCAATCGGGGCGGCCCGAATGATGGTTGTACCACCACGCCGATCACACCGCTGACGAGCAGCCGCTCGGAAATTGACGCCGCCTTGAGCGCCATGAATGCCAGAGGCACCACGAATATTCCGATGGGCGTCAGCTGGGGTATCCGCGTGATTTCGCCTCAGGAACCCTTCACGGAGGGCACGCCTTATGACGAGCCGAACACGATCAAGGCGATGATTATCCTGACCGATGGCGAAAACGTAATCCCGACCGCCGGCGCGCCCCTGCACAGTGAATATACATCCTATGGCTATCTCACGACGGGACGGATGGGCATAACGTCTGCCAGCCGGGTGCAGGCAAACCGCGCGATGAACGACCGCACGGAGCTGGCCTGCGAATATGCACGGTCCCAGGGCATCCGGATCTATACGATCACCTTTGGCACGGTCGATGCCGACACTGAAGCCCTGATGGAGGGCTGTGCCTCGCACCCCAGCCTCTACTTCAACAGCCCGACACCGGAATCCCTGCAGCAAGCCTTCGAGCTGATTGCGGGCGATCTGTCCAATCTCCGCATTTCGCGCTGACATCGCGAAATCTTAAGGTTCGGGAAACCGTGTCTTTCCACCCGAATTTAAGAGGTTTGCGTCATGGTCCGCGCAAGAATTGATTGGGGTGGATCACATGCGTGCAGTTCTCTCAAATCTGGGCCGTTTTCTCCGGGCCAAAGGCGGAAATGTCGCGACAATCTTCTCGCTGGCCCTGATGCCGATTGCCGTCATGGGTGGCGGAGCGATCGATTTCGCCCAGGCCATGAATGCGCGCGGCCGCCTGGCGGAGGCCTTCGATGCTGCTGCATTGGCCGTTGGTTCCCAGACCAGCCTGTCCACCCAGGACGCCGAACGCGTCGCCCTCGAATATATCGAAGCCAATTACCCTGCTCATGAAATCGGCACGGTCCAAGCGGTCACCGTAAATATGGATGCGGCCAGCGGCACCGTCATCGTATCCGGCCAGTCGCGCGTCAACACAACGCTCCTGGGCCTGGTGGGTATGGATTATATCGAAGTGGACTGGACCAGCGAGGTCCAGCGGGCTCACCAGAATCTCGAACTGGTCATGGTGCTCGACAATACAGGCTCCATGGGCGGCTCACGGATCCAGTCCTTGCGGAGCGCCGCAGAGATGCTGACCGATATTCTCTATGATGGCGCACGCGATCCCGATGATGTGATGGTCGGCCTCGTGCCGTTCGCCGCCACCGTGAATGTCGGCCGCCAGTATGAACGCGAATGGTGGCTGGATCCTTATGGCGAAAACCCGATCCATATGGAGTGGGCGGGCGACAATAATATGGGACACGGCAATGATGCCGATGGCTGTGACGATCCCAATCCCGGCCTGGGACAAGGCCCGGGCAATGGCCGCGGCCAGCGCGACCCGAACAGCCCGGAATGCAACAATGAGAGCGCGGCCCAGTCGCACTGGGACCTCTATGACATGCTGGCCAATGAATCCTGGGACGGCTGCGTGGAAGCCCGCGCTCTGCCTTATGATATCGAGGATGTGGAACCGTCGCGCTCGCGTCCGGAAACCCTCTTCGTGCCCTTCTTCGCGCCGGATGAGCCGGATAACGGGAATTTCCGGAACAGCTATTTGAGCGATGGCCGCGGCTTGAACGGCCTGCTGCAGATCATGAGCAGTCTTGACCGTTACGATGGCGGCCGTGTCTCGCGCGGCGGGCCCAATTCTGGCTGCACGACGACGCCGGTCACACCAATGACCAATGACCGCCGTACCGTCCAGGATGCCATTTCCGCCATGGGTGCCAGCGGCAATACAAACATCCCGAACGGGATTTCCTGGGGTATCCGTCTTCTGTCACCACAGGAGCCGTTTACGGAAGGCGCCGCCTATGACGACCGGGATACGGTCAAGGCCATGGTGATCCTGACCGATGGCGACAATGTCCTCAGCGGTCACAACTCGGCACTGATGTCGCGCTACAATGCCTACGGATATATCGCGGACGGTCGGCTTGGTGTCCGGACCTCGTCCAGCAGCCGGCTTTCGGATGCGCTGGATGAACGCACAGCCGCCGCTTGCGTCTATGCCCGGCAACAGGGGATCCGCGTCTATACCATCACCTTCCAGGTCAGATCGCAAAGCACACGCGAGCTGATGGAGGCCTGCGCATCGCATCCCAGCCTTTATTTCGACAGCCCGTCGAACGAGGCCCTGCAGCAGACTTTCGAGGTGATCGCCGGTGATCTCAGCAATCTGCGGCTGACGCGCTAGTCCGCGCAGCCGCCCTCTTCCCGCGACGGCAGGCAGATCAGTTCCATTCGGAAATAAAGCGTCTCGCTAGGGCCAATCGGGCCGCCCGGCGTGCCGCGTTCTCCATACGCAAGATCCGGCGGGATGAAGAGTTCCCATTCCTCGCCGGTGCGCATCAGTCCCAGCGCCTCGACCCAGCCCGCGATCAGCCGGCCAGACGGAAACTCTGCCGGTGCACCACGCTCATAGGAAGAATCAAACGTCTGCCCGTGAATGTCCTGTCCATCATAATGGACGCGGACCAGCTCACCGCCTTCGGGCGTCAATCCCTCTTCGCCGGCGGCCCGCAAAATCCGGAAATTGAGACCGGAAGGTAGCTCATAGACACAGGGCTGCAGGCTCATCCGCTCTATGAACAGGGCGCCATAGACCTCATTGCGCTGGGCCTGCGTCGGATTGCCGCCAAACTCCGGCTGGCCGACATCCAGCATCGGCTCATCGGCGAAATCCTCGACATGACACTGACGGGCAGCCGCGACCACCGACAGGGCGTCGTCCGGGTCTTCAGGCATCGGGCGGGTTGCGGGTGCACTGCTGCAGGCCGACAATGTCAGGATTCCGGTCAGGACAAGCGCGCGCATCTTGATCTCCTCGATTTTTCGCCGCGATGGCAGCCTATTCGGCTGCCGGCGTCAATGCATCCGACATGGCGGAGAGCACCAGCGGCCAATTGCGTTGGAAATAGGCATAGGCGTCGTCCCATTCCCCGCCCTCGCCCCATCCGGTATGGGTGATGGTCACCGATGTGGTGGTGTCACTGACAGGTATGATTTCAATCGTCAGCGGCGTCAGATAGGGACGGACGTCCGGCATATAGGGCGGCAAGGCCCAGGTGATGGTCAACATCCGGTTTTCCTGGAAACCGAGGATTGTCGTACCCTCGGATCCGCGCTGCCCTTCGGGCGCATCCGGCAGGAAATAGACCTCGTAGGCCCCGCCGGGCCGCAGATCGATATTCGAAGCGGGCGCAAAAAAGGACAGACCGTCCTCCGTCGTCCACATGTCCCAGATCGTCCCGGGACTGGCCTCGACCTCGACCGAAGCAACGATGATCCGGTCGGTTGCCGCAGCGGCAAACGGCAGGCTCGCAAAAGCGGCCAAGGCCGCCACCAGAACGCGGAACATGAAACTCACCCTGTCAGCTATGCTGTCCCTGACGCTAGCCCAGCAACCGGGAAGCGGCGAGCAAAAACTTTGGGTCGAGGACAGCTGATCTAAATAGGTTTAGCGGTCTTCATTCGGCACAATGCTGACCCGGTACGCCGTTTCTGGCGACAGATATTCCTGTGCAGCCGCGATGATTTCCTCCAGCGAAATGTCCGAATAGTCACCGGTAATGGTGCGAATCCGGTCGAGGCGTTCGGGGTGTTCCCAGGAGTTTGTCAGCCAGGCCATCCAGACCCCGTTGCTTTCAAACGCATTCTGGATCTGCTCCTGAAGCGGCCGCCGTGCCCGGAGCAATTCATCATCGGTGATCTCGCCATTCGCCATGTCGGCGGCGATCAGGTCGATGGCCTCATACACAGGCTCGACATTCTCGACCCGGATATCGGCACCGACATAAAGATATCCATAGCCCGGATGGTAGAAGCTCTCGACATTCGAGGACGCCGCCGAATAGGTGAAAGCCTCCCCTTCCCGCAGACGTTCAGTCAGCTTCAGATCGAGCACGGCCCGGAGAAGGCGCAGCGTCCTCGTCCGGCGGATATCGGTGTCATCGGTCGTGGGCCAGTACACATTGACCAACGCCTGGTCGGCACCGCCATTGTGGGTAAGGGTGATGGGCGTTTCAGTCGGCGCCGGGAACACGACATTGCGGTTCTCTTCATATTCCGGCCAGTCGTCCGCGCGTTCGGGAAGAGCGCCGAGCGTTGCCGCGAGAGCCGTCAGTACGTCACTCTCGTTGAAATCCCCCACAATGGTGACCTCAATCGGCGCGCGCTCCAGAGCCGGCGACAGGAAGTCACGGACATCGTCAAGGTCGACCGCAAAGGCTTCCTCCATGGAGGGCACGCCATAGCGGTCATCTCCGGATCGCAGCATGCGCGCGACATCACGGGCGCGGACACCAGCCGGCGTCGATCCCAGATTGCGGAGATATTCCGGCATCTGAGCGCGGAATTGCGCGAGACTTTCTTCACGGTAGCCGGGCGACGTCATGTAGGCGGCGATCAGTTGCATCTGCAAGCTGAAATCGGCCGGTGTCGTCGATGATGAAAAGGAAAATGAGCCGGTATTGACGCTGAAACTGCCGCTCACATTCCGGCCAGCCAGAATGCGCTGCAATTCATCAACCGAATGCGCTTCCAGACCACCAGAGGCGAAAACATTTCCCGCAACCGTATCGACAACCGGAACATTTCGCGGCTCCAGATCACCCCGGCCAAAGCTCACATTCACGCGGATCACATCATTTTCGAAATCCGTCTGTTTCAGCGTCACACGGACACCGTTTTCGAAAACAATCCGTGTCAGACCGAGGTCTTCGATGTCACTGCGCCGGGCGATTTCACCCGACGGGCCAAAATCCTCATAGGCCCAGGCAACAAGCTCGCTCTCTTCCATGGCTTCGACCGGCGTCGCGGCGCTGTTCTCCCAGACCTCCGCCACCCGCTCTTCGGCATTCTCCAGGTCCAGCGATGTCGCCAGGAAGACCAGCGGTCCATTACCATCCCATTGCGCGCGGAACGCCGCATTCACAGCCTCCAGCGTCACCCGGTCCTCTAGCGAATTGTAGCGCTCAAGTGCCGACGAAGGATGACTGAAGACCGACCCATATCGCCAGGCTGACCACAGGGCATCCGCAAGACCGGAAGAGCTACGCGTATCGGCTTGCTCTACAGACGTCTCCAGACTGGTGCGGACATTGGCCAGTTGCTCGTCAAGCTCCGCCTGCGTGAAACCATGCTCGAGCGCCCGCCGCAATTCCTGCTCGGCAAGCGCCAGGCCTTCTTCCCATGCATCGGGTTGGGCAACCGCCAATACGGTCGCGCGCGCAGCAAAACCGTAATCTTCCGTCGTATAGCTGGCGCCACCCTGAATAAGAGGGGAGGTGCCAGAATTGATGATCGTCGAGAACCGGCGGGTCAGAATGGCGGCGCCCAGCGAATCCAGCAGCGATGCGAACCGCGCGTCTGCGGTATCCGGCTCGATTTCATCAGGATGAACCGATTCAATGGTCAGCACGGTGTAGAACTCGGGATCGTGGAAATAGCCGGTGTCAAAGCCACGGTCAGGGTCAATCTCGCCCGCGACAATTTCCGGGGCCTCTGCATCCGTCGGCTGCCAGTCCGAAAATCGCTCGATCAGACTTGCTTCCATCGCGTCCACATCCACATCACCGACGATCGAGATGAAGGCGCGCTCGGGCGTATAGTACATGTCGTAATAGCGGGCGAAAGCCTCGCGCGGCGCTGAGGAAATGACATCCGGCAAACCGATCGCATCGCGCTCCGCGATCAGCGAACCCGGATAGCGGAACTCTGCCAGAGCATTGCTCCAGCGGCGGATCGGCGTGTTCCTGACCCGCTCCTCGGACAGGATGATATCCCGTTCCCGGTCGATCGCCTCGATATCCAGCGTCAGGTTTGATGCGGTTTCACGCATCAGGAACAGGCCGGTATCCATCGTCTCCGCATCGGTCTCCGGCATGTCGAGCTGATAGACAACATATTCGCGGCTGGTTCCGGCATTCGTATCCGGTCCGAACTCCAGGCCGAACCGTTCCAGAAGCGCGACCATCTCGCCCTCCGGCACATTCTCGGATCCGTTAAAGGCCATATGCTCGATGAAGTGGGCCAGCCCCCGCTGATCCTCGGCCTCGACCATGGATCCGACATCCAGGGCCATCCGGATAGACGCGGTATTCGGCGGTGTTTGGTTCCGCATGATCGCGTAGCGAAGGCCGTTTTCCAACTCGCCATAACGGACCGCGGGATCAGGCGCGATATCGCTGTTATCATGAGCAAATCCACCAGTCGATACTTCGACCGTGCTGCCGCCTTGCGGGGCCTCGACACAGGCCGCCGGCGTCAGGACCAGAAGCGCGGCAAAGGCCAGCTTTTGCGGCGTGGACATCAGAATGGATGGCAGGCTGCGGAACATGTCGATACCCCATACGGAATGGATGGGCGGCAACCTATCGGCACCGCTCTGTCAAACGAAATGAAATATAGGTCAGGAACCAAGCTAGGCCGGATCGGCTTCGAGTACAGCCTCGATAGGATCGTGTTCGGCCACCAGATGACCGGGCTCCACCTCGATCAGCTGCGGCCGGTATTGCTCGGCGCCTTCATCGTCCACCAATCTGGACTTCAGGAAGCGCAATTGGGCTCGCGGGTCCATTGGCGAGGGTAAGTCACCTTCCAGCTTCAACCGCTCCCGCGTTTTCTCTACCGCCGGATCCGGAATCGGGACCGCCGAGATGAGCGCCTGGGTATAGGGGTGACGCGCATCATCATAGATCTGCTGGCGGTCAGCCAGTTCGACGACACGGCCCAGATAAAGCACCATGACCCGGTGCGAAACTTCGCGAACCACCGAAAGGTCGTGCGAAATGAAGATCATCGACAGATCCATCTCCTTCTGGAGATTGATCAGCAAATCGATAATCTGGGCCTGGATCGAAACATCCAGAGCCGAGACCGCCTCATCGCAAATGACCAGTTTCGGGCCCAGGATCATGGCCCGGGCAATACCGACACGCTGGTTCTGACCACCCGACAATTCATGCGGATACCGGTTGATCATGTTCGGATCGAGCCCGACCTTGACCATCATCTCCCGAACCCGGTCCTGCCGCTGCGAGCGGTTGAGACGGTTTTCATAGGTCAGCAATGGTTCAGCGATCGATGCGCCGACTGTCATCCGCGGATCGAGCGACGCCAGCGGGTCCTGGAAGACGATCTGGAGGTCGCGGCGTGACTTGCGCAGCATGCGCTGGCTCGAACGGGTCAGATCACGGCCCAGCCAGGCCACACTGCCCTGTGTTGCCGGAACAAGTTGCAAGACAGCGCGAGCAAGGGTCGACTTGCCGCAGCCGGACTCGCCCACCACACCAAGCGTCTCACCCTTGCGGAGGTTGAAAGAAACGCCGTCAACAGCCTTCAGAGGCTTTCGTTTCGGAAAAATTCCTCCACCGACAGTGATCGGGAAGTGGACCTTCACATCATCCACTTCAAGCAGTGGATCTTCTCCCGGCCGGTCGACATAAGCCGGCAATGCCGCATGCCCCGCCTTGTCCGGCTGGTCGATGCGCGGCATGGCGTCCAGGAGCATCCGTGAATAGTCATGGCTCGGCTCGTGGAAAATCTTATCAACGGTGCCGCTCTCGACATACTCGCCATGCCGCATCACTTCGACGCGATCCGCCATACGCGCCACGACACCCATATCGTGGGTGATCAGCGCAATGGCTGCGCCGGTTTCGCGCTTCAGATCGTCCATGATGTCGAGGACCTGCGCCTGAACCGTCACATCCAGAGCCGTCGTCGGCTCGTCAGCGATCAGGAGATCCGGCTCGCACAACATGGACATGGCGATCATGACGCGCTGGCGCATGCCGCCTGATAATTCATGCGGGTATTGCTTCAAGCGCCGCCCGGCCTCGGGGATACGCACCCTTTCCAGCCAGTCCAGGGCCCGCTTGTCAGCTGCCGCACCGGTCAGCTTCATATGTTTTTTCAGGACTTCGCGCATCTGGTCGCCAACACGCATATGCGGTGTCAGAGACGTCAGCGGGTCCTGGAAGATCATCGTCATCGACTTGCCGCGGATCCGATTCAGCTTCCCGGCAGAGAGATTGAGAATCTCCTGACCGCGATATTTGATCGAACCCGTTGCACGGCCATTCGAAGCCAGGAGACCCATCGCCGCAAGGAATGTCTGGCTCTTGCCCGACCCTGACTCACCGACCACGGCAAGGCATTCACCCGGATTGATCGACAGGTTGATACCCCGCACGGCCTCTACCTCGCCATCCGGCGTGGTGAAGGTCACCGCGAGGTCCTTGACCGACAGGATGGGGCTCGAATTGTCAGAACTGGGCACGCAAACTTCCTTCCGGCTGTCCGGGAGAGGATAATAATCATCGCTGATTTGACCAGTGCCGGACACAGACGCCTTGCACTTTGCACCATGGGGTTACTTGGCATGCGGCTCCGCCTATCATGCCAGACGATTCGATACGGTGTTTCATGACATCAAAGCCATCCCCGCCAGAGCCGTATTCGGCAGACGCACAGCAAATGTTCGTCGATGCGCTCGATTCCAGCGGAGAAACCGCCTGGCGGCTCGATTTTGCATCTATGACGCTTGAGGTCGCGGGACCGTCGGTACCGGAAATGTTCGGGATCAGAAGCCGCACCCACCAGATGCCGATGAGCGAATGGAGGGCTCGGCTAACTCCGGAAAGCGTGCCCCGTTGCGAGGCCTGCCTGGCGGATCTCAAAGCCTGGGGTATCGGAAGCACCGAACTGACATTTGTCGCCGCAAATGGACGTGAAATCGTCCTGTTGGATCGCGGGCGCGTCACCCGTCGACAAGAAGGCGGCGAACCGCAGGTGGCGACCGGGCTTTTCACGGACATGACCGAACAGCGTGCGCTGGAACGCCGCTTTGATGAGGTCGGCGCGTTTTTGACGGCGGCCATGGAAGCGGCCGATCTCGCGACATGGCGTTTTGACTTCGCGAGGAATATTGCTGTCATCGATGGACCATTGATGCGCCACATCCAGATGGAAACCGATGCCAGGGGAGAGGTAACAGGCGAACACTGGTCGAGCTTCGCTCATCCGGAGGATCTGGATGAAATCATTCGCGGAATGCAGGCCATGGCCGACGGAAGGACATCGTCAGTCGATGTCATTTACCGCCTTCGCGACGACAAGGGCGCCTGGCGCTGGATTCATTCTTTCGGGCGTGTGACCCGGCATACACCGGACGGCAAGGGGCTTCTGGCCGTCGGCATCCTGAAAGACGAGACCGAGAACGTCCGCCTCCGCGAACAACTCGAGGCCTCAAAAGGCTATTTCGAGACGATTGTGCGCAAGGCTCCGGCAATGATCCACCAGACCGACGGTGACGGCACGATCATGAGTGTCAGCGATTTCTGGCTTCAATTCATGGGCTATGAACGCGGCGAGGTGATCGGCCGCAATTCGGCAGAATTCCTCACACCGGAGTCGAAAATCTATGCCGAAACGCACGCTTTTCCCGAATTCCTGCGCAAGGGAGAAACGCGAAATGTGTCTGTCCGGTTCCGCAAGAAGAACGGCGAAGTCTTCGACGCGCTTTTCAATGGGCGGCTGATCAAGAACCCCGCCTTCGGGGAGACGCACGGAATTGCGGTGATCAGTGATGTGAGCCAATTACGGAAGGCTTTTCGCAACCTCGAAAGGTCCAATCGGGAACTCGACCGTTTCGCAACGGTGGCATCGCATGATCTGCAGGAACCCTTGAGAAAAATCGGTGCATTCGCGCACCTGCTTCGCAGCCGTCATTCCGCCGCGCTGGATGATGACGGGATCAGCTGTCTCGATTTCCTGCTCGATGCCGCAAATCGCATGCAGGACATGATCGACAGTCTTCTGGAATATTCCCAGATCGAGGTCCGGCCCCTGCGCCCCCAACCCATATCGATGATCGAAATTGTCGACGAAGTCCGCCATCGGCTCGCTGACCGGATTAAGGATTCCGGCGCAGTCATAAAAGTGGCTGGGGATGATGCACTCGAGGCGGATCGTTTCCTGTTGGGTCAGATTCTCCAGAACCTGATTTCCAATGCAATCAAGTACCGGTCGGACCGTGATCCGGAAATCCTGATCCACCTTTCGGTGAACAGGGCGCAGTTCGAACTGACCGTCACGGATAACGGTATCGGATTCGATCCGAAGTTTGCCGATCAGGTTTTTGAACCCTTCCGCCGGCTGCACCCGCGGGGTGAATTCGACGGTGCCGGCATCGGCCTGGCCATCGTACGCCAGGCCGTGGACCGTCAGGGCGGCGCCGTTTCGGTGGAAAGTCAGCAGGGCAAAGGAACGATGTTTGCCATCACCCTGCCATGTTCCAAAGGTGACGAGGCGGCCGCTTAGGCCCGGACCGCCGCGGGCTCCGGCAGAAATTGCGGAGCGATCTTCAGGTCACGCGCCAGCTTGAGCTTGGTCAGCACCAGAAGGGCCGTTCCGTTATAGTCCACAATCCGGTTCCAGATACCACGCTTGGGCAGATGCAGAGCGCTACGCGGAAAATCATGATGGTGGCCGTGAAGCGCTTCGCCACCGGTCAGGAAGGCCAGCACATAGTCAAACCAGCGAGGCGTTTTCAGGTGACCGAAGACATTCACCCCGAGCGTCGTTGCATGGAACTGGATCCCGCGTCCGATCACGAGGGCCGCATGCAAGATGGCGATCAGCACGATCGGACCACCCAGCGCCCAGGTCACTGCATAGGCAATCAGTGGCAGCACCAGATGAGCCAGCAGATAAAGCCAGATGAAGTGTTTGTCGTGAAAGACCACAGCCTTGTAGCGTTCCAGCCACCGCGCCATCGGACGCTCCAAATCAGCTTCATCGCGCCAAAGCAACCAGCCAACCCACGCCCACAACTTGCTTTCATGGGGATTATGCGGATCACCTGCGCGGTCGGACCAGTGATGGTGCTGGGTGTGATAATTCACCCAGTCCTTCACCCGGCCCTGCATCGCGATGACACAATTGATGACCACCATGACTTGCGCTGGTGCTGACAGGTAACCGGCACGGTGCTGCCAAATCCGGTGCAGAGGACCGATACCCATATTGCAGATGAAGATCGCAAAGGCGGTTGTGGCAATCGCCAGCGGTGCATACCACCAGTGAAGTTGCACGCTTTCCAGCGCCAGGCCGAGGATGACCGCAACAAGAAGCGTCGTCACGCCCAAGGCAGGGTAGGCAATCGCAGAAAACACGCTCGGCCAATCAAGCGTCTTCCATGATTTGAGGATGGCTTCCGAGCGGGCGATGATAGAATCGTCAGGCGTCATCAATGTCGTCCTTGTGTGGCTCCGGTCACTGACCGGGTTTATGCGAAATTTGTGTATAGAGGGTTTGCCGGTTCGACGGTTTTTGACAAGAGGCTGAATACTGTCCGTATACGCACTATTGCCGAATTCGATTGCAATTACTGCTGTTTAGATATTTCAGAATTTGTCCGGATACGCCGGACCTCGGCATGAATTCGATCTGACAGCTCCACTGAACTCTTCGACTTTGAATACGCCACAAGGGCTTCAACGTCTTTTAGCGAGAAGCGGCTGTTGGGATTTGGCTTAACCTTTTGAAGGCCGTCGAGGACGGACAGGAGCGCCTCTCCTTCATCGACCAGGTCTTCACGGAGCTTTTCCCCGGGGCGCAAACCAATCGTCTCGATCTCGATATCGGATTCCTTGCCAGCCGGGGCGCAAAGCTCGATCAGCCGCTGTGCCATATCCATGATCTTCACAGGCTCGCCCATATCCAGCACATAGACGGCGGGTTCACCACCATTCTTCGCGGCCTCGATCGTCGCATGCAGCACCAGCTGCACAGCCTCGGGCACCGTCATGAAATATCGTTCCATGTCTGGATGGGTAATGGTGACTGGTCCTCCGGACTCGATCTGCGAGCGGAAGATCGGGACAACAGAGCCATTCGAACCCAGAACATTACCGAACCGGACCACGCCAAATCGCGTTGAGCCAGGCTCGTCCTCGGCCATCTTGTGGATCACACCTTCAGCAAGACGCTTGGCGGCCCCCATGATGTTGACGGGCTCGACAGCCTTGTCGGTCGAGATCAACACCATTTGCGAGACGCCAAACTCCCGGGCCGCCTTGGCGACATTTGCCGTACCCAGCACATTTGTCTCGACAGCCTGGCGGGGGTGATCTTCCATCAGCGAAACATGCTTCAGGGCCGCCGCATGAAAAATCACTTCAGGCCGGGTTGCGCTGATCGCTTCGCGAATGGCACGGCCATCGCGGATATCCCGCAACAAGGCCCGCCGTTTAACCGAGGTAAAGCGCTCGGATATCTCCCGATCAATGTCAAACAGCGGCGTCTCCGCCAGATCCAGCATGATCAGTTCCGAACAACCCAGCGCCGCAGCCTGCCGGCACAGCTCAGACCCGATTGTGCCGCCCGCACCGGTGACCATAACGCGGCGATTCCGGAAGCCCGAGCGCAACGGGTCCAATGGCAGATTGACTGGCGCCCGGGAAAGAAGGTCTTCCAGTCGCAGCTTTCGCAAACGGAAGCGCCGATGATCACTTTCCGACAATTCTGCCGTTCGCGGCAGCGTCAGAATGCGGACATCCCGCTTGCGCAAACGCGCGATCGCGCCGCGGTCGAGTCCGGTCAATGATGCCGGTGGCGTGGTGAAAACCAGGGCAAACCCGCTATCGCCGCCATCTGTCTGTGCATCGACAATGGACTCAAGCACGCGGGTGCTTCCGAGGACACGGACGCCTCGAATGCCCTGCCCCATCATGCTGTCATCGTCGAGAACGATACCGGCAGGCACATAGCCAAAGTCCTGCCGGTCCACCACTTCACGCAGCGTTGCGTCGACATCGGCAGGATTGCCGATCAGGACCATGCGCGGAAGGCCTTCGTGGACATCCTTCACCGGCAAGGGCAACAGCAATTCGGTCAGCCTTTGCTCCCGTACAGCGCGAACCGCCGTACGCACCAGCATCATGCTGCCGGTCGCGAGCATCCAGGTGAAACCATAGAATTCTCCGGGACCCATCGCTGACGGCAAAAGGAAATAGTCGATCAGGGCGAGCCCGAGGGTGGCGAAAAGCGCGACCTGAACAATGCGAAGCAGATCGGGCGGCGAAACGTACCGCCATGAATGCCGATAAACCCGCGCAGGCAACTGCACCGCCACGATCAACCCAGCGAAGATCAGCGCATTCAACGCCCAGGCGACCGCCCCCCCGGCCGGCCAGCCATCTGATGAGGCCAGAAACCAGCCGCCCGTGAACGCAACCAGCGCAATCAATACGTCGATCAGCAGCTTGGTCGAAATTGTCAGCAAGAGAGCCCCCGCCCTACCTTTCCGTATCGTCAACGCGGCTCATGCGGACATCCCTCCGCTTCGCCCCAGAATCTCTGCAGCCCGTCAGAACGGATTCAGCGTGTATCCGCGCTGCTGCAATTGTGCATGAGCTGTCATGGCGGACAACGACATCGTAACGCCCGGCAGCAAATCCTCTGCGGTCACCTCATAATAGGCCGCTGACTGACCGCACACATATATTTCCACATTCTGCTCCAGCAGCGCCGCGATCAGACCCTCATTCGGGTTTTCTTCGCCTTCCGCCGGGTGTGTTACGTCCTGAACGGCACGGCCATGCAACACGATAGCGACATGAACATTGTCCGGGTCCACCCCGGCCCGGCCATGCATGTTAATGAAACGAGCTGCCGATGCCAATGTCCGGTTGAGCTGGGCATCCTCCGCAGGTGTGGCAGTGTCAAACGCGACCTGGAAGACCGCATCCGCCGCGATCGGGCTCGCCCCGGGCACTTCGGCAACCGGTCCGTAATCTGCAATCACCGGTCCCGTCGAAAACGCCGACGGCAAATCCTGAGCAGACACGGCGGCACCACTCAGTGCCACCGCCATCAAAACGCTTGCGAACTTCATCGTGCAGCCTCCCAGTCCTTGCTGACATGCCTTGCTGCCCACAGGAAGAGCAGACCGGCGGGAATAGACAGCGCCGCGATCGCCAGCAACGCAATGCGCAAAGCGCCCGATCCGTAGGTTTCCCGGAAGAAGTCGCTCAGCGCGCCAACAGCGAACGGTCCGATACCCAGCCCGATAATGTTGATGATGAAGAGCAATATGGCAGGAGCCATGGCGCGCATACTGGGCGGTACCAGATTCTGGACGACTGCCCAGACCGGACCATACCACATGGCGCCCAGCGCCGTCGCAGCGCCCAGAACAAGGAAAGCCAGTGTTCCCGGAGGAATTGAGAGCGAGACGTAATAGAGCGGCAAGCCGATCAGAATGCCGGCACCGGGAATGGCCACATAGGCCCCCAGGGAATTCTTGGAGAACCGGTCCGTCAGAAAACCACCGGCCAGAGTCCCGATGAAGCCGCCGCCGCCGATCACGAACGAGTAGGGAATGGCGGCATTGGCAAGCGCATCCTGCGGGGCAGACCCCGCCTCCATGGCCAGACGGATGAAATAGCTGAGCAGCCAGGGGAAAAGACCATAGCCCACCAGTGAAGCAATGGCGGCCGCAAAGGCAATCAGCCAGAAGGACGGCTTCTGGCCGAGTGTTCCGAGCACTTTCCAAACAGATGGCCGATTCACCGTTGCAGGCGCAACGTCATGCTGGCCTCGTGGTGGTTCCTTGATCGTAAGCTTCACAATTATGGCGAGGATCACGCCGGGAATACCGATCATCAGGAAGGGCACTCGCCACGCCTCATCGGCGCCGATTGCGGCCAGCCATCCAGGCGCACCATTGGTCTCATAGAAATCCACCACCCAGCGATAAAGGATTGCGGTGGTCAGAATGCCAAGAACCGATCCGATCGGAATGCCGAGCGAATAGATGGCCAGGGCACTCGACCGCTTTCGCGGCGGGACATAATCGGAAATCAGCGAATGCGCCGGCGGTGAACAACCAGCTTCGCCGATACCCACACCGACGCGCATCAGAACCAGCATGAAATAAGAATTCACCAGTCCGAAGAAGGCCGTGAAGGCGCTCCAAATAGCGAGCGATATCGAAATGATGGAGACACGGTTCCAGCGGTCCGCGAGAAATGCAATCGGGATACCGAGAATGGCATAGAGGAAGGCAAAGGCCGTTCCGGTCAGGACGCCAAGTTGCCAGTCCGCGAGTCCGAAATGCGCCCGGATCGGCTCCTGCATGACGCCGACAATCTGCCGATCGATGAAATTGAATGTGTAAACGACAAACAGCGTCAACACGACATAAGAGGAATAACCCGACCCTTCTTTCTCGGCCGGCCGGGCACTTGCTTGGTCCGTCATGATATCTCCCCGCGAAACCGCTGATGCGGCTTTTGGCGACACATTAGACCAACCAAAACTCCTGACAATCCGGCCTTGCGGGCAGATATCCGGCTTTGCTGCCATAACCTTTCAGATCCTTGGCAAATTGGTTGCACCGAATGGCCCTAAACACCTGTCGCAACACAATCCGGCCATATAGAGTGAATAGAGCGCGCCGTCTGGACAGCTGCGTTCCACAACTCTGTCCGGCATGCGCTCTTGGCATGTCTTATGGGACCTCTGGATGATCAGCCGGGTTTTGATCTTGCTTGTGTTCTTCGCCGCGCCCGCCTGGAGCGACGGTCCGCTGGCGCGCCTGGAAGGCATTCCCGATCCCGCGCTTGAATCAGCGCTCTATTCGGTTCTCGGCGAATCGAAGGCTGACGCTGACGATGATATCGCGCTGCGCCGGGACCTCCGCTCTGCCCGCGATCGCGCCATGCGTTTTCTTCGGGCAAGCGGATACTATGCCGCCGAGATAGACGCGGAAATCGGCGACGATCGCCAGCCGGTTCTGACTTTCAGGATCGGCCCGATTTTCACGCTGGGCGAAATGGACATCGAAACCGGTGCACCGGACTCCGACATCATCGTCGCCGAAGCGCTCGACCATCAGCTGCGCGAGGCGCTCACCGCTGATGGCGTGCTGGAAGCAGAAGCCATGGGTCTTGCGGCGCTCCGCAATGCAGGCTGGCCTGAAGCCCGGCCGCTGGAACGCTCCGTTGTCATCGACCATGCACGAACCGAGGGCGATGTGATCTTCCGGTATGCGCCGGGCCTTTTTACCCGGTTTGGCGGCGTCATTCTTCAGTCGGAAGGCTGGCGGCCCGGATACATCGCCCGCCTGGCTGGTCTTGATGAGGGCGAACCCGCCCGGTTTGACGCGCTGGAGGCCTTTGATGCCCGGCTGGAAGGGTTGGCCAGCGTTCGCGATGCGCAAGTCCGGCTAGGCAGCATTGACGGTGATCTCCGCCCCTTGCTCGTCGAGCTGGAACGAGCACCGCGCCATGCGGTTGAAGCGACACTGAGCGCCTCGACAACGGAAGGGGCGGGTATCGCCGCTGCCTGGTCGCGGCGAAATCTTTTTGGCGGAGACGAAACCCTGACCCTGTCGGCCGAACTGGCGACACTGACCCAGCTGCTCACTGCGGAACTTGCCATTCCCTACTGGCGGCGTCTGGACCAGCGGCTGATCATCACGTCCGGGCTCAGATCAGAAGATACCGATGCCTATCAACAGGATGAGATCGGCGCGGGCTTCAGCCTGTTCCGGGAGTTGACTGACGATCTCGACCTCAGACTTGGAGCCAATGGCGATTTCTCGCGGGTCACTGATGCGACCGGTGTGCGCGACATCACCTCGCTCCGTTTCAATTCGACCCTGGCCCTGGATCAGCGCGACGATCCGCTGGATCCGCATTCCGGAGTTCTCGCAGCGGTGATTGTGAATCCGGGCTTCAGTTTTGGCGACACCAGCGCAAACTATGTGCAGACCGAATTCCGTGGCAGCACCTATTACCCGTTTTCCGAGCACCTCTCTGCCGCGCTCCGCGTCCGTTTCGGCAGCATTATAGGAGCCAGCGCAAGCGAACTGGCCGCCGACCAGCGCTTCTATGCAGGAGGTGGCGGCTCCGCACGCGGATTCGAATACCAGTCCCTGTCTCCGACCGGCTCCAATGGCGCGCCCTTCGGAGGGCTCTCGGTAACCGAACTCAATGCCGAACTGCGCTGGCGCGGAGAGGGACGATGGGGCGCCGTTGCCTTTGTCGATACGGCTTTCGCCAGCGCCAGCCGCACACCGGATTTTGGCGATCTGAGAACCGGTGTGGGTCTGGGCCTGCGATATCATTTCGATTTCGCTCCGGTTCGTTTTGATGTCGCCACGCCGCTGGACCGGCGGTCAGGCGAAGACCCGGTCCATGTCTATATCAGCCTGGGTCAGGCCTTTTGATATTCGCTGCCCGCCCCCTTTTGCGTCTCTGGCTGATCCGCATCGGCATCGGGTGTGGCGCAACCCTGCTCGCGCTGCTGCTGTTTTTATGGGCAGCTACCGGACCGCTGGGGCGCTGGGCCGTCATGTCTCTGGCCGACGGGCGGAGCTTGCCGCGCGGTCTTGTCCTCGACATTGAAGGCTTGAGCGGAAATGTGCTCGCCCGGCCGCGGCTGGACCGGCTCATCCTGACTGATCAGGACGGCGAATTCATCACCATTGAAAATCTGGCCATCGACTGGGACGGTCTCGCTATCCTCGCCGGGCGAATTGATATCGATGAGCTCACGGCTGACCGGGTGGGTATTGCCCGTCAACCTGTCCTGGCCGCCAGCGATGGGGGTGGCGGTGGTCTGCCCCGTATCCGGATCGGCAGCATCAACATCGCTGAAATTGCGCTGGACGAACCGGTTCTCGGCGCGGCGGCCAGCATCTCGCTGGCCGGAGAAGCCCGGCTTCTCACCGGCGTTGTCTTCCGGGTAGAAGCGCTGCGCACCGATATCGAGGGAGATTACCTGACCGCCAGCGCAAGATGGGACGAGGCCGGCGACATCAGCGGATCTGCTGACCTGTTCATCTCTGGTGAAAGCCCGATTGCCGGCCTTCTCCGGCTGAACGGGCTGGATGCCCGGGTGACCGGACAGCTCAGGGGCCGTCCGGAGACCGGCAACATCATAGCAGCCCTGACCCTGGGCCAGTATGAGCCGGCTGAGATCACCGGCCAGTGGAATGATGGCCGTTGGACGGCCGGCATCGCCATCGACGGAAGGCAGATACCGGAAAATTATACCCTCCCCTTCGACGCGACATCGCAGGCCTTGCTGGCCGGTCAGATTTCGCCGCTCTCGCTGGCCTCGGCGAGGATTGATGGCGGTGACTGGAGTGCCGGTCTGATCCCGGTCTCAAACGGTTTGTTCGACGCCAACCTGTCCCTGTCGCCAGCCTTTCTGTCACTTTTCACAGGCTCGAATATCAGCCTGGGTCGGCTGAATTGGCGCGGCCAGATTGACCGGCGGGCCGGGCTGACCGCCGACGGCGTTGTCGAACTTGGATCATCGGAGATCGCCGGAACGAGGATTAACGGCATGGGCGGCGGTGTGACCCTGACGCGCCGCGATGGGGCCAATGCACTCTTTGCCGATCTGACCGCCAGCGGTCTGGCCCTGCCGCCGGCCTCACCCCTCCCTTCGCTGCCATGGCTCGGCCTGTCACTGGAAGCACGTCAGCAGGGCAACACGGTCAGCCTGACCGGTTTGACCATCAGCTCTGACCTTGTGAATGCCCAGGGCGAGCTCGATCTGGGAACGGCCTCGCAGGAGCTGGCCGGCGCGCTGGCAATAGAGATGAGTGATGTCTCGGCGATCTCGGAAATTGTCAGCGGCCCTGTTCAGGCAGAGGTGGACATCACAAGTCTGTCGGCGTCCGGCGCGCGCTTGCGGGCCAATCTCGACGGAGCCGGTTTGTCCTGGCAGGACGCCACGCTCGAAAATCTGCTGACCGCGGCGCGCCTTTCCGGACAGATCGAGACGGACTTCAATAGCTGGCAGGTGCGGGACCTTCGCCTGCGATCAACCGGCGTTCTGGTGAACGGAAACGTCAGCGGCGAGGCGGCCAGCTTCACAGCCGGTCTCGACGCAGCCGTCAGCGGCGATATCGCCCTTGAGACCGTGCAGATCGGCGGTGGAGCGGCCATCGCGCTTCAGCTGACCAGCGAGAACGGCACAATGAACGGAATGGGCGTGATCTCGACACCCAGGCTGGCCGTATCGGGACAGGAATTCACGGACCCCAGATTGGGTATCGATTTTACGCTGCTTGCCGATCGTCAGCAGGCAGAATGGCAAGCCGAGAGCGGCACGCGCTTCGGACCATTGGTCGCGACGGGAAATTTCGATCGGCATTCCGGCGGAATGGTTCTGGAGGTTGTATCCGGCCAGCTCGGCCAGCGCGCCTTCACCGGGGACGTTGCCGTTGAGCCGGAGCGGCTGACGGCGAACCTGACCGGCGAGGACTGGGCGCTGGGCGATGGAAATGTTTCCCGGCTTGCCGTGCATGCAATTCAGGAAGACGGGGCCTGGCAGTTTACAGCTGAAGCCGGCGGCGGGCTGCGTCATGATTTCACGCTGTCAGCCACAGCTGCTCTGGCAGAGGGTCAGCTTTCAGCGGAATTTGACGGGCTCTGGAATGAGACAATCATCCGGACCCGCGAACCGCTGACCTACAGCCTTTCCGGGGACACGCCGGGCCTGCTCGCCCGCCTCAGGGTCGGCACGGGCCGGGCCAATATCCGCTGGACCGCCGAGGACCAGTTCCGGGTTCGCCTGGAGGATTTGCCCGCCGATCTGTTTGTCTCCGCTTTCCCATTGCCGGAATTGTCGGGCATGATTGCCGCGGACGTCACCTTCCGGGATCGGCAGGGACAATGGTCCGGGGAAGTCTCCGCGACGGCCACAGATTTGCACATCACACAATTTGCTCAGGCCGCTCCGGTCACGATAGAGGTGGCCGGAAGCCTCGATGGTTCGCTCGATCTTCAGCTCCGCCTCACCGGCGATGATCTTGCCGGTTCCGCGCACCTGGTTCGCGCCGGACGGATTTCCGATCTGGGCCAGCTGCGGGAAGATGCGCCGATCTCGGGCTCGATTTCGATGAACGGGGCCATAGAGCCCGTCCTTACGCTTGTCCTGCCGGATACCCGCCATCTGGCGGGTCATCTGAGCGCCGACCTGGCGGTTTCGGGTAGCGTTTTTCAGCCCCGCTTGCGCGGCGCGACACGATTGGAAAACGGGCGTTACCTGTCTGAAGAACTTGGCGTCAGTATTGACGCCATCACCGCAGCGGCGACCTTCGATTATGGCCGCTTGAGGCTCGACAGTTTTTCGGCGCGCGATCAGCGTGGCGGCACGCTCGCCGGCAGGGGTGAAGCCCGCCTGGGCGAAAGCGGCTGGCAGGCAGAAACACACCTTGAGTTTTCAGACTTCAATGCCGTCCGCCGTCCCGATCTCAGCGTCATTGCAAGCGGCGGCGCCGAGATCACGCTCGGAGGAGACGGTATTTCTATTACCGGCGAAGCCGAGCTGGAGCGAATTGATGCCCGTCCGCCAGATGCTTCGGCCGCCTCCTTTGCAGAAATCGAGGTCACCGAAATTAACCGCCCCGATGGCCGGAATGGCCATCAGCGCAGCCGCATCCCGGTATCGCTCGACTACAGGATCAATGCGCCCGGCAACATCTTCATTTCCGGCGAGCCCTTTTCGACCGAATGGCGCGGTAGCTGGCATGTCCGGGGTTCGCCAACCGACCTTGATATTACCGGCGACGCCAATCTGATTTCCGGCCGGGCCTTCCTGCTCAACCGGGCTTTCCGCATGGAGGAAGGCCGCGTCACCCTGTCCGGGTCTCCGCGCTCGGCCGAAATCGATCTGCTGGCGGTCCACACCCGCGATAACCTGACGGTCAATGCCCGGCTGACAGGCCCCGCAACGTCACCTTCCCTGACACTGTCCAGCGATCCCGCCCTTCCCCAGGATGAAATTCTGGCGCGCCTACTGTTTGACCAGAATGCCAGCCAGCTCAGCCCGATGCAGACCGCCACCATCGCGGCCCAGCTCTCCGGGCAGAATCTGTTCGGGATCATCGGAAGTCTGCGCCGCGCCGCTGGCCTCGACCGGCTCGACTTTGATACGACCAGCGACGGCCAGCTGATCGCCACGGCCGGGCAACAGCTGACAGAAGATGTCTATCTGGAGCTCGAAAGCCGTGGCACCAGCCTGTCCTCGGCCCGGCTCGAATGGACGCTGACGCCGGACTTCACCCTGCTCTCGCGGCTGACCGGCGACACCGACGCCTCCATCGCCCTGCGCTGGCGGACCGAGTTCGACTAGGCTCGCAAGCGGAAGCGCTGGATCTTTCCGGTCTGGGTTTTCGGCAGGGCTTCAGTGAAATGAACCGCACGCGGATATTTGTAGGGCGCGATCGTCAGCTTGACGAAATCCTGCAACTCCTTGGCCATTTCCTCGCCAGCCAGCAGTGGCTGTTTCAGAACCACATGCGCAGCGACGATGGTTCCTCTTTCCTCACAGGGCTGGCCAACCACAGCACACTCGGCGACTGCCTCATGCATCAACAGGGCCTGCTCCACTTCGGGTCCGGCGATATTGTAACCGGAGGCAACAATCAGATCGTCGGCCCGGCTGACATACCAGAAATACCCGTCGGCATCGCGGCGATAGAGATCGCCGGTAATGTTCCAGCCTGACTTCACATAGACTTTCTGGCGTTCGTCCGAGAGGTAGAGACAGCCGGTCGGCCCGCGAACCGCCAGCTTGCCGATCTCTCCGTCGGGAACCGGCTGCCCGTCCTCACCGATCACCTTGGCCCCATAGCCGGGAACCGCCTTTCCGGTAGCACCCGGGCGGATGTCTTTGCCCGTCGCGGAGATGAAAATATGGATCATCTCGGTCGCGCCGATACCGTCCACCAGACCGATGCCGGTCGCCTCTTTCCAGGCGCGCCAGGTCGCTTCCGGCAGATGTTCGCCGGCCGAAACCCCGCCCTTAAGGGATGACAGATCATAGGACGGCTTCAGGCCAATCATGGCGCGATAGCCGGTGGGCGCGGTGAATGTGTGGGTTACACCAAACCGCTGGATGGTGTCGCAGAGCGCTTCGAAACCCGGCTTCATCGGCAGGGCAACGGCAATCCCCGCCCGCGCCGGAAACACCACGAACGCGCCCAGTCCGAAAGTGAAGGCAAAGGGTGGTGTCCCCGCATAGATGTCACCCTCTTCCGGCTCCAGCATAGCGCCAAATGTATCAGCCATGGCCAGCACGGCACGATGGAAATGCGCGCAGGCCTTGGGTTCGCCCGTTGTGCCTGACGTAAACGCCAGCAGCGCGACATCATCTGCTGCTGTATCGCACGCGGCGAAGTCGGCAGGCTTGCCCGCCATCAGCCCGCCGGTTTCCTGATCGGCCCCCAGAAGAGCGATACGTTCAAGACCACTGCCCTTTTCCATCGATTTTTCGACGGCTTCCTTGAGCGGGGCGGCGCTGAGCGCCAGCCGGATTTTCGCCTTCGCAACGATCTTGGTGATTTCCGGTTCACGCAGTAGCGGCATGGTCATGACCGCAATTCCGCCAGCCTTCAGCAAGCCATACCACGCCACCATCAGATCAATGGAATTGCCGCCATGGATCAGCACGCGCTCGCCGGTGACCAGACCCAGATCGTCAATCAGCGCATGCGCAAGCCGGTTCGCCTCGGCATTCAGTTCGGCATAGGTGAGTGTTCGGGCTTCATTATAGACCGCAACGCGATCTCCCCAGCCCTTCGCGATCGCACCGTCCAGCAGTTCGCTCGCGGCATTCAGCCTCTCCGGATATTGAACAGCCGGAATATCAAACCGGAAACCCGGCCAGTCGCTTTCTTCAGGCAGGCTGTCGCGCGCAAAACCGTCCGCATAGCCTGTCGGCGCCATCGGCATGGCCTGTCTCCCCATTTGTTGCGCGGCCCGCTAGTCTTCTGGTGATTCACCGCGCAGCTTGTGCGGTCATTGTGCATGAGGGGTCACCATGACGGAAGCTTTTCTCTACACCGGGCTGAGAACGCCGATCGGCAAATATGCCGGAGGCTTGTCATCCGTCCGGGCAGATGACCTCGCAGCGATTCCGATCCGGGCCCTGGCCGAGCGCCATGACGGGCTCGCCGAACAGGTCGAGGAAGTCATCCTCGGCTGCACCAATCAGGCGGGAGAGGATAACAGAAACGTCGCGCGTATGGCCGTCCTGCTTTCCGGACTGGGGGAACAAGTTCCAGGCGTGACGGTGAACCGGCTCTGCGCCAGCGGGCTGGAGGCTGTGGCGCAGGCTGCCTTCCGGATCAGGAGCGGTGGCGCAAACTGCATTCTGGCGGGCGGGATCGAGAGCATGTCGCGCGCGCCCTTCGTCATGGGCAAGGCCGAGACCGGGTTTTCCCGTGCCGCAAAGATGGAAGACACCACGATTGGCTGGCGCTTCGTCAATCCGGAGATCGAGCGCATCCATGGTGTCGATTCCATGGGCGAGACGGCCGAAAATCTCGCCGAAGAACACGGAATATCCCGCGAGGATCAGGACGCTTTTGCAGTCTGGTCCCAGCAAAAGGCCGGCGCGGCGCGCGGCAAGCTCGCCCCGCAGATCACGCCCGTCTCCATCCCGCAGCGCAAGGGCGATCCGGTCGTCATCAGCGAGGACGAACACCCCCGGCCCGGCGTGACCGCTGAACAGCTGGCAAAACTGCCCGCCGCCTTCCGCAAGGGCGGCAGCGTCACCGCCGGCAATGCGTCGGGTGTGAACGATGGATCGGCAGCCATCATCATCGGCAGCGAAGCCGCACGTAAAGCGTTCGGCCTCGATCCGATGGTCCGGATTGTCAGCTATGCGACCGCCGGCGTGCCACCTCGGACCATGGGCATTGGCCCGGTTCCGGCCAGCGAAAGGGCACTGGCTCTGGCTGGCCTGTCACTGGCCGACATGGATGTGATCGAACTCAATGAAGCCTTCGCGGCACAGGTGCTCGCCTGCACGCGTAGTTGGGGCCTTCCGGATACGGATGAGCGGCTCAATGCCTGGGGCGGAGCGATCGCGCTTGGTCATCCGCTCGGAGCCAGCGGCGCCCGGCTGGCGCTGACCGCCGCGCATCGTCTTCAGGCGAAAGGCGGAAAGTATGCGCTCGTCACCTTGTGTGTCGGCGTCGGCCAGGGTGCAGCGATGGTGCTGGAAAAGGTCTAGTCCGAAACGACCGCCGTCGTTTCGATCTCGATCTGGGCGCGCGGCTCGATGAGGCCCGCCACGATGACAAACGCCATCACGGGATAATTCTTCCCCATCAAAGCTTTCCAGATGGCACCCAGACGCGGCGCCGCATCGAGATAGGCCTGCCGGTCGGTGATATAGCCGGTCATCCGGACAATATGTTCGGGCCCGGCGCCAGCCTCGTGCAACACCATCAGCGTATTGCGCAATACCTGTTCGAACTGGTCAGCGAAATCGTCCGAAACAATGGTCTCGGTTTCGTCCCAGCCGATCTGCCCGGCGACGAAGATCTGCCGGCCCGTGGCTTCTATGCCGTTGGAATAGCCTTTCGGGCGCGGCCAGTTTTCCGGTTGCAGGACTTTCATCACGAACCCTCCGACAGGAGCTGACGGGCAATGATCAGCTTCTGTACTTCCGACGCGCCTTCATAGATGCGCAGCGCGCGGATATCACGATAGAGCGCCTCGGGGACCGAACCCTTGGTCACGCCCAGCCCGCCAAAGATCTGCACCGCCTTGTCGATCGTCTGCTGAGCGGTCTCCGTGGCATAGAATTTCGACATCGCCGCCTCGCGCGAAATCCGCGCCACGCCGCTATCCTTCATCCAGGCACCGCGATAGATCAGCAGGGCGCTGGCATCGATATCGATCGCCATCTCGGCCAGCTGGGATTGCACCACCGGCAAATCCGCCAGCGTATCGCCGAACAATTGCCGCGACTTTGCACGCGCGCGAGCCTCGTCCATCGCCCGCCGCGCAAAGCCGAGCGCAGCCGCCGCGACGGTCGAGCGGAAGACGTCCAGCGTCCCCATCGCGTATTTGAAGCCCGCATTCTCCTCGCCGATCAGGGCCGAAGCCGGGATACGGCAATTCTCGAATTTCAGCCGCGCCAGCGGGTGCGGGGCAATGACCTCGATCCGCTCCGCGACCGAAAGGCCCGGCGTGTCTGCTGGCACCAGGAAAGCCGAAATACCGCGCGCTCCGGCCTCCCCGGTTCGCGCAAAGACCGTGTAGAACCCGGCAATCCCGCCATTGGAGATATAGGTTTTCTCGCCATTGAGAACGTAGTCTCCGCCGTCACGCTCAGCTTTCATGGCCAATGAGGCGACGTCCGATCCCGCCTGCGGCTCGGTCAGGGCAAAGGCCGCCAGTGCTTCACCCGCGGCCACTTTCGGCAGCCATTCGGCCTTCTGTTGGTCAGACCCGAACAGCGACAGCGTCCCGGACCCCAGCCCCTGCATGGCGAAGACGAAATCGGCGAGACCGGAATGATAGCCCAGCGTCTCGCGCATGATGCAGAGCGAACGCACATCCAGTGTCTCGTTTGCGCCGCCATAGGCCGCCGGGACACAATTCTTCAGCCATCCTGTCTCGCCCATTTTCCGGGCCATGGCGCGGCAATCAGCATCAACATCCGCATGCTCGGCAAAGCCCGTTTCGCCGATCTCGCCGGCACACCAGGCGCGTGCCGCGGCGGCCAGTTCGCGGTGACTGTCCTCGAAGAAGGGCCATTCCAGAAACGAAGTGTCAGCCATGCCTAATTCCCCTCGAAGACCGGCTTTTCCTTCGCAATGAAGGCGCGGTAGGCGCGGCGGAAATCCTCGGTTTGCATGCAGATCGCCTGGGCCTGGGCTTCGGCTTCGATCGCCTGGTCGATACCCATATCCCATTCCGCATTCAGCTGGGTCTTGGTGATTCCATTGGCGAAGGTCGGGCCGGCAGCAATCCGTGCAGCCCATTTTCCGGCCTCCGAAAGCAAATCATCAGCTTCTATCAGCGCATTCCAGAACCCCCAGCGCTCGCCTTCCTCCGCACTCATCGAGCGGCCGAAGAAGAGAAGCTCGCTCGCCCGCCCCTGCCCGATAATGCGGGGCAGAATGGCACACGCGCCCATATCACAGCCGGCCAGACCAACGCGGTTGAACAGGAAAGCCGTCTTCGCATCCGGCGCCGCGATCCGCAGATCCGAGGCCATGGCCAGGATGGCCCCGGCCCCGACACAAACACCATCCACCGCCGCGATCACCGGCTGCGGGCAATGCCGGATCGCCTTCACCAAATCACCGGTCATACGCGTGAATTCCAGCAATTGCGGCATGTCCATCTCGGTCAACGGACCAATGATCTCGTTGACATCACCGCCCGAACAGAAATTCCCGCCCTCGCCGGTGAGGATGATCGCCTTCACTTCCGGCGTGTAGACAAGCGCACGGAAGAAATCGCGCAGCTCGGCATAGCTTTCAAAGGTCAGCGGATTCTTCTTTTCCGGCCGGTTCAGCGTGACCGTGCCGACCCCGTCGGCAAAGGACCACAGGAAATGTTCCGGTGTGTGGGTGGCGGGGTTCATACCTTCATCTCCTGCATCAGCGCCGCTTTCTCGAGATTGCGTTTCAGCTGGACATGACCGGCAATATACTGGTTCGGCACGCCGGCATTTTTATAGCCCAGTTCGGCAGCCGCGCGGAGCGTCCAGTACGGGTCCGCCAGATGCGGTCGTGCCAGCGCGACCAGGTCCGCACGCCCGGCGGCGAGGATCGAATTGACGTGATCGACCTCATAGATATTGCCCACCGCCATGGTCGCGCAATGCAGCGTATTGCGGACGCGGTCCGAGAACGGCGTCTGGAACATACGGCCATAGACCGGCTGCGCCGCCGGCGTGGTCTGCCCGGCAGACACATCGATCAGGTCGGCGCCGGCATCGATGAAGGCCTGAGCGACATCAACCGTATCTTCCGGCTGGATGCCCTCTTCACCGACCCAGTCCGTCGCTGACAGTCGCACCGCCATCGGCTTGTCGGCTGGCCATACCTCACGCATGGCGCGGAACACCTCCAGCGGATAGCGGAGCCGGTTTTCCAGACTGCCACCATACTCGTCCGTGCGCTGGTTGGAGACCGGCGTGATGAAGGAGGAGAAGAGATAGCCGTGGGCCGCGTGCAGTTCGACCATGTCGAACCCGGCCTCCAGCGCACGCTTTGTCGCGGCAACAAACTCGGCCTTGACCCGGTCCATATCCTCGCGGGTCATTTCGCGCGGCACCTGATGGCGGTCCGACCAGGGAATTGGCGACGGCCCGATAATTGGCCAGGCACCACTTTCCAGTGGCTGGTTGTCACCTTCCCAGCTCAACTTAGTCGCCGACTTCCGGCCGGCATGCCCGAGCTGAGCCGCCATCTTGGCATTATTGGCGTGAACATGATCGGTGACGCGTTTCCATGCCGCAACATGCGCATCATTCCAGATCCCGGCACATCCCGGAGAGATGCGGGCATCGGGCGCGACATTGGTCATTTCCGAATAGATCAGCCCGGCCCCGCCCATGGCCCGGGAGCCGTAATGGACGAAGTGGAAATCGTTGATCAGCCCGTTCTCGCAGGAATACATGCACATGGGAGAAACCACGACGCGGTTTTTGAGCTCCATGCCCCGCAGGCGGAAGGGCACGAACATGGGCGGGCGGTTTTCAACGCCCCACTTGGCCGCAAACCAGCTTTCCATACGCGCCATCCACTCCGGATCGCGCTCTCGCAGGTTTTCGTGGCTGATCCGCTGTGATCGGGTCAGAAGCGAATAGGCAAACTGCGTCGGTTCGAAATCGAGATAGCGGTCCAGCGTTTCGAACCATTCTGTCGAATTGCGCGCCGCTGATTGCAGTTTCAACACCTCGACCGTGCGGACTTCCTGATAATCCTTCAGCCCTTCGGCGATCGGTTTTTCGGTCGAGGACAGGACATCGGCCAGCATGATCGCATCCTCGAAGGCCAGCTTCGTGCCGGAGCCGATCGAGAAGTGCGCCGTGTGCGCGGCATCACCGAGAAGGATGATATTCTTGTGCATCCAGGTCTCGCACAGCACCCGGCGGAAATTCAGCCAGGCTGAACCGCGAAGATGCTTCGCATTGCTCATCAGCGCATGACCGTCGAGCCATTGGGAAAAGAGAGCTTCGGCCGCGCGGCAGGTTTCGTCCTGATCCATCTGATCAAAGCCAAGCCCGCGCCAGGTGTCCTCCGAGCATTCGACAATGAAGGTCGAGAGATCATCATCGAACCGGTAGGCATGGGCCCAGACCCAGCCATGTTCGGTTTCTACAAAGATGAAAGTGAAGGCCTCGAACACCTTCTTCGTTCCCAGCCAGACAAACTTGTTGGCGCGCAGATCAATGTCCGGCTTGAATACATCGGCATACTGTTCGCGGACCCGCGAATTGATGCCATCAGACGCGATCACCAGATCCGCGTCGGGCAAGTCCTCCGGGTCGACTTCCACCTCGAAATGCAGATTGACGCCCAGCTCAACCGCCCGGTCCTGCAAGATGTTCAGGAGACGTTTTCGGCCAATGCCGCAGAAGCCATGCCCACCCGAGCTTTCCACCGTGCCGCGGAAATGCACATCGATATCGTCCCAGTGCGCCAGCGAATCGGCAATCAGCCGGGCGCTTTCCGGATCAGTTGCGGCCAGATTGTCCATGGTCTGATCAGAGAACACGACGCCCCAACCAAACGTGTCGCCGGGTTTGTTGCGTTCATAGATATCGATCTCGCAGGCCGGGTTCTTCAGCTTCATCGCGATCGCGAAATAAAGCCCGGCCGGGCCACCGCCAATGCAGGCAATCTTCATGAAAAAGGGCCTCCCCGTATATCCCGGAGAGACAATCACACTCTCGCGGAAATGGGGAGGCCCGGACTGGTTTTAGCCGTGGAGGGGATCAGACCAGGTCGCCGGCCAGCGCCGCCTTGGTCTCTTTCGGCAACATCGTCATGTGCGGATAGTTCTCGTGGCGGATGCCCAGCATCACATCGCCTTCGAACGCCTTGAACTCGGCGGCCTGCGCGTCGGTGAAATCGAAATGGATGAATTGCACCGAGGAGGCCTTGCCGTCCGCTGTTGTGCGGTCGACATCCTCTTCGGCCCGCGCCACGATCTCGTGATCGCCAAACTTCAGGAAGATTGTCTCTTCGACACCACCCAGACGGCCGAGTACACTCTTGCGCAGCTTTTCATCATCGATCTCGAACATCAGCGTCGCCGACAGATCGCGGCCCTTGGGGATGAGCGGATTGTACGCGGCCAGCTCATCGGGAATCTGCTCGGCACCGCCCTTCTCGATGAACAGCATCTCATGGATCTGCAGCCACATCGTGTCATAGCTCTCGAAGTAGAAGGTGGCGTGCGGACCGATCGGCACGCGGCGCGTCTTCTTCACCGGCACCAGATCGGCGCGCTTTTGCTTGCGCACCTTGCCATAGTCCGACATCGCCATGATGTCGGTGGCCTTGACCTCGGTTTTCAGCCGGGCCTCGGAAAAATTGACGATTTCGGCCATGTCCTAGCTCCTAGAATCCGTAGGCTTTCGCGAAAATCTCGATCGGGTGCCACGTCCGTGCCGGCGCCGATTCGGATTGAACCGTGTCGATACCTGTCTTGATGTGATCGCAGGACAAGGGGCAGGTCGACGATACAAAGGTATTGTGGAAATCCAACGCCTTGCGGAAGACCGGCGTGCCCACCTTGATGGCGGTGTCGTGGTTTTCCTTCTTCACGCCCCAGCTGCCGCCATGACCCGAGCAGCGCTCGATCACATTGATCTCGGTGCGCGGGATCAGATTCAGCATCTCGGTTGATTTCTGGCCAATATTCTGGGCCCGCGAGTGACAGGAAATGTGCAATGTCACCCCGCCGCGCAGAGGTGTCAGCCCGTCGGCCAGACCTTCATTCTTGGCGATATCGACGATCAGCTGATCGAAATCCATTGTGGCAGCGGACAGCGCTTTGACGTCTTCATCATCCGGCAGGATCAGCGGCCACTCGAACTTCAGCATCAGCGTGCAGGACGGAACCAGACCCATAATGGTGTAACCCTCATCGACGAGGGGGCGCAGAACCTTGGCCACCTTGCGGGCATTGGCGGCAACCTTGTCGAGATTGCCCTGCTCCAGTTCCGGCATGCCGCAACAGCCGGGGTAAACCACTTTCGGATCGATCCCGTTTTTCGCCAGGACATCCAACGTTGCCTCGCCGATCTCCGGCTTGTTGTACTCGCCAAAACAGGTCGCATAGACGGCAATCTTGCGCTTGCCATGAGCCGGCGCTTCAGCGTTGATTTCGCGCTTCGCCTTGGCGCGCGCGGTCAGCGTCCGGGTGTTGAATTTCGGAAGCTCGGCCTCCGGATGGATGTCGCCCAGCGTGTTGATCAGGGTACGCACACCCTTGTTGTTCTTGTTGGTCGCCCAGTTGACGATCCCGGCAACCGGACGAGCCAGCGTGCCGTTGCGATCTGTCTTCACCAGCTGGTTATCAGCAAAGCTGATCTCGCCCTTTTTCTGCTGGATCGCGCGATAGCGCAGCATCAGATGCGGGAAATCGATGTTGAATTCGTGCGGCGGCACATAGGGACATTTGGTCAGGAAACACATGTCACACAGCGTGCAGCCATCGACCGTCGCCTTGATGTCCTTTTTGGTGAGGTCGTCGACCTCGAAATTCTCGGATTCGTCGACCGCATCGAACAGGACCGGGAAGCTGTCACACAGATTGAAACAGCGGCGGCAGGAATTGCAGACTTCGGCCTGTCGGCGGAATTCCTTGTCGAAGGCGTCCTCGTCGTAAAACTCCGGATTCTGCCAGTCGATCGGATGCCGTATGGGCGCATCCAGCGAACCTTCGCGCGGTTGTTCTGGTGTATCGGTCATCGATGTATCTCCCCGCCTGCACGGGCGTTGAAAGGCAAACGCCCGAGCCCGCCGTCTGGCCAGCCCGGGCGCTGTCTCGAACCTTCAGCTGAAGGTCTTAGCTCGCCATTTCGTCCAGGGTCTTCTGGAACTTGCCGGCGTGCGAGCGCTCGGCCTTGGCCAGCGTCTCGAACCAGTCAGCAATCTCGTCGAAGCCTTCTTCGCGAGCGGTGCGGGCCATACCCGGATACATGTCGGTGTATTCGTGGGTTTCACCAGCAATCGCCGACTTCAGGTTGGCTTCAGTATTGCCGATCGGCTCACCGGTTGCCGGGTCGCCAACTTCTTCCAGGAATTCCAGATGGCCGTGAGCATGGCCGGTTTCGCCTTCGGCGGTCGAACGGAAAACGGCAGCCACATCATTGTAGCCTTCAATGTCCGCTTTTTGCGCGAAATAGAGATAGCGGCGGTTGGCCTGGCTTTCGCCGGCGAATGCTTCTTTCAGATTGTCTTCGGTCTTGGTGCCCTTAAGCGACATGGTAGTCCTCCCAATAAGGCCGGCGGGTTCCGGCGCCAAACATGGGCGCGAAACTAGTCGCCTTGCAGGCGAAGTCAATGTTTTGGAATCATTCTAAAATGTGAGAATAATTCTCACTTTGACCGGGTGCGGATGACCAGTTCGCAAGCGACGATTTCGCTCCCGTCTTCCGGCTGCGGAAGCAGGTCCAGCGGTATCGCGCCAGCGGGAATATCCGTCAGCTCACCGGTCGTCTCATTCAGGAAATGATGGTGCGAGCTGGTATTGGTGTCATAGATCGAGGCATCCGACCCCGGCTTGGAAATCGGCCGCAGCAAACCGGCTTCCACGAAATGACCCAGCGTGTTGTAAACCGTGGCCAGAGCCATATGCACGCCATCCGCTTTCAAGCGGGCGAACACCTGCTCGGCCGTGACATGCCGGTCCAGACCATCCGCAAACAGCGTGCGGGCAATCTGCAAACGCGGTTGCGTGATCCGCAAACCGGCAGTTTCGAGAAGGCTGTGGGCGTCACTCATGCTTTCTCTTTATGCGAATCGCGAACCGCTCGCAATCCGGTGGAGCAAATCAGCGCGCGACCGCTTTTTGACGTGAGAACAGGAAGACCAGCCCCAATGGCAGGATCCAGGGCACGATCCGCTCGAACGGGTCGCCCGGCAGGCCTGCCAGCTGGCCAGCCCAGCTCTCGCCACCGACCTGTCCGGCGAGATAGAAGAAAACGGTGACGGCAAAGCCGCAGACAATCGCGGCAAGAATGGCCCAGCCTTCTGGTTCGCGAAACATCACCCGCGCCAGTACAACCGGACCGAAGGCCGCGCCCAGTGCCGACCACGCAAACAGGACACGGCTGAAAATGGTCGCCGGCAGTGCCATGGCAAGCACCACCGCCAGGCCGACCAGCACCGCCATCACGATCCGCGCGATCAGCACTTCCCGTCCCGGGAACCGGCGCACGACACCCATATCGTGGCCCACTGCGGCCGAGGTGGCGATCAGAAGCGAGTCCACCGTCGACATCACCGCCGACAGAACTGCGGCGATGATCAGCCCGGCCAGCATGGGCGGGAACAGGTCTGTCGCCAGAAGGTAAAGCAGGCTCTCTCCGCCCACATCACCACCGGTCAAAGCACGGCCGGAAAGCGCCAGCGTGACCATCCCGCTATAGACGATGAAGGCCCATCCCATGGCAATCCGGAATCCCTGCCGCCGTGCCGCCTCGTCCTTCACCGCCATCAGCCGGGCAATCAGGTGCGGCTGGCCAAATGGACCCAGCCCGATCGCCGCAATCCCGAGGACAAAGCCGATAAAGATGAAGCCGGCATGGGGCCCCGTCAGGGACAGATAGCCCTCCGGCGCACTGGCGCTTAGCGACTCTATCACGCCCGATGGCCCCCCTGCGGCCACCAATGCTGCCGCGGGCAGCGCGATGGCAATCAACGCCATCAGGCCGCCCTGCAACATGTCCGTGACGCTGACCGCCCAGAAGCCGCCAAGCAACGAATAGATGAGAATGACGGTCGCGCCGATCAGCAGGCTTTCCGTGTGGGGCAAGCCCAGCTGGGTTTCGAACGCCGTACCGGCGGCACCGAACTGGGCGGCGATGTAGAAAATGAAGCAGAAGAAGATCATCACCGCGCTCAGCATGGCGATCATGGTTTTCATCGACCCGCTTGTCTCGGCGGTCATGAAGTCGACCATGGTCACATGACCCCGCTCCGCGGTTTCCTCGCGCAGCCTTCGGCCAAACACCAGCCAGACAACGACATATCCGCCCCAGATTCCCGGGACCATCCAGAGCGCGCTCAGCCCGTTGGTGTAGACAAAACCGGTAAAGCCCAGCAGCACCCAGGCCGAGGATGTCGAGGCGGCATAGGACAGCCCCGCCACCCAGGCCCCAAGCCCGCGCCCACCAAGGAAGAAGTCATCCTCGGACCGGTTGCGCCGCGACGCCCAGAAACCGATGGCAATCAGCGCCAGCTTGTAGACGACCAGAGTGGCCAGAACGATGATCGTATCGGCGCTCATACCGCCTCCCCTGTTTGCGCCGACCTTAGCGATGTCCCCGGCAAGCGACTAGTGACCTCGCCAATGGACGCCAGCGCGCTAAAATGCCATCAGACGCCCACATTCCGCATGCGAGGACGAATTGCCATGAACACGCATCAATCGATCGACGCGAAGACCTTCAACTGGGAAGACCCGCTCGACCTCTCCAGCCTGCTGTCCGAAGAGGAACGCATGGTCCAGGAGACGGCCCGCGGCTATGCGCAGGAAAAACTGCTTCCGCGCGTTATCGATGCGGCCCGCGAGGAGAGCTTTGACCGCGCAATCATGACGGAAATGGGCGAGCTGGGCCTTCTGGGCTCCATGTTGCCGGAGGAATATGGCGGCTCGAACCTCAACCACGTTGCTTACGGGCTGATCGCGCACGAGGTGGAGAAAGTCGATTCGGGCTATCGCTCTGCCATGTCGGTCCAGTCCTCGCTGGTCATGTATCCGATTTACGCCTTCGGCACCGAAGAGCAGAAGAAGAAATATCTGCCCAAATTGTCCACGGGCGAGTGGGTGGGCTGTTTCGGCCTGACCGAACCGGACGGCGGCTCCGATCCGGGTGCCATGCGTACCACAGCGACGAAGACCGCTGACGGCTACATCCTCAACGGTTCGAAGATGTGGATCACGAATTCCCCGATCGCCGACGTGGCTGTGGTCTGGGCCAAGCTGGATGGCGCCATTCGCGGCTTCATCATTGAGCGCGGCACGCCGGGCTTCGACACGCCAAAGATCGAGGGCAAGATGAGCCTTCGCGCCTCCATTACCGGCTCGATCATGCTCAGCGATTGCAAGGTCGGCGAAGACGCGCTGATGCCGAATGTGAAAGGCCTGCGCGGTCCCTTCTCCTGCCTCAACAAGGCACGTTACGGCATCTCCTGGGGCGCCATGGGCGCTGCCACCTTCTGCTGGCATGCCGCCCGCGAATACGCCATGGAGCGCATTGTCTTCGGCAAGCCGATTGCCGGCACCCAGCTGGTCCAGAAGAAGCTGGCCGACATGCAGACCGAAATAGCGCTCGGCCTGATGGGCGCCTGCCAGCTGGGCCGCCAGCTCGACCAGGGCGCCTGGATCCCGGAAACAATTTCACTGATGAAGCGCAATAATTGCGGCAAGGCCCTGGCCATTGCCCGCGAGGCTCGTGACATCCATGGCGGCAATGGCATCGCCGAGGAATATCATGTGCTGCGCCACGCGATTAATCTGGAAACAGTCAATACCTATGAGGGCACGCATGACATTCACGCGCTGATCCTCGGCCGCGCCCAGACCGGCATCCAGGCTTTCGTCTGATACGACTCCATCCGGAATGAAGAAGGGCGGCTCGTTGAGCCGCCCTTTTTGGTTATTCGAACACTTTCAGCAGGTCGCCGACCTGGCCGCCTTCCTTGATCTCCTTGAGACGCGCATAGATCATCGCCACGGAAATCAGCGAGATCGGCGTTGTCGCGGCACTGATCACCGCATTCACGACACCATACCACCAGGGATAGGCGAAAGGCTGCGCCGCCATATTGGCCAGCGTGTCCTGTTGGGTGAACAGGATACCGACCAGCACCGCCCCCACCACGGCAGTGATGATCCAGATGATGACACCCAGGATTATCACCACTCCGAGGATGGCCCAGCGATAGCCATCGGTCAGCGACACACTCCGGCTGATCCCGCCGAAGCCGGCATTTTCAAAGACAATGCTCGGCACCATCACATAGAACATCGCCATGATGTAGAGGCCGGGAAGAATGAAGAACAGAAAGCCGATCCCCATTGCGATGCCCGCCGCAATACCCAGCAACAGAATGGGGAAGAATCCACGCAAGGCCGCGCCAAGAGCCGCCTGAAGCTGTGCGCCCTGGCCCAGGCGCAAACTGATCGCCACACGGACGATCACCGCCTGGACAAGGATAAAGACGATCCAGAACGGGATCAGGCTGGCATAGGTCGCAACGAGCATCCCGACGACATCATTGGACTCTGCGCTTACGGCCGACGACACAATGCGGTTCAGCACCAGTTCCAGCAAGAGATAAGGCACAAAAACGACGATGAAGAACATCGGAAAGTGCTTGAAGAACAGATTGAATGTCGAAGAGATGATATTGCCGACATCAAGCGAGGGTTTGCCCGGCATCGGTGCGGCTTCCGGCGTATCTGTCATATGTCTCCCCAGTACGGAATGAATCGATGAAGCGAGTTTGCAGCGCTTGGGTCTGCAATCAATGGTTATCTGTTCGGACTTCCCGAATTGTCGTGATCGTGATGCTTGTCGGCCCTGACCTCACCGAATAACTGCTTCTGCTCGAGGAAGGCGCGCTGGGCCGTGTAGAATGCATGCAGGAAAGCCAGCGCCCGGCCTTCGGGAATGGTCTCGTCAAAGCCGATCTTCTTCGCGATCTGCGCCGCCACCTCGGTGATGGTTTTACCCATTTCCGCCTTGACGGGCTTGTCCAGCGGATTGGCCCGCAAGAGCGTTTCCAGGGTTTGCAATTCAAACCGGCCATAATGGTCCAGCTGCGCCGGCGTGAAGCTGAACTCGTCCGCCTGTGTGGACGCAGACAGATCGGGCAGAAGAACAATCTTCGGCTGGCGGACGACATAGGTATTGGCAAGGATATCGCCCAATCGCTGGCGCTTCCTGTTGGTCAGCGGCACGATCAACAGGATGGCGATCCACACCAGCAGAACCAGGGTCCAGATGGCGCCCAGCCCGCCAGCCGCGAGCAGCATGGTCCCCGGCAGGAAAACCTCGGCCTCCTTCATCATGTTCCGTGCGACCACACCATGCGTGGTGAGGCCTCGCCCGTCAGCGGACAGGACGCGCAGACCGGTCATCTTCTTGCCCAGGGTCTGCCCGTTCCAGAACAGTTCCGAGAGAATGTAGTAAGGAGCCCTTATGGCCAGCAGCAGCAGGGCAAACAGCACCCCTGTAAAAAAATCCACCAGAGGAAACGGCATCAGCCCGATAAAGAAAGTAATGGCCAACGCGGCCAGGACCGTCAGAAGGATATCGGCAATCTGCGCGCCCATACGCGCCATCAGACTGGCAATTTCGAACCGGATCGGCACGCCCTCGGGCGGCGTCAGAACGGCAAAGCGCCGCCCGGCAGCCTCTTGCCGCGCCGCCTCTGCGGGATTGCGGGCCCGGGCCATCAGTTGCGCCGCCTTCCGCCGAGCAGGAACCAGGCCAGCCAGAGCGCGCCGATTCCCCAACCGACCATCAGACGCGTTTCGGTCACCTGCACCAATTGCCGACCGAAACCCTCGAGAAGCCCCGCAGCAAACAGCATCAGGGCCGCTATCAGCGCGAGCTTGATCGCATCCTTCGAAGCCATTCGAAGCGCGTCCTTGCGCGACTGCGCGCCGGGAAACAGAACCGCCAGACCCAACTGGAAACCGCCGCCGGCTGCGATAATGATCGCGGCAATCTCGGTGACGCCGTGAATACTGAGCCAGCCGAACGCTTCATAGCCAAGGTCCCGGCTGTCATGCAGCGCATAGAACGTGCCCAGCGTCAGCCCGTTGAACAGGGACAGGAGGAATGTCGGGACACAGGCAAAAATCCCCATGGCGAACGCCATGAAGGCGACCCGCGTATTGTGAGAGAACAGCATGGCCGCAAACGTGCCGAGCGCGGCTGCATAGCCGCCGCCATCATCAAACAGCGCATTGCGCAGGAATTCTGTGCTGGCCGCCGGGTCGCGGCCACCGGCGAGCTCGGCCGGAATGAAGGTGTAATACCATTCTGTATCCTGCATGAAGAGCGCATAGCCGATCAGCGCGCCCAGCCCGAAGGTGACGAGCGCCAGTCCCAACCCGATCCAGCTGCGGCGCATGGCCCGGGGTCCGGACCGCGCGAAGAATTTTGTGACAATGCCGGACAGGCTTTCCTGCGGCGCATAAACAGCAATGAAGGCCCGCGCCACCAGCGCTTCGAGATATTCCAGCAACGCCTTGTCCAGCGAAATATCGCGGGCCACCGAAAGGCTGGTTGCGGTGGATCGGTAAAGCCGGGCCAGATCCTGGGATTCCTGAAAGCTGAGCCGGGCCGCTGCGCCGCGCTCGGCTTTCTGGACCAGCTTTTCAAGCGCCAGCCAGTCAGCTTCGCGTTGCTCGCGGAACCGGGCGGAGCGGAGGCGGGCACGCTCTTCGCTCATGCGGCCTCGCGCGCCTTCAGATCGAGATAGGTCGAGACCAGTTTCGGGGTCAGACGGCCGGGCTCGACATCAAGACAAAGCACGCCCAGCCGGGAAAGACGCTCGAAGACAATGCGGCGTTCCCGGACTAGATCAGCCGCAGCGACGCTGGTCGCCGCCTGCTCGATCGATGTCACCGGGTTGCGCACCAGCGCATCGGTATCGGGATCGCGGAGAGCCACAAAGATCACCAGATGCTCGCGCGCCATATGCCCGGCCTGTTCAACCATCAGTTCCGCCGTCGTCGTATCAACGAAGTCGGAAAACACGATGACGAGGCTGCGCCGTTTCAGCTGCGCCTTCAGCGTGGCCAGCGCCAGGGTGTGGTTACTTTCCCGGCTTTCATAAGCCAGGCTCGCGAGTGTCCGTCGAAGTTTCGGGAAGGCTCGCCGTCCCGGCTCCGGCGGCAACCAGATACGCGGCCGGGAATCATAGGTGAAAAGCCCCACCTGATCCCCGCCCGCCGCCGCAGCCCAGGCGGTAGCCAGCCCGGCATTGGTGCAGTGATCGATTTTCGGCAGCCCGGAAATCTGCTCCCGCATCAGATAGCCGGTATCCAGCGCGATGATCACGGAATGATTGCGCTCGGCCCGGGTTTCCTTCGACAGCATCCGCCTCTGCCGGGCGGAACGCTTCCAGTCGATCCGGCGCAGGCTTTCTCCCGGCACATATTCGCGCAGCTGGTGAAATTCGGAGCCTTCGCCCTCGGCAAAGGTGCTTTTCTGACCCATCAGACTGGTGCGGACCGCCAGATCGATCTCGCCATTCAACACCGGGCGTATGTCCGGCATCACGGCAAGCGTCTCGCTGATTTTGGCCCTTGGCACGAAATCGAACAGGCCAAAGCGGCTGGGCCAGCTCATCCAGATATCGCTGAAAGCCCAATCACCCCGCGCGGCTCCGGTCACCTCGACCTCCACCGCCTCGGAACCGCTGTCTACAGACAGCTCGGCCGGTCCGGACAAGCCGTCAGGCCAGTCAAATCGCAGCACCAGGCCGGCCGGGACCGGACGCTTGAACCACAGCGTATAAGCTCTGCTCTCGCTGCAGAATAACTGGCGCGGCCCTTCCAGCAGCAGGCGCGGCCGGGCCTGGAAGCTGAGAATGAGATCGGCCAGCGCCATCAGGGCAATGCCCGTCCAGGGCAGTGCCAGCATGGCACTGCCTCCGTTGGAGGCCGGCAGCATCAGCCCGGTAATCACCAGAGCCGTCAGCGCCAGCCAGAGAAGCCTGACCGTAGGCCGCACTAGCGTGGCACCTCTATCCGGCCGAGGATGGAGCTAAGAACGTCATCGGATGTCCGGCCTTCAATTTCGGCCGTCGGACCCAGCACGATGCGGTGACGCAAAGCCGGCAGGAACAGGTCACGGACATCATCCGGCAGGCCGTAGTCACGCCCGTCGAGCGCCGCCATCACCCTGACCGCGCCGGCCATGGCATCGGCGGCCCGAGTCGAAGCCCCCTCACGGACATCGGTATCGGTCCGGGTCTCGCGCACCAGGTCGACGATGTAGGTAATGATCTTCTCATCCAGACGGATCGAATTGATCAGCGCCTGCGCGGCTTTCAGCTGGGCGGCGGTCATGACCGGCTCGATCCCGGCATCCCGTCCGGCAAACCCGACCGGTTGTGCGGCATGCCGTCGAAGAATTTCCAGCTCGGCATCCCGGTCGGGGAAATCCAGGACAATCTTGAACAGAAAACGGTCATTCTGGGCCTCGGGCAGCGGATAGGTTCCCTGCTGTTCGATGGGGTTCTGCGTCGCGATGACGTGGAAATGCTCGCCCAGCGGCAGATCCTGACCATCAATGGTGACGATGCCTTCCTGCATCGCCTGCAACAGCGCCGCCTGCGTCTTGGGGGGGGCCCGGTTGATTTCGTCGGCCAGCAGAATGTCGGTAAAGACCGGCCCTTTCACGAGCCGGAATGCATTGGCCGAGAAATCGAACAGATTGGCCCCCAGAACATCGCCCGGCATCAGATCCGGCGTAAACTGGATACGTCCGAAATCGAGTGCCATGGCCGATGCAAAGCTCCGCGCCAGCAGCGTCTTGGCGGTTCCGGGCGGACCTTCCAGCAGGCAATGACCGCGCGCAAAAACCGAAACCAGCAATTGATCGATCACCGCATCCTGGCCGTATACCGCCTTGCGGATCTCCTGCCGGAGGGCATCGGCGCGCGCCGCGAAATCGTCGAGCGTAAATTCTGTCATGAGAGTTCCAGAGCCTTCCTGTAAGCGCTTTCAAGCCGTGCAAGAACCGGCACGGTGGCATCCGTACCGGCCGTATCGGCAAGTGAATCTATTTCCCGGATCGCTGTTTCGAGATCATCCGCCGTTGCGGCATCACGGTGCCGGATTGCTCTCAGCAAGCGATCCCGACGCCCCGCCCTGGGAATATCGCGGCCCAGCAGCCTGTCGCTCAGCACCGCCAGGTGTGATTTCAGCAATGCCTTCAGCAAGGCGCCGTCGGCTCGCGAGCGCCGCATCAGACCGGCCTGTGCAGCGAACGATGTACGGCGCGCCGCGCCATGGCCTTCGGTAAACCGCCGGACCAGAGGCACGCCGCGGATGGCACCGCGCCAGAGCAGCACGATCAGGGCCACAAGAGCCGCCAGCCAGAGCGCGCGGAAGGGCGGTCCGAAATAGCGCAGAAGATCCGCCAGTGACCGGCCCCTGGCCTCTCCCGGCGAGAGGAGGGGGATCGTCGTATAATCGATCAGCACGTCTCCGCCATTGGCGAGATCGCGGATCAGATTGATGGCCGTTCGCGCATTGTCGCCGCGCGCAAGGCCATGATTGTTCAGGAGATCAGGGTCGCTCAACACCCAATAGATCTGCCCGCCGGAAAGGCATTCGAACAGCAAACCGCGTCCGGCCTCTCCGACCATGACGTCGCAATTGAACGGCGCGATGGCGTATTGCGGAGCGTAAAGATCGGCACTGCCATAGCGGCCCGCGCTCACGGTTTCGACCTGTTGAGGGGCCCCCGCCGCCAGCCGGCGAAAGCCGCCAAACTCCACCGGATCGAATTCGAGCTGGTCAATGCCGGCGTCTCCGGCAAAGCCTTGATTATCCCGTTCGCCTTCACGCGGTTTGTCCTCTGGTGGACTATCCTGGGGACTGATCTCGGCCTCGAAGCCGGACGATGTGCCGACAACATCCGACGCCAGCAGGAACTCCGGGTGGATAAAGCCTGCCTGCCGGATCCCGTCGCGCCATTTAGACAGCACGACCAGCGTCGGCAGGCTTTCGATCTTGCGATCGATGACGGTCTCAAGAATCGGCCGGATTGCCGGGTTCAGATAGAGGTCTTCGTCAGAAACGAAAAAATCGCCCGGCCCACCGGGATCGTCATCATAGAGCGGCAGGATACGAAGCCCCACAGCGTCAGGGTCGAAGGGCTGCGCCGAGGTCAATGTCCGGGTCGGGATATCATTGGCGTCAAGAAGTACAGCCAAACCGTCCAGCCCGACAGCGCTCCGGGGCACGGTCGGGACCCGCTGGATCTGGAGAAATAAATAGACGCATAAGCCGGTCACGCCGATCAGTATGGCGGCCGTCAGGAAGGGCGTGATGGACCGGCTTACCGTTTTCATCCGCGGGCCTGGCCTCTCTCATGAAGCACAGGGCGCACGCTCTCGATCACCGATTCCAGTCCCTCCCGGTCAAAGGAATCGCCGGCAAACCGCACGCGTTCGGCCCGGCGGACAAGAGCCGCAACCGGTGGATAATACTGCCAGTCTCGTGGCAGCCTCCGCAGGACGGCCCGCGCCGTATCGCTCTTGCGCAGAGACGCATTCATCGCTGCGAGCGCAGCTTCCAGCACCAGCCGTTGGAGGGCTCCCAGAGCGCGCCCGGCATCTTCCATGGCCAGAACATCATCGAGCGAAAGGGCTTTCGGCTCCGCCGACAGGACGCTTCCTGAGGCTATATCGGGATCGCCGGTTCTGCCTTCGTCCACCTTTGCGCTCAATCCGACCTGGATCACCGCACCATAGCGCCAGATCAGATAGGCAATCGTCGCCAGCAACCCGGCGGCAAGCCCCCAGATCACGATCCGGATAACCAGCCCCCACGGGACGAGCTCCCACCATTCCGCAGGCCTCTCCTGGTTTTCCTCGACACCCAGCCGCGCCCGCCAGTCCTCATCGGCGGACAGGATTTCCAGATCGGACTGCAGGTTCAGGTCATCGGCAATGTCCACATAATCGCGGGCCGGCGCATCCTGCGCCGCGTCGAGGGCGCCCGGCAGACAGGCAGCTATCAGCACAGCAAACACCACGGCCTGGAAACCGCTTCGGGCGCCATGAAAGAGCCATCGGACAGCATCCGGCCAATCTCTCAACGGCACATCCCTCCCGGCTCGCCCCGCACCCGTTCAAACGACCGTAGATAGCAGCCCGGCGAAGAGCAAGCCGCCTTCGGCGAACAATGTGGAATGGCTGCAAAATGTGGGTTTCGCGATTGCCTGAGCGCAGCAGGGCTGGAACACTCTGCCCATGTTGTCCCGCCCCCGCCTCACCATTGATCTGGACGCCATCGCGGCCAATTACCGGCTTTTGCAGGAAACGGTTTCGCCCGCCGAATGTGCGGCCGTCATCAAGGCCGATGCCTATGGTATGGGCGCAGAAGCCATCGGCCGGCATCTGCTGTTCAAGGGATGCCGGGCTTTCTTTTTTGCACACCCCGGTGAGGCCGCCCCGCTTGCAGCCGAAATCGCGGAGGCTGGCGGGCGGGTATTCATCCTCAACGGCTTGGGCGGATATACGGTCCGGGACTTTACTGATTCCGGTCTGATACCGGTGCTGAATTCGCTGGATGAAGCCTGGCTGTGGATGAATGAGGCTGGAGATAAGCCCGCCGCGCTGCATCTGGATACCGGCATGAACCGGCTGGGCCTGCCGGCCATTGATGATGCCGCCGTCCAAGCGCTTCAACAGCAAGGGCTGAATCTGGTTCACATCATGAGCCATTTCGCCTGCTCTGAGGAACCGGCCAATCCCAGGAACCGCGAGCAGATAGAACGCTTTACTGCCCGTTATCCGGCTTTTGGAATTGCCGAGCGATCGATATCCAACTCTGCCGGTTGCTTTCTCGGCTCCGATGCTCATTTCGAAATGGTGCGGCCCGGCCTAGCGCTATACGGCCCGCAGCCCTCGCTCGGCAACAGAGCGGACCTGAAAATCCCTTATCTGTTCGAGGCGCCGGTACTGCAGGTCCGGCGGGTTCAGGCCGGCGAAACAGTCGGCTATGGGGCCACCCATGTCTTCAAGACCGACGGCTGGTCGGCAACCATAGGGGCCGGATACGCAGATGGCGTTCCGCGCTGCCTGTCCAATCGGACCCATGTTTTCGTTGGCGGCAAAACCGCCCCCATCATCGGCCGCGTCTCGATGGACAGCACGGTGATTGACCTGACCTTGCACGAAAACCCGCAATCTCTGGCGCACGCCCGGGCGCAGATCTATGGACCGGACATACCGGTCGAAACGCAGGCCGAGGCCGCAGGCTTGTCACCATACGAATTGCTGACCCGCATCGGTGGCCGCACCGAGCGCGCATTCAAAGGCCGGTTGGATTGATCCACAGACCGGATTAAATCTGACTGGAAACCGAGGGGGAGTCCGATGATCCGTTTCCTGCTGGCCGCCATGGCGGCGTTTGTCCTGCCATCTGCCGTACTGGCTGATCCGATTGAATATTTCCAGGTTGAGGGCGTTGCCTATGATGATGCGATCCCCGCCCCCGAGGATATTCTTGGTTTCGGTGTCGGCGACCGTCCGATCCGCCACGATCAGATGGTGGCCTATCTTACGCAGATCGCTGGCCTGTCCGACCGCATCAGCATGGAGACGATCGGCTATACACACGAGCATCGGCCCATCCTCTTCTTTGTGGTGACCGCGCCGGAAAATCAGTCCCGGATCGAGGATATCCGTCAGGCTCATCTGGCCAGCCTTGCCCCCGGCGCCGCTCCGTCCGGCGGGCCTGCCGTCATCTGGCTGAACTATGGCGTGCACGGTGCGGAAAGTGCCGGAATGGATGCCGCTATCCCCACCCTCTATCATTTTGCGGCGGCGCAGGGTGATGCAATCGAGGAAACACTGGACGATGCGGTGATCCTGATCACTGCCATCTTCAATCCCGACGGCCATTCCCGCCGCGTCAATCATGTCGAGGCCTTTGGTGCGGACATTCCGGTCACCGACCCGAACAATGAACAACACAATCTGTGGACCGAAGCGCGAACCAACCATTACTGGTTCGATCTCAATCGCCAATGGCTGTTACAGACCCAACCTGAATCGCAAGCGTGGCTGGAACAATGGCATCGCTGGAAGCCGCAGGTATCGGCCGATTTCCACGAGATGGGAACGGAAGCCACCTTCTATTTTCACCCGGGCGAACCCCTGCGCCGCAATCCGCTTATTCCGGAACGCGCCCGCGAACTGACCCAGGGCATCGCCCAATACCATGTCCGCTTTCTGGATAGCGAAGCGCGCCTCTACACGTCCGAAGAAGGCTTCGACAATTTCTACGTCGGCAAGGGTTCGACCTACCCGCAGGTGAATGGTTCCTTGGGTATTCTGTTCGAAATCGGTGCGGCGCGGGGCGGCCTGATCGAATCCGAGCGCGGTCTGGTTCGGCATGGCGAGAATGTCAGAACCCATTTCCGCACCAGCCTGACAACGGTTGAGGGCGCCCTTGCCCAACGCGACGCCATCATGGCCTATCAGCGTGAGTTTTTCGCGAGTGCCATGCAACGGGCGGCGCGCGATTCCGATCGTGCTTATGTCTTTTCAGCGGATGGCGACCCGGAACGGTTGAACCTGTTTGTCGACTTGCTGGCCAGGCATGATGTCACGGTGAATACGCTGGCGAGGGATGTTCGGGTCAACGGTCATACCTATCGGGCCGGAGAAGCCGCTATCGTCCAACTCGCCCAGCCGCAATACACTATGATCCGCAGCATTTTCGACCGGGTCACCGAGTTCGACGAGAACATTTTCTATGACGTTTCGGGCTGGACGCTACCACTGGCCTATGACCTCGAATATGCAGCACTTGGACGCGCCTGGTCGTCTGATCTGGCGGGGGCTGTTCTGCGTCCCCGGGAAACCGGGGCCAACGCGCCGGCGCGGTCCACCTATGGCTATGTCCTCCGCTGGTCGGACTATTATGCCCCACGCAGCCTCTACCGGTTGCTGGACCATGACGTCCGCGTGCGCGTTGCAACCGAAAATGTGACCATTCCAGTCCTTGGCGGACCACGGCAGTTCGCACCGGGCGCCGTCTTTGTCCCGCTGGTCGGTCAGGACGTTTCCCATGACGAAATCTACGCGCTGGTCCGCGAAGCTGCCGAAACGGATGGCGTAGCGGCGTTCTCGGTGACTTCGGGGTCGACACCAGGAAATTCACCCGACCTTGGCGACCGCGCCGGTTTCCGCTCGGTCGACCAGCCCAGCGTGCTGGTCCTGTTTGATGCCGGTATCGCCTCATATGATGCGGGAGAAGTCTGGCACCTGCTCGACCACCGGATGAATATCCCGGTGACCTTGCGCCGTAAGGACCAGCTCGGCGGTCTGGACTGGTCCCGCTATACCCATCTGATCATTGTCGGCGGTGGAAATACCCGCCTCTCCGAGCGCGATGCCACGCGTGTACAGCAATGGATCCGCGAGGATGGCGGCGTCGTAATCGCCAGCCGCCAGGGCGCGCTGATGGCACAGGAAGTCTTCCTCGGTGTCGAGGCGGACGACGACGATGACGCGTCCGGCGATGAGGAAAGCGGCGAGCGCCCGGACCGGCGGAATTACTCCGATCTCCCGGTCGACGACGCCGAACATATTATCGGTGGCGCGATTTTCGCGGGCGATCTTGATCCCAGCCATCCGATCGGCTTTGGATATGCGGACCGGTTCATCGCCCTTCACCGGAACATGACCGAAACGCTGGAATGGCCCGAAGACGATCCGTTCGCTGTCCCTGTGCAATACAACGAAGATCCGCTTCTGTCAGGCTACGCCTCCACCCGTCGTCAGGAAGAGATTGCCGGCACGCCAGCCGTCGTCGCGCAAAGGCGCGGTCGCGGTGCGGTGGTGCTTTTCGCCGACAATCCGAATTTCAGGGCAACATTCCGGGGTGCGGAAAAGATGTTCCTCAACGCGATCTTCTTTTCCCGCCTCATATCTCCACCATCGGGCGACTACTGAGTGCGCTCGGAATGAGCTCCAGCGATCTCTTTCTCGAGCATCACGGTGCGATCAGCCATCTGGTTCTCAACCGGCCGGAAAAGCGTAATGCCCTGACCCGCGCCATGTGGCAGGCCATGCCTGTACTGTTGGCCGAAGCGGCGCTCCGCGAGGAATTGCGCGTATTGCTGGTGCGCGGTGAAGGCGGAGCCTTTGCCGCCGGCGCCGATATCGGCGAGTTCGAGGATGTCTATGCAACACGCGAGAGCGCCGATGCGTTTTCCCGCGAGGTCGCCGAGGCGCTTGATGCGCTGGCGGCCTTTCCCATGCCGGTCATTGCCAGGATCGATGGGCCGTGCATCGGCGCGGGATGCGGGATCGCGCTATCCTGCGATTTGCGCTTTTGCACACCGGAATCAAAGTTCGGTGTCACCCCCGCCAAGCTGGGTCTGCTCTATCCGTTGAATGATACGCGGCGGCTGGTCGATGCGGTGGGACAGGCCATGGCCCGGGACATCCTATTCTCTGCACGGCATCTGGACGGATTTGAAGCCGAAGCCATTGGTCTCGTCGCCGCCTGCCAGCCAACCGCTGAAATGGACCGGTTAATCGAGAAGCGATGCTCGGAAATCGCCGCGCGATCGGCCGGTAGCCTGAAAGGCCTGAAATACATCCTGAATCTCGTCTCAAACGGCACATTGAGCGACACGGCAGAAACACGCGCCCTGTTCCGCGATGCCTTCGATAGCGGGGATTTCCACGAAGGTTATCGCGCCTTCCTCGAAAAACGCGCGCCCGACTTTTCCGGAGGCCGCTGACGATGACCGCCGAGCCGCCACTCACCGGTTTGAAAGTGCTGGAGCTGGCAAGGGTTCTGGCAGGACCTTTTGCAGGCCAGACACTGGCTGACCTCGGCGCCGATGTGATCAAGGTCGAAGCCCCGGCCGGCGATGATACGCGACGCTGGGGTCCGCCATGGATCGACCATGACGGTGAGCGGGCGGCCGCCTATTACCATGCCTGCAACCGCGGCAAACGGTCGATCACGGCCAATTTCCGAACCGGGGAAGGCCGGGATCTTGTCCGCCGCCTGGCGGCCCGGTCGGATGTCGTGATCGAGAATTTCAAGCATGGCGGACTGGCAAAATACGGGCTCGATTACGCCGCCCTCAGCGCGATCAATCCACGCCTTGTCTATTGCTCGATCACCGGCTTCGGACATACAGGCCCTTATGCCGACCTGGCTGGCTATGACTTCATCGTCCAGGGCATGTCCGGTCTCATGGACCTGACCGGAGACCCCGATGGTACGCCGCAGAAAGTCGGGATCGCCATCGCTGATCTTCTGACCGGCCTGTATGGCGTAATCGCAATACAGGCGGCGCTTGCCCAGCGAGAGCGGACCGGCAAGGGACAGCACATTGATTTGGCGTTGATGGATTGCATGACCGGAGTCATGACGAACCAGGCGATGAATTATCTGGTCACGGGCAAGGCGCCGCACCGGATGGGAACAACCCACCCGAACATCGTACCCTACCAGGCCTTCCCGGTGTCCGATGGCTATCTGATTATCGCTGTAGGCAATGATGCCCAGTACCGGCGGCTGGTCGAATTGCTTCAGATGGAGGCCGGGCGGGCAGAGCGGTTTGCAACCAATGCTGGCCGCGTTGAACACCGCGCGGAGCTGGTGTCCTTGATTGCAGGCGAGGCCCGGAACTGGAAGCGGGCTGATCTGCTTGAAGCGTGCAAGGCACACACGATCCCGGCGGGGCCGATCAACACGCTGGCAGACGTATTCAGTGATCCGCAAGTCATTGAGCGGGAATTGAAAATTCTGGCAGACGGCGTCCCGGGCATCCGTACACCGATTACGTTCACGAATGGGCGTCTTGAGCTTGGGCTGCCAGCACCGCGTCTGGATCAGCACCGGTCCGAAATCCTGACCGAGCTGCAGGAATCATAAAAAAAAGGCGGGCCCGAAGGCCCGCCCAGCATACGCAGAACACCTGACTCGGAGGGCGAAACCGTCCTCCCCGGAACTGAGAACTCAGGTAAGTTCCGGGGAGTCGATTTCCATGTGCTGCGCATTACCTCATTGAACTACCGGCGAACCGTGATCCGGCCGTAGAAGTAGCGGCCAGCCGTGTCGTAGGTCTGGTTCAGAGTATTCATGTCATCATTGTTGGTGACATACGGCGGGGTCTCATTAGCGAGGTTCCGCACGCCGAAGGTCAGGCCAACACCGCTATCGACGAAGTCGTAAGCAGCCTGGACGTCATGATACATCACACGCTCGGCGTCGTTCGACAGGTTCGCCGGGTTCGACGAGAAGTCGGTGACTTCGTCGATGAAGCGGCCAACATAGTTGAACTGCCAGTTGTCGGAAACGATACCCATGCGCAGCAGGGCAGAGATTTCCGGGAACGCAGCCGGGACACCCGTGAACGGATCCTGGGCAAAGCGGCCAGCGTATTCAAACACCGTACCGCCCGGCAGGACCTGGTAAGCAAAGCTTTCCAGATACGTCACGTCGATACCCGCCACGAACTGAGCGTTCGTGTTGAAGATGTCGAAGGTCG